>CAMBSN010000180.1 GCA_945870505.1 Candidatus Kuenenia stuttgartensis | reverse complement strand
CATCGGCCGCGAGGAGGGGAACACGATCCAGCTCAACGACGAGCGGATCAGCCGCTACCACCTGAAACTGCAGGACGACAAGGACAAGATCGTTCTCACCGACCTGGAGAGCACCAACGGCACCAAGGTCAACGGTGAAGACATCCAGGTGCGGATCGTGCGCGACGGCGACATGATCTCGGTAGGCCGATCGCTGCTTCTTGTCGGCTCGCACAGCGACATCGATCGCCGCATCTCCGAGATCGCTGCCAAGCTGCCCTCGGCCCAGGCGGGCCAGGCCAAACAGATGCGGGAACGCATGGAGAAGATCGCGTCGCACCAGTCGGACGTGATCGAGGACATGGGGCAGGTCCGCTCCCCACTGCTGCCCGGCGGACCTCCGCCGTTGCCCGAGCGATTGGGCCCCGCCCAAACGGCCGAACTTTCGGAACTGCTCGACTACGTACAAGGCGTGCTCCGTGAGGCCACGGAAGGGGCCGTGATGCGGCCGGGGAACGAGACGGTCGAACTCGACTTCGCCCACTGGCAGGTGATGCTCGCACTCCAGGCCCGGCTCGCCGAACTGCTCAGAGGCATCTCCGAGCCATCCTGACGCGACCGCAGCGCTGCCGACCGACAACCAAGGCCAGCCGCGGTAATCGGGGGAGCCGGGATCGGCGGAAGCTCGAGGAGCGTTAGGATTTTTCGACCCGCCGGGGAATGCACTGCCGTAGGTCGTGGAAGGAGAAAAAGCCGTAGCGACGAGACTTCTGCCGCTCCCGGCGATGCAAAGTTCTTCTACCGTTCCGCCGGTGCACACCAGCACCATCCGGTACAATGCCGCATCCTCTCGAGCGATGCACATTGGAGCGAGCACACGGATGAGCACGCAGTCTTTCGTCCATCTCCACTGCCACAGCCACTACAGCCTGCTCGACGGGGCCAGCACGATCGACCGGCTCGTCGACCGTGCCGTCGAACTCGGGATGAACTCCCTGGCGATCACCGACCACGGCAATCTCCACGGTGCCCTGGAGTTCTATCAGACCGCCAAAGCCGCCAAGCTCAATCCGATCATCGGCTATGAGGCCTACATCGCCCCGGGCAGCCGGTTTCAGAAGGATGCCGGCAACCAGAAGGACGCCAGCTACCACCTCACGCTCCTGGCCCGCGACCGGACCGGGTTCAACAACCTGCTTCAGTTGGCCACGAAGGCCTACCTCGAGGGCTTCTATTTCAAGCCGCGGATCGATCGTGAACTGCTGGAACAGTATGGCGAGGGGATCATCTGCCTCTCCGGCTGCCTGTCGAGCGAGTTCAACCGTGCGCTGATCGGCAGTTCCCGCGAACAGCGCGAGTCGCTCGCCCAGGCCCGCGAAGTTGCCGGCTGGTTCCAGAAGCGGTTTGGCGACCGGTATTTCATCGAGATCCAGGACAACGGCCTGGATGTCCAGCGGCAGGTGACCGACGTTGCCCTGGAACTCTCCCGCGAACTGGGCATCCCACCCGTCGCCACCTGCGACTGCCACTATGTGAACCGCGAAGACGCCGAGGCGCAGGACATCCTCCTCTGCGTTAACACAGGGCGGTTCCGCAGCGACGCCTCGCGGATGCGGATGGACTCGAGCGAGTTCTATCTCAAGAGTCCGACCGAGATGCACGCTGCGTTCACCGAACTCGACCGCGACTTCGTCGCGGCGGCCGTGAATCGCAGCCAGGAGATCGCCAACTCGGTCTCGCTCGAGCTTGATCTGGGCAAGCGGCACTTCCCCGGTTTCGACGTGCCCGGCGGCCTCAGCGCGGCCGATGAACTCCGTCGCCTCTGCCTCGAAGGCCTCCGCGAACGCTACCGCAACGTGCCGAAACGCTGGACGGAAGAGACGGCGGACGGTGGCGAACGCGTGCTGCATCCGCAGGTGATGGAGCGACTGGAACGCGAGCTGGGCGTCATCAACACGCTCGGGTTCGCGAGCTACTTCCTGATCGTATGGGACTTCGTCCGCTACGCCCGCGAGGTTGATATTCCGGCCGCGGCGAGAGGCTCGGGTGTGGGGGCACTCGTGGCCTATTCGCTCTATCTGTCGCACGTCTGCCCGCTCGAATACGACCTGCTCTTCGAGAGGTTTCTCGACATCAACCGCCGAGAGGCGCCCGATATCGACATCGACTTCTGCAAGGAACGCCGCGGCGAGGTCATCGACTACGTCAAGCGAAAATATGGTGAGGCCAACGTCGCCCAGATCGGCACATTCGGCACGCTCGCAGCCCGCGCGGCCATCCGCGACGTGGGCCGTGCCCTGGGGCTTCCGATCCCCCGCGTCGACCAGATCGTGGCCCTCGTGCCGGACCAGCTCAACATCTCGTTGGAAGAGGCCGCCGCGCCGGGAACACAGCTCGCCGCCGCCTGCGAGGGCGACGCCGAAGTGCGGGAACTCGTCGATCTGGCCCAGCGGATCGAAGGCCTTGCCCGCAACGTCGGCACACATGCCGCGGCCGTCGTGATCGCCGACCGGCCGCTCGTCGAATACGTGCCACTGCAGCGGGTGACCGGCAAAGAGGAAGTGATCACGCAATGGGCGATGGGCGATGTCGAGCGGGCGGGGCTGATGAAGATGGACTTCCTCGGCCTGCGCTACCTCACCGTCGTCTCCAAGACGCTCGAGATCATCTTCAGCACGCATCAAAAGCGACTCGACCCGCTCGTCTTTCCGCTTGACGATCAGCCAACCTTCGACACGCTCTGCCGCGGTGAGACGAAGGGCATCTTCCAGCTGGAGAGCGGCGGCATCCGTGACCTGCTCCAACGGATGAAGCCCGACCACTTCCTCGACATCGTCGCCGTCAACGCCCTCTACCGACCGGGACCGCTCGAGGGCGGCATGGTCGACGACTACGTCGCGGTGAAACACCGGCGAAAACGGGCCGAATATCTCCATCCCGTCATGAAGGACGTGCTGGAAGAGACCCACGGCGTGATGGTCTACCAGGAACAGGTGATGCGGATCCTGGAGCGGCTCGGCGGCATCGAACTCTCCAGCGCCTATACATGCATCAAGGCCATCAGCAAGAAGAAGCTCGAGACGATCGCCGCATTCCGCGAGCAGTTCGTCGATGGGGCGAAGGCCAAGG
>CAMBSN010000179.1 GCA_945870505.1 Candidatus Kuenenia stuttgartensis | reverse complement strand
GACGTCACTGCCTGGCGAGACGTCCATCATCGGCCGTCTGCATCAGGGACGATGCAGTGGCGGCTTGGCAGCGATGAATGGCTCGTGCTCGGTGACTTTCCCGGGGGGAGCCGCGACTCCCGGCAGTGGGGACCCGTCGGCCGCGACCGGTTCCGCGATCGCCTCACCACGTCGTGCCGGTGACCCACCGTTCTGGTGAGCCGCTCACCGGCGTGGTGAGAGGTGCGTTTGGGCCTGGAAAAACAGGCTTTACAGCGCCGCTCGCGATGCCCGGCCACGGTGCCTCGCACCATCGTGGTGAGGGCGTGAAGTTCGCGCCCGGCGCGTGCTGAAATTTTTTTCACACGCGTAACTCGAGCATCGATCGGATGTTGCGCGAGTGGATCGCAGGCCCGTGTGGGGTTTGGCACGGGCAGTGCATTTCCTTGTCGGCGTCGCGAGCGAGTGAACACGCGAGTGTCACGAAGCCACGCGACGCCGACCCGTTTCAAAGGAGATGCAAAATGATGATGGTTGCAGCAGTGGGGATCACTTCCGAAGTGTTCGCCCCCGAGGCCACGAGTGGCATGCTGCCGCGTTCGACGCGGCGGACGGCCATGCTCGACTGCCTCGTCGTGTCGGGTGACTCGGCTCGCCGGCGTCGCTTCGAAGCGGCCGTCGAACTCGCCGGGTGGCTCGAGTGTGCGTCGCCCGAAACGTCTGGCGAGATCCGTCAGGCGATCGATCGTGACTTCCAGCTCGTGATCGTCGACATCGCGTCGCCGCTCGGTGACCGTGTGAGCGATTCGGTCGAGATCGCCGAGGAGATGGCTGCTCGTCCGGGCACGCTGCTCGTGATCTGTGGCTCGGAAGACAACGTCGACGAGGAGCTCTGGGCCCGTCAGTTGGGTGCCTGGCTCTATCTGCCCGGTGTGTGTGATGGCGACAGCCTGACGAGCCTGTGCGTCGAGGCCCGCCGCCTGCGTGACGGCTCGGCCGTGTTCGCGGGAGCCCGTTGAGACCTGTTGTTCGTCCTGTCTCAGTCCTGTTCCGTTCCGGTGTTCTTTCCCAACCGCCTGTTTTTCAAGGAGTAGCTTGCCATGTCAGCCCCGTCTTACGCCGACGACGCAGCGATCGATTACTCGTCGCTTCGCATCCGCGACCGTCGTGAAAGCAACCACGAGTCGCGTCGCACAGCCCAGCCTCGGTATGCCCGAGCAAGCCGCGGTCCCGCCCAGGCCAACGGCATCCACCGCCGCCGCAACAAGCGGTTTGCCTGGTAGCCAGCCCCTGTCCTTCGGTTGCGAACCTCATCCCCACTTTCCGTTTCCCACGTGATCCCCATGCCTCGTTCCCGTCCAACCCGAGCCAGCAGGCCTTCCCGGCTTCGACTCCGCACGACGTCTCGACGTCTGCGGGGCCCGCTCTCGCGGCACACCCGACGGCGCGTGGCACGACGGGCACGGCGGCGACGGGTGTGGATGCACCACTTCGCTCCGGAGATGCAGGCAGGCACGTCACGTCCACCCCAGCAGCAGCACTCATCTGGCCGTCGGCCGGAACGCAGTCACCACCACTTTTCGACTGCCTCCACGCCACGGGATCCGTCGGGCTCATGCCCACCGGAGGTCATCCCGGCAGGAAGCCATTCGCTTCCGAACGCAACGAACTCCATCTCGAAACCAGGACCCCAAATCATGTTCAAGCAGTTTCAAGCGGTGCTCTTGGGCGCCGCAGCCCTGATCGCAGGTCCGGCCTCGGCCGGCACGATCACGTGGGGCACCTACGGCGGCTTCAAGGCCGAGTACAAGAACGTCACCGAAAGCGGTCCGGATGTCGTTCCGCCCGCTTCCGGCCTGTTCGTGCCCCAGGAGCCAACCTACACGGAAAACCCCAAACCGCAGTTGACGTTCCTGCCGCAGAACTTCGTGCAGACCGATCAGAACACCGTGTTTGATCTGAAGTCGAAGTCGGCGCTGCTCGCGTTCGCAGTGGCGGCGAAGCCGATCGTCGGCGATCCCGACTACGTCGGCTACGCACTGACGGGCAATACGATCAATATGGCCGGCACGTACAGCGTGTGGGCTCCATTTGGTGCGGGCGACATGGGTGCCGGTAGCCCGGCGTCGATCGCCAAGGTGACAATGTCCGGCGTCTACACGATCCAGGTGACCGGCGTGAACTGGCTGCCCTACTCGGGCGGCTCGTCGATCAACCGCTCGATGCCGATCGTGCCGGACGACGTGACGCAAACAGGACCGGAAAATAGTGCCCTGACCGGCACGTGGGCGGGCACGGACACGATCGACTGGGTCGCCCTGCGGGTCGCGGCGGGCATCGCTCCGAGTGAGTTCGTTACCGAGTTGTCGATCCAGTACACCGGGCAGATCGCTGCTGCCGGCGTCTATGGGCGGGCCGAGACCCGAGCGACGATTCTGAGCATCAGCAACTCGGTTGATCCCATCGCCGTGCCCGAGCCGCCGACGGTGATCCTCGCCGGCCTCGGTGTCGCCGCCGCGGTGGGCCAGGGGTACCGCCGCCGCAAGCAGCGGCAGGCTGGCGGTGAGCCGATGGCGAATGGTGATGACAACGGTGCGATCGCCCTCACGGCTTGATCGCCCACGACAGACGCCCTCGACCGAGGCTTCGTATCGGTCGCAATACAACCGTCCGCGTGGTGGTGGATGGAGTTCACGGCAGGGCCGCGTCAGCGGCTCTGCTCGTTTTTACGCGAGCCGCGGAAACAGCAGGTCGGCTTCGTGGAGGATGGCGACGCTCTCCGCGCGGCGGGCCAGCCGGCCCACCGTGTCGGCGCTGGCGGCGTAGCCAAACTCGAGGTCCTCGACGGTGGCTTCGTCGAGATTCGAGAGCAGCACGATTCGGCGGTCTTCGAGCGCGCGGGATAGGAATCGTGTGATCACGGCATCGGCGACGAGGCTCGAGTCGCCCGACGCGCATGCCTCCCTGACCAGCGGCTGGAGCGGAGCTCCCTGGCGCCACCGGGTGACGACCGGCCCCGGGGCTTCGAGCCTGGCGGCGACCACGCAGATCGTGGCCGTGGGCCGGGTGATCCGCGCTGCCGCGGCCACGGCCCGGGACACCATGTCGAACCCCGCCGCCGGCTGCGATAGCGTGCAAATGGCGAGATCGGCCGCTGCCGCGACGGTGGGCGCCCACGCCACGGCCGCCTGCCGGGCCTG
>CAMBSN010000178.1 GCA_945870505.1 Candidatus Kuenenia stuttgartensis | reverse complement strand
AGGTTCGCGTGGCGCTGGCGAAGGTGTTTCGGCGGTGGCGGCCGCGGCTCGTGATCGGCCTGGGCGACAAGACGCCGCTGGCTTCGCCCGATCACGCGCAGACCGTGGCGATCACCGAAGCGGCCGTCTTCTATTCGCGGCTCACGAAGTGGGACGACACGTTCGACGGTTTGCCCGTGCACACGGTTCCGAATCTGCTCAGCTATTTTCTCTTTGCCGGCCTGCCGCAGGTGCCGCACGGCCATTGGCCGCTGGTGGTGAACATCTCGAGCCAGCTCGAATGCAAGCTCGAGGCGATCGCCTGCTACAAGTCGCAGTTTCCGGCCGAGAAGGCCCACGTGTTTCCGCGGGTGCGCTCGCTGGCCGCCACCGTCGGCATGATGGCTGGTTGCGAGGCGGGTGAAGTGCTCGCGTCGAGCCGCATTCCCTGCACGGGCGACCTGATGGGATTGATGGTGCCGTAGAGTTGCTCACCGTTTCATCCAAGCCCGCAGCGCAAGCAAGGGAATACGGGCTGCCGTCTATGAGTTATCACGGCTTCCCTCGCTCGCGCTTCGGGCTTGCATGAGCGGGGCGTGGGTGTTTTCCTTCTTCATTCAGGCCCGCAGCGCAAAAAAAGAATACGCTCCATGCACAACGACCACTCTCGCTCGCGACACGGGCTTCATGCAAACGCTTCTCCGCCGCTGGGCGAAATTTCGGAACCCGACGTGGTGATCGTTGGCGCCGGCATTGCCGGGCTATCGGCGGCGGCCGAACTGGTCGCGAACGGGCGGCGGGTGGTCGTGCTCGAAAAATCCCGTGGTGTCGGTGGCCGGATGGCGACCCGGCGAGTCGGCGAGGCGGTCTGCGACCACGGCGCCCAGTTTTTTACCGTGCGTGGCTCAGCGTTTGGCGACATGGTCGCCGAGGCCCACGAGGCGGGCTCGGTGGCGACCTGGTGCGAAGGATTTTCGCGGGCGACATCGATCGACGCGACGGTGACTCCGGCTGTGGATGGCCATGCCCGCTGGCGGGGCGTGAGCGGCATGACCGATCTGCCCAAGCGGCTCGCGGCTCAGCTTCCGGCAGACAGGTGCGTGCTGCGAACGGCGGTAAAAGTGGCGGCGATCAGCGTGCAGCGTGGCCGCGTGAGGATCTCGCTGGACGGCGGACCGGAGTCGGGCGGGCCGATCACGCTGCACGCGGCCGCGGCGATCGTCACGTCGCCGGTGCCGCAGTCGCTGGATCTCTTCATGGCCGGCGGATTGATCCCTGCCGAGGGAGTCATCGCGCCGGAGGTGCATCAACAACTCGCCACCGTGCACTACGATCCGAGCTTCGCCCTCATGCTCGTGCTGAACCGCCCCAGCCTCGTGCCGCCGCCGGGTGGGATCCAGTTTGCGGGCGGGCCGATCTCGTGGCTCGCCGACAACCAGCAGAAGGGGATTTCATCGGTGCCCGCACTCACGGTCCATGCGTCAGGCACGTTCAGTCGGCAGCACTTCGATGACCCACCTGAGAAGGTCGCCGCGGCGCTCATCGAACTGGTGCGGCCTTGGATCGACGGTGATCCCGCGACGGCTATCGTCGACCAGTCGTTGCATCGGTGGAAATTTGCAACGCCGACGACGATCATCCCCGCGCCGCTCGTGGCCGCGGTCATGTCGCCGCCGATCGTCTGCTGCGGCGACGCTTTCGGCGGCCCCAAGGTGGAGGGGGCCGCGTCGAGTGGTCTGGCCGCGGGCCGCTGGGTCGCCCGCGTGCTCGCGGGGGCATGTTGACCGGCCTGAACGCAGTCGATAGCATATACGCATGTCCATGCTATTCAGCGATGAGGAGGAGTCAACATGAACGCCGAAGTGATTCGCGAGTTGGTTCGCCGTCAGCCTTTCCAGCCCTTTGCGATCCATCTCTCCAACGGCGAGGTGCACGAAGTGCGCCACCCGGAGTGCATCATGTTTGGCGGCGGCAAGGTCGTCATCTACGACGCCGAAGGTGATTGCTTCAAGTTCTGCGCACTGATCCACGTCAACAGCGTGCAGTTCCTGCAGGCTGCGTGAGGTTGTCCGCCGACCGCGGATCACTTGCCGGGCAGTGACGGTCCACTCGCGTCATCCAAGCCCGTAGCGCAAGCAAGGGAATGTGGGTTGCGTGCATGATGGAAGCGGGATGCGGTTTCCACTCGCTCGCGCTTCGGGCTTGCATGAACATAGGCTCCCGGGAACACGCATTCAGTGAGCAGCACTGGGCGGTTCCGCCGTGGGCATGCTGCCGTACGCATTCGGAAGGAGATCCACTTCCACGACGGGGTGCGGGATGCCGCTGGCGTCGAGCTTTACAGAGTGCATGGCGAGATCGACCGGCTGCCCGGGCCGAAAGGTCAGCTTCGCAACCCAGCCGGTCCACTCGGGCGGATCGCCAGGGAAGTAGTCGAACACGAAGTTCCCCAGGCTGTAGACGATCGGGACGCCGCGAATCGTCTCGACCGTCTGCGTGACGTGCGGGTGGGCGCCGATCACCGCGGCGGCGCCGGCGTCGACCATCTTCCGCGCGAGGCGGACCTGCGCCGGCCGCGGCTGCGGCGTGTTTTCCGGTCCCCAGTGCACGAACGGCACGACGGCGTCGGCGCGAGTCCGCGCCGCGCGAATGTCTTCCAGCACCTGCTCTTCCTCGAGCGGCGCCGAGCCGGCGCGGTCGGCGGTGGCGGCCGTGGTGAGGGCCCGAAAGCCGTTGGAACCAAGCAACGCCACCTTGAATCCTCCCCGCTCGAGCACGAGCGGCCGCCGGGCGTCTGCCAGCGTGCGGCCGGCGCCGAACGATCGGACGCCAGCGTCATCGAGGATTCGCAGCAGCTCGACCAGGCCCGCGGGGCCAAAGTCGCCACTGTGATTGTTGGCCAGCGAGACGGCGGAGAAGTGTTTTTTCAGGAGCCGCGGCGAGTCGGCGGCGCCGCGGAACGAGAACGGCTTGAGCATCCGCTCGCCCCCTTTTCCCAGCACACATTCGAGATTGCCCACGCTGTAGTCGGCATCGGCCAGGAGTTGATTGCAGGCCGCGAAGGGATCGCGACCTGTGGAGATCGCATGGCCCGGGCCGCCGTCGAGCATGATGTCGCCGACGAACACGATCGACATGCCAGCTGCGGGGGGCGACGGCTTCGCAGCGTCGTTGGCAGCGACGGGACACGCGACGGAGACGCAGAGCCAGAGGCCGAGTAGCCAGAG
>CAMBSN010000177.1 GCA_945870505.1 Candidatus Kuenenia stuttgartensis | reverse complement strand
GCCCCGGAGAGATGGTTCCAGTCGGCCAGGCCCCGGAGATGGGGCGTGATCACCGAGCCGATCGGGCCCTGGTAGGTCGTCCCGTAGGTGAAGCCCCCGACGTTCTTGAAGATCGGGCAGACGTTGAGGCAGGCGCCGCAGCGGATGCAGTGGAGGCTATCCCGCTGCTCGGGGTCGGCGAGGATCGCCGTCCGCTGGTTGTCGAGGAGGACGAGGTGCATCTCCTCCGGGCCGTCGCACTCGCCCGGCTTCCGAGGGCCCGCGTAGAGCGTGTTGTAGCAGGTCATCGGCTGACCGGCCCCGGCCGTGGCGAGCATCGGCAGGAGCACGGCGAGGTCGTCGAGATTCGCCACCACCTTCTCGATGCCCGAGATCGCGATGTGCATGCGGGGCAGTGCGACAGTCAGCCGGGCGTTGCCCTCATTTTCCGTGATCGAGATCTGACCTGTCTCGGCGACGAGGAAGTTGGCGCCGGTGATCCCCACGTCGGCATCAATGTAGAGCCGCCGCATGTGCCGGCGGGCGATCATCGTCAGTTCCTCGGGGCTGTCGGTAGGCGGCGTGCCGAGGTGTTTGCCGAAGAGGTCGCTGATCTCATCGCGGCGGACGTGCATGCAGGGAAAGACGAAGTGATACGGCGGCTCGCCGCGGAGCTGCTGGATGAACTCGCCGAGGTCGCTTTCCACCACGCCGTAGCCATCGGCTTCCATGGCGGCGTTGAGGTGGATCTCCTCGCTCGTCATGCACTTGCTCTTGATGACGGCCTTTGCCTTCGCGGCCCGGAGCAGGCCGAGGATGATGTCGCGGGCCTCCTCGGCGGTTCGCGCCCAGTGCACCTTCCCGCCGTTGGCCTCGAAGTTGGCCACGAACTGCGGCAGGAGTTCGTCGAGCCTGTTGACGGCCGACCACTTGGCGAGGCTGGCGGCGTCGCGGGCCTGCTCCCAGTCGCGGTAGCGGGCCTTCTGGGTGTCGCGGCTGGTGTAGTAGCCGCCGAGCGCCTTGCGGACGAAGGCCCGGTGACCGGTGTCGCGGACGTGCTCGGCCGCGTCGTGAAGGAACTTTTTCTTGGCGAGGTGCGGGTCCTCGGCCTCGTGGACCGGATGCGGATCGGCGGTGGGTGAGCTGAGAGTCATGCGTCGGCCCCCGCGAGCACTTCGGCGAGGTGGATCGTCCGCGGCTGCTTGCCGTTCCGCGACAGCCAGCCGTCGAGCTGCAGCTGGCAGCTGGGGTCACTCGACACGATGTAGTCGCACTCGGTGCGGGCCAGTGACCCGCCCTTCACTTCAGCCATCGCGGTCGAGATCATCGGATACTTCACGCTGAACAGGCCGCCGAAGCCGCAGCAGCTCTCCGGCTCGTCGCATTCGATGAGTTCCAGATCCTTGACCGCCTGCAGCAGTTTCCGCGGCGCCTCCTTGATCCGCAGTTCGCGGAGCCCGTGGCAGCCGTCGTGGTAGGTGACCTTGTGCGGGAAGCGGGCGCCGACGTCGGTCACGCCGAGCTTCTCGACGAGAAACTCGCCAAACTCGAACGTCCGCGCGGCGAGGTCGAGGGCGGCGGTCTCATGTGGTGTGCCGGTGAGCAGTTGGGGATAAAAGACCCGCATCATGGCCACGCAGGAGCCGCTGGGGCCAACGACGGCCTCGGCACCGGCAAACACCTCCACGGCGCGGATCGCCACGGCCCGGGCCTCGTCCCAGTAGCCGGAGTTGAAGCTCGGCTGGCCACAGCAGGTCTGGGCCGGACGAAACTCGCAGGAGTGGCCGAGCCGCTCGAGCACCTGGGCCACCGCCAGGCCGACCCGGGGGGTCATCTGGTCGACGAAGCAGGGGATAAAGAGGCTGATCCGCATGATGTGGCCAGTGTAGACGGGCCAGGACGGCTCACTACTGTGGTGAGCCATTTCGCAGTTTTTGCGAAATGTCGTTCGCAGAAATGGCGAAAAAGCGCCGCGCTCACCCGCTGTCCCGTCGCAGTCCCGGGCTGTTTTGGGGCGTTTTGAGACGGTTTTTCCCAGGACCGCGTTATTTCGTGGAACGGGCAACGATTTGGCACGGGTTTCGCTTTAGGGATTAGGCAACGCGAAGTCAATCGCGTCAGACTTCCCTGACCCAATTAGGAACCGATCCATGGTCCGCTCGCTCGCCACCACCGTTGCCTTGGCGGTTGCCGCCGTCGTTTTCGCCGTCGCAACGGCCGAGGCTGCCCCGCTCATCAACATTTACGGCAACCTCGGCACCGTGAACGCCAGCACCACGAGCAACACCGTGGGTTACCTGAGCTTGGCCCAGCCCAACCAGTTCCAGGCCCAGGGTTTCAGCGTGGGCAATCAAGTGGGCTCGTCCGCCTGGGACATCCAAGAGATCCAGGTCGGCCTGGGCTCCTCTGGCGCCCCCAGTCCGGTGGTCGCTATCTACAGCGACTTTGCTTCGATCGACGGTCCGGTACCCGGCACCCCGCTGGCGACCTTTACGGGCACTTCTGCCGTGAGCGCCAAGGGAATCTACACGTTCACGGGCTCCTTTACGGCCCTCCAGAACACGAGTTACTGGGTCGTCCTGGCAAACGGTAACTCGGCTTCGCTGGAGTCGTACGAGTGGTACACGAATGACGCGTTTACGACCCCGACTCAGCAAAATGCCTCGAACGTCAACTACCTCGGCACGAGCGAGCGGAACGATGTGGCCGGCTCTTGGACCAACGCGATTCCCTCGCTGAGCATCAGCGTCAGAGCAGCGGTGGCTGTCCCCGAGCCCCCGACCTACGCTCTGGCCATGGTGGCCGGCGTGCTGGGAGCGGGTGCAGCCGCCCGTCGGCGGTCGAAGAAGGCCTAAGGCCTCGCTGGCAAGGCAGTCAGTCGCTCAAACAACGAGCCCCCGCTGGAGACGTCCGGCGGGGGCTTTGTTGTTTTCGGCCCCACGCAGTCGGTCAGCGCCGGGTCGGCACAGGTTGAAAACCTGTGCTACGGGGGTGGAGCGAGGGGCTGCCCGTGCCAATCGAGCGGCGTAGGAAACCGAGCGCAGCCTGGAGGGCGAAGCGAGGTTTCCTTCGAGTGAGCGTAGGGCAGGATGCCAATCCTGTTCGGCACGGGATTTGCGCACCAGAAGGCCGGCAATTCGGGCAGGCTGCGGCGAGTTGCGCCCTCGCCCTGGCGACGGTATCGTGCCCGTCATGGCTACGAGCAGGAAGCGCGAGATCCGTGATCAGGATGTGCAGGG
>CAMBSN010000176.1 GCA_945870505.1 Candidatus Kuenenia stuttgartensis | reverse complement strand
ACGGACTCGCCATCCATGAAGGTCACGCTCCCGGCATAGCCGACATGGGTGGCGGAGGTACGGCCCACGGTAGCCTTGAGGACAGTCGTGTTCCGCGGAGTCCCCTCGAGGGTCGATACCGCAAGATCGGTCGTCGTCGCCACCGGGGCCTGCTCGATCTCCCCCACGCCATTGTCGAACACGACGGCGTTGGTCACCGACGCGGCCTTCAGCTTGAAGAACTGCCGCGGATCGAGCGACGTCCCCGCATGCACCGGCACGGTCACCGTCTTGGTCGATGCGTCGCCAGCGGCCCACACCAGGGTCCCGCTCACGGCGTCGTAGTCGCCGTCGGCAACCGTCGCCGTGTAGTCCTCGGTGGCATAGCCGATGCTGATCGGCAGCAGCGGCGAGGGGTCACCCGTCACGCTCACTTGGAAGGTCGCAGTCCCGGAGCCATTGGGGCCGACAACCACCACCGGATCGTTAAACGACACCTGCGGCGCATCGAGATTGCCGACGACCTGTGCCGCGACGAGCGTGTCGAGAGCCGCTCCCGTGAAAGACGCCTCGACATCGCCGGCCGTCGCCGTCCCGGCGTTCACTGCCGCCAGCTGTTCGGAAGCGATGCCCGTTGCCACGATCTGGGCCTGCACCATGGCGTCGAGCGCCGCGCCCATCTCGACCGGATCGCCGCTGACGGGGATCGGCACCGCTCCCACCTTCGCCACAATCGCCGCGATCACGCGGGCGGCCGAGGCGCTGTTGGATTGCCGTGAGGCGGAGGAGAGATCGATGCCGGCCCGCGTCGCCGTGGCCGCGATCATTGCCTGCGCCGTCGACTCGCTCGTCAGATCGAGCGGGACACCCGATTCGGCGGCGCTGTCGACCAAGTCGGCGAGAGCCGCGAAGGCATGGATCCCGAGCGACTGCCGCGTAAAACGGTCCCCGGCAACATTGGTGAGCCCGTTGAGGCTCGCCGCCGTCATTGACACAAGCGACATGATCTCGACGTCACTTGCAAACACGCTCGCCGCCGGGGCCACCCCTGCGATTGCGTCAAGGAGGTAGCGGGAGGTGTTGACGTTGAACTTGCTCGGCAAACCCAGCCCCGCCTTGACGCTCGCTGCCGCCGTCTCCTCGTTGCGCGAGCGGCTATCAACGATTCCTGTCTGGAGCGTCGTGAACGGGCTCATCAAGGCGGTGGACACCGGGGCGACGAGGACGAGACTGTTGGGGAGTGCTGTCGAGGTGTCGATGCCGCCAACCATCACATACCGGCCGGTGGTCGTCCCCTCCGGCAGGCCGAGCGTGAAGTCGCCGTTGGCGAACGTCGAGGTATGGGCATGCGTGGCCGGGTCGTAAGAGGCTACCCCACCGGCTAGACTCGTGCCGCTGGGGTCGTAGTAAACCGTCGCCCCGTCGATCGGGCCCATCCAGCTCTTGATAGTGCTTCCGATCTTGTTGACTGTACTCTTTGTCGTATCGACTGCATTATTGGCAGTATTTGCTGCCGCATTCTTGAGCGAATCATCCCAGCTCGAGAAATCGTTGTCGATCCTCGGGGTCGAGCCGAATCTCACGGTCGCCTTGATCGCGGGCAGATTGCTCACGGGCGTGAGGCTGAAGGTCGCGTAACTATCGTCGGAGACTGGGTTCTTGACGTTGATGTGGAACGACGACGTCGTATTCGCCACCGACATCACTATGGAGTCCTTGTTGCCAGCGAGGACCTTGTAGGCCGAGGGGATCAGGATCGTCAGGCCCAGCGTCGCCGACCCGGTGACGTCGAGATAGTCGCTCTTGTACCCGATGGAGACTGCCCCGCTCCAACTGATAAGGGTCGAATTGTCGGTGACGCTCGCCGTCCCGGCGAGCTTCAAGAGCTTTCCATCCTCGATGACGATGCCGGGAGCGGCCTTCGTGCCGACGGCCACGCTCGCCGGGGCGGCGAAGCCGAGGTTCATCGAAGCCTCTCCCGAAAACTCGATCCGCTGGTTGTGCCAAACATTGTCCCAAGTGCCCGCCCGCCGGTAATTGACGGTGAAGGTGCCGCCGGTGATACCTCCTGCTTTGTATCCCGAGGCGGTGAACGTGAGCCTCTTGAGCGCCTTCCCCTGAACGATGAAGCCGTTCTTGTCTGGGTCGGTGATGGCGGCCAGCGCGCTGGCCCGCGTGCCACCGCCGATTGTCGCCGAGACCGAAGGGAGGACAGCCGTGACGACGGACAGCTCCGACGGAACCTTCAGCCCGATCTCCCCGACGCCCCAGAACGAGAACGTGCTGGTCTTCGCGTCGAAGATCACCCCGAGTTTGATCCCTCCCACCGGCAGCTTGATCCCCTCGAACTCGATGTTCGACATCGCCGTCATGTCGAGGTATTCGAGTTTGCCATCGGTGACCGTTAGCCCGGGCGTCTTGCCGTCATCGCTGCCAAACTGAACCGTCACCGCCAGCACTTCGATCACCATCTTGGCCGTGCCAGTGAGATTAAAGCGGGACTGATCTCCAGCCACGGTCAAGTTGACGTCACGGTCCCACTGGAACCGCATCTCGATGAGTTCAAACTCCGCCTTGACCGGGACCCGCGTCACCGGATCTCTGACGTCGATCCCGAAGCTCGAGCTTACTTTCATGTCGAGCTTCTGGAGCTTGCCGTTGGTGAGGACGAGGCCGGGAGAGACGACCTTGGTCTTGTCATCGGTGTCGCCGAACCTGACTCCCAACCCGGTGGCTTGGTCGCCGGTCACAGCAGTGAGGGCCGCCCCATCGGGATTGAGGAGGCGAACGTTGGCCGACCCGCTCATCGAGAAAGTCTCGGTGAACCCCGTGGCGACGGGGACCTTCTTCCAGGTGAAGCGGAGCGCCTCCACATTGAAGAAGACGGAGCTGGCAACGAAGGTGCCGGAGACCGCGACGTCGAGCGTCCGCAGGTCGCCATTGACCATCTCCACGCCGGGGGATCCGTTGTCGCCAAACTCGATCATCAGGCCCTTGGTCATCGACGCGGTCGTCCCGCCGGTCATGTACGACAAGACCATCGGGTTGTCGTCAAACCCGTCGATGAGCGCCGCGGCGACCCCGGAGAAGGTCATCCGCTTGGCGACGGAGTTGTAGGTGAAGTGGAGGTCGCGGGCATAGATGCTCACGCCCGCGAGCGAAAACTCCGCGGTGACCATGACGTCGAGCCTTTTGAGCACGCCGTTTTCGATCACCAGGCCGGGGAGACGCTGGGCCGGCGTCACCTTGATCGACTGGGAGACGGTCTTCGTCACCGGGTCGATGACCCACTTCGGCACTGCCGTCGCGATCCGGTCGGTGGCGAACAGGACGCCGAACTTGATCGCCCCGAGGTCCGCCGTCGCGCCGCCGGTGAGTTCGAACTTTTGCTTCGCAGTGGTCTCCGAATACTTCATCGTCAGACCGCTGGTCTTGTCGGTCGTGAAGCTGAC
>CAMBSN010000175.1 GCA_945870505.1 Candidatus Kuenenia stuttgartensis | reverse complement strand
GGCACGTCGCGGTCGATGAGCGTGATCCGGACGCTGGCGTCAACCGAAAACCCACTGTTCTCTCGAGCGAGCATGTCGCTGGCCGCATCGGCGTCGAGGAGCCGCTGCATGCGGAACCAACGCACGACACGACGGCGCACCTTCTCGGTAAGCGCGGCCAAATCTGCCTGGGGACCAGAAAAGGTGACAGCCACCGAATATGGGCAAGATCCTACGGCACTAGATTTGGTGGCTGTCACCTTTTTCGGGCGACGAGCCGCCGGCCCGACGCCGCCAGCGGATGAGGGCTGCGGTCACCATCGCCGTGGCGGAGACGACCGTGACCGTCGGCTCCGGCACCGCGCTGATGCGGGTGCCCTGGAACGACTCGAGCACGCCGTAGTCGGGCCGATAGCTCGACACGTCGAAGGCGGAATTCCCGTTGGCCATGAAATCGAAGTAGCCCCGGAGGGCCTGCTGGTCGGTCACGCCGAGCGTCGTGTAGCCGTAGAGTTGAGACAGATAGGTCGTGGTGCCACCGATGGCGAACCGGAAGTATTGATCGCCACCGTTAGCGGTGAAGGCGGGCAACGCCACGTCGAATGTCGTCGCCGTCGGATCGACGAGCCACGAGCCGTTCTGGAGATAGGTCGTGCCCCCGATCACGATCGACTGGACGCGGCTGCCAGCCGTCGTGACGCCGCTGCCCGACAGGACCATGCCCTGCCGCATGAGGTCGTAGACGACCGACATCCCGCCGAGATGGGCGAACCTGCCGTCGCTGCCCACGGCGTCGATCACGCCGGCGGTGGCGGTGTTTTCCGTCGTCTTGGAGTAGGCGTTTTCCAGCACGAGCTTGAGGTCGTCGAGGCGGAGGTCCTCGATCACGGCCACGAAGTTGCCGAACGGCGAAACGTCGAAGGTGCTCTTGGTGGTCACGTTGCCGGCCACCACGTTCGCCCGGATACCACCGCCGCCGATGAGCGAGATCTGCGGAGCATCGACGCCGTAGTCGGCCGCCCGCACCTGGCCGGTGTGGAGCAACCCGTCCGCCACCAGGCAGCCGAGATTGGTCTGCCGCGAGCGGATGGTGGCACTGCCGCCCTGCCGCAGATCGACACTGGTGGTTGCCCGCACGTCGACCGTCAGACCCGCCACGTAGGTCGACACCGGATCGACCGTCTCCGTTTGCACGGTGGCATTGGCGGCCACGCCGTTCGAGGCATCGACGGCTGTGCTGGCGACCCGCTGCGGGCCGGAAGAGGCGTCGATCGAGATCGTCGAGCCGGTCACCGCAAGCGTGACGCGGCCGAGATACCCGTAGTTGCCACCCGCCGTCACGATCGGCACCGCCCTGCCGCCGCGATCGGTGCCGGTGCTGAACAGGGGATAGGTGTTGGTCACACCGGTCAGGCTGCCGGACGGCGCGGCCGCCGAGTCGCCTGGAATCAGTCCGGTCACGGCCACGCTCGCCGGCGCCGACGCCGTGTACACGCTCGAGGGAGTTGCCGCTGACGCCGTCCTCAGGATCTCGTCACCGCCGCCCGCGATGATCAGGTCGATGCCCGAATCGAGGTTCGGGACCAGTTCGTTTTCAGTGGACAGCCCCTGGAGATGGGAACCGAGCACGATGTGGTGGGCCCCCGCCGCCTTCAGGGAGGCGATCTGGGTGTTGACCGCCGAGGCCACCGAGCCGACGGTCACCGCCCCCGGCGACGAGACGAACGGCAGCGTATCGGTCGTCGCGCCGATGATGCCGATCCGCTTGGTGCCCTGCGCCGTCGACACGTTCACGAGCTTCGAGGGGGCGATGCGGCCGGCCGTGACGTGGGCCTGCAGCGTGGGCTCGGCCGTGAAGTTGAGGTTCGAACTGAGGTAGGTGGTGGCGTTGGTGGTCTGGGCGTCGCCGATGAACTCCGCCAGCACCTCGGGGCCGAAGTCGAACTCGTGGTTGCCGATGATCGACGCGTCGTAACCCATCCGGCTGATGGCCAGCGCGTCGTAGAACGTGCGGCTGCCGGGTGCGCCGGAGTCGAGGCTGGCTTGGAACATCGCCCCGGCGAGAAACGTGTCGCCGGCGAAGATCGACACCACGCCGTGGTTCAGGCCGGAGTAGTAGGTCCGGGTCTGGTCGAGCATGGTCGCGAATCGGGCCACGCCGCCGTAGGTCGGCAGGGCGTCGGTGTAGCTCGTCAGCCGGGATTCCCCGTCGTTGTTGTGGAGGATCGTGACGTGGTAGTCCTGTGCGGAGACGAAGCCGCCAAGGGCGGCGGTCACAAGGGCGACGAGCACTCCCGCCGTCAGCCGCCACGATCGTGAGGTGCGGGCTGGCATGAAAAAGCAGAAGTTGTGGCCGGAAAAGGTCATGGCGTGCCTCGGATTCCTGGGAAAGGAGTGACGTTTCTGGAGATGCAGTGACAGTGACCGGACAAATCAGCGGGTAGAGTAGGGCGGGAGCATGAGCGCGGCGCATGGATCACGTGAGAGGTTCGTGCGAACTGCGTGAGTTTTTCGTGTGGCCTCCACCACATGCCTACCGCAACCGGGAGCGATGTCCGCCGTTGGATCGAGAGCCATGAGCGTCCGTCGCTGGTTCAGCCTGATTTGATTCCCGCTGACGTTTGGGCCCGTCGTCCCGTGAGGATCATCGTCATGCGTCGCTGGAGGGTCTTGATCGGAGCCATCCCTTGGCAGGTCTACCTTGGTGATAGACAGTGGTGCCATTCATGGGGGCAGGTCAGTCCGTCATGGTTTGCCGTGAGGGCCCGAGGGTAGGATGGTGGAGGTCACGCTCGTTCCCCACGCTCGTTTCCGAAAACGCTCATCATGGATATCGTGTGGTTTCTCTTGATCGGTCTGGCGGCCGGATGGCTCGCGAGCCAGGTCATGAAGGGAGGCAGTTCGAGCCTCGTCACCGATCTGATCATGGGCGTGATCGGTTCGATCCTGGGCGGGTTTTTGTTGGGCGCGATCGGGCTCGCTGCAACGGGCCTCATTGGTAGCCTCGTGACGGCCACGGTCGGCGCGATTGTTCTGATCGCGGGCCTGCGGATGATCAACCGCTCGCGGATCTGAGCCGCCGCTTCGCCGGACTCGAGCCTGCACGTCCTGCCACGGCGATGCGTTCGTGCGGCCCGCATCAAATGCAGCCGAGCGATTCCGAACCTCGGTGAGCCGGTCAGGGCTCAGGGCGGACCAAGCGTCTGGATATTCGGCGTCCCACATCGCATCGACGCATCGTCGCCATCGGCTCCGCCGTACATCAACTGTGGACACGTGCCGATGAAGCATTTGTCTTCGTCCGACCACTCCACGATTTTAAGGATAGGTCGGCCAATGGCACTTCGGCAAGCGTCGGCCGAGCAGCGAGGATCACGAGGAGCAACAGCCGGGACTGGCCTGGCTGGATGCGACGCTCGCTTCGAGGTGCCGAGGGGCTTCCTATCCACGCTCAAGGCCGGGTTTTTC
>CAMBSN010000174.1 GCA_945870505.1 Candidatus Kuenenia stuttgartensis | reverse complement strand
GGTGAACTCCGGCTCCTCTTTACGGCGCCCGAGCGACTGGTGAACTCCGGCCTGCTCGATCTCCTCGCACAGGTGGGCGTGAAGCGGTTCGCGATCGACGAGGCCCACTGCATCAGCCAGTGGGGCCACGACTTCCGGCCCGAATACCGACAGCTCGCCCTGCTCCAGGAGCGTTTCCCTGCGGCCAGCATCCATGCCTTTACCGCCACCGCCACGCCCCGCGTCCGCGACGACATCGTCAATCAGCTCCAGCTCCGCGAGCCCGAGGTGCTGGTCGGTATCTTCGACCGCCCCAATCTTGTCTACCGCGTCGTGCCGCGGACCGACCGCATCGCCCAGACGCTGCAGGTGCTCGGCCGACATGCCGGCGAGGCCTCGATCGTCTACTGCATCTCGCGGAAGGAAACGGAACGCCTCGCAGCCCGGCTCGCAGCCGAGGGACTTCTGGCGCGGCCCTACCATGCCGGCCTCGACACCAAAGAGCGGCACAAGACCCAGGAGGCCTTCTCGCGGGAAACGATCGACGTCGTGGTGGCCACCGTCGCCTTCGGCATGGGCATCGATCGCTCCGACGTCCGCCTCGTGCTCCATACCTCGCTCCCTAAGAGCCTGGAGGCCTACCAGCAGGAGACGGGCCGGGCCGGCCGCGACGGCCTCGCCGCGGAATGCGTGCTGCTCTATTCCTCGGCCGACGTCTTCAGCTGGGAATCGCTCGTCCGCAAGAGCGCCGAGGAGTCGGACCTGGAGCCAGAGGAGGCGGAGAAGCTGATCGCCGGTCAGGTCGGCCACCTCCACGCCATGCGGCGCTACGCGCAGGCCGCCCGCTGCCGCCATGCCGCGCTCTCTGAATATTTCGGCCAGTCCTACGGCACCGAGCCGTGCGGCGCCTGCGATGTCTGCCTCGACGAGACGGAGAGCCTTCCCGATTCGACGGTCACCGCCCAGAAGATCCTTTCCTGCGTGGCGAGAGTCGGCGAACGGTTCGGCGTACGGCATGTCTGCGAGGTGCTGCGGGGCGCGAAGACCGAGGGCATCCAGCGGCACGGCCACGACCGCCTCAGCACCTTTGGACTTCTTGCCACGCTCGATCAGCGGGCCGCTGAGAACCTCATGCACCAACTGCTCGACCAGGACCTGCTGTCGCGGAGCGGCGGCGACCGCCCCGTAGTGGCGCTCAATCCGCGATCCTGGGAAGTCATGCGGGGTCAGCGGCCCGTCGTGCTCGTCGAGCCACGGGCGGGCACCACCCGCAAAGCGAAGGCCGACGTGGACGACTGGCAGGGTGTCGATCGCGATCTCTTCGAGCGGCTCCGCAAGTGGCGGCGACGGGTGGCCGATGCCCGCGGCAAGCCGGCCTGGACGATCCTCGACGACAAGTCGCTGCGGGCCATCGCCCGTGAGAAGCCGTCATCGCCCGCCGCCCTCTTGCGTTGCAAGGGCATCGGCGAGAAGCGGCTGGCAGACTTCGGCGCCGCGGTCCTCGACCTCGTCGCCGGCCGCGAGGCTCGCTCCGAGTAATCGGGGACGGACATTCAGTGCCAGGCACCATTTCCATCCAAGCCCACGTGCCCGCTCCCCGTTCATCCAAGCCCGCAGCGCAAGCAAGGGAATGTGGATTGCCCTCGCACCTGCCGTGACGAACGTCACCCTTCGCCGAGATACGCGTCGCGGACGCGGCGATCGTGGGCCAGCTCCGTGCCGCTGCCGGTGAGCGTGATGCGGCCGGTTTCGAGAACGTATCCGCGTGACGCAAGCTTCAAGGCCGCACGGGCGTTCTGCTCCACCAGCACCACGGCGATGCCGCGGGCCGACAGCCCCGCGATCACCTCGAAGATTTTCGCCACGACCAGCGGCGCCAGACCCAGCGACGGCTCGTCGAGCAGGAGCAGCCGCGGCCGGCCCACGAGCGCACGCCCAAGCGCCAGCATCTGCTGCTCGCCACCCGAGAGCGTGCCTCCCATCTGCCCCATCCGGCTGCCGAGCACGGGAAAGAGACCGCAGACCTCGTCGATGTCGCGACGCACCTCGGCCCGGTCGGATCGTGTGAAGCCGCCGAGCTCCAGATTCTCCCGCACTGAGAGCCGCGGAAAGATCCGTCGTCCCTCCGGCGAATGGCCGATGCCGAGTCGCACGATCTCATGTGGCTCGAGTCCCGTGACCGGGCGGCCCTCGAATCGCACCTGCCCACCGCGGACGGGCACGACGCCTGAGATCGCCATCAGGAGCGTCGTCTTCCCGGCGCCGTTGGCGCCGATGATCGCCACGAGTTCCCCCGCGGCCACCTCGATCGACACACCATCGAGCGCCCGGATCGGGCCGTAGCCCGCCTCGAGGTTCTCGACTTGCAGCATCGGCGGTTGCATCTTGGCATCTCCCAACGTGACGCGCAAGGTGTGAAGCGGATTGCTCATGACTCGCTGCCCAGGTAGGCCTCGATCACCTTCTCGTCCCGTCGCACCTCGGCCGGCGTGCCCTCGGCGATCTTCACACCGTGATCGAGCACGGCCACGCGGTCGCTGATCCGCATCACCACGTTCATGTGATGCTCGATGAGCACGACCGTCACGCCGCGATCACGGATCCGCTCCACCAGCCGAGCCAGGTCGTCGGTTTCGGAGGGATTCATGCCGGCAGCCGGCTCGTCGAGCAGGAGCAGCTTGGCGCCGGTGGCGACCGCCCTCGCGATCTCCAGCCGCCGCTGATCGCCGTAGGGCAACTGGCCGGCGATCCGATTGGCGTCGCCTGCCAGTCCCACGAACTCCAGGCTCTCGATGGCCCGTCGCTGAGCCGCCGCCTCGGCCCGTCGATTCGTGGGCGAGCGGAAGAGCATCGCCGGCACGCCGCCGGGGATCGTGCGATCGAGTCCGACGAGCACGTTTTCGAGCACCGTCATGTTGGAGAAGAGGCGGATGTTTTGGAAGGTTCGCGAGATGCCGGCACGGGCGACGACGTTTGGCGACCGGCGGCCACGGTTCCAGACGGCGATCGTTCCTGCAACGCCGAGCAGCCAACCTGCCAACAGGCCCGCCCAGCCACGGCGACGAACACGTGCCTTGCCGGCAGCCAGCCGATCGAGCACTTCCTCCTTCACCTGCGGCCTGCCCGCTGGCGGTTCAGCCACACCGGCCAAGTCGGTCGTGTGCGGA
Source organism: Candidatus Kuenenia stuttgartensis (assembly GCA_945870505.1). GTDB lineage: Bacteria > Planctomycetota > Planctomycetia > Pirellulales > UBA1268 > QWPN01. The sequence continues at coordinate 343 of CAMBSN010000174.1, read as the reverse complement.
ACGGTGCCCGGCCCGGCCCGACGGGCCGTCACCTCCGCCTGCAGCGCATCGCGAACAGCCTTGGCCTCGGCGAGATCGCGCTTGATCGCCAGCACGTCGGTGCCGTCGGCGCTGACCACCCGCCACTTGCCCGCCATCTGATCGATCGCCAGTTCGGCCCGGAAGTAGCCACGGAGCCGTTCCGCGGCGCCGGCGAGCGTGAACCGGTCACCCGTGATCATGCCCCGCTTCACCACCGCCAGCCAGAGCCGGTCAACGTCTACGGCCGCTGCGGCGAAGAGCAGGCCGGTAAGCAGGCCGATGCCGATCGCCGACCAGAACGTGCCTGCGGTGAACGACCGCT
>CAMBSN010000173.1 GCA_945870505.1 Candidatus Kuenenia stuttgartensis | reverse complement strand
CTGCGCTGACGCCGGAAAAACGCCACTTCAAGGGATAAGCCAGGCGTTCCTGGAACGACTTTTAGGGCCAGGAAGACCGAGCCCTCAGCTCACGAGCCGCTCATCAACTCGAGAGTGGCTGTGGAAGTGCCATTGGCCGGACTATCCTTCGCAGCCGTCACGCTGAATCGCACACTCCCACAACCGCCGGCTATCAGCCCTGATACTGTTCACTTTTCCGCCGGCCGCAGGAAGGGCCTGCCAAAAAACCGCAAACAATGTACGAATCAAGGCAATTGCCAGGTGGGAAGCCCGGCGACACACTCGGCACTCGGCCCGGCGGCGAAGTTTTCCCAGTCTGCGGTGCGCCGCCAGTCTCGTCCTGATACTCAAAGTGAACCACTCCCGATGAAGTGTCTCCCCGCGGCCCTCTTCGCCCTGCTGCTCGTCGGCTGCCATGCCCTGCTCGCGGACGATTCGCCCGAGGCGCGTTTTGCGGCGATGTCGCCCGCCGAGGTGCGGGCCTACGAACGCGACACGCTGCGCCGTGTGGCGGATCTCGCGCTCATCCCGCCAGTCCTCAACACAACGCCGTTGCCGCAATACGACTACGACAAGCTCGACTACGGCATGACGATCGGCATCGAGCGCACGCCCAAGGGCAGGCTCTGGGCCTGCTGGGTCGCGGGGGGCGACAGCCCCGAGGCGTTTTTCGTCCTGGCCACGAGTGACGACGACGGCGAGACCTGGTCGAAACCGCGACTCGTGGTGGACTCGCACTCGACCGATCTTCCGCGCGACCGCAGCATCCTCGTCGGCAATCTCTGGACCGATCCGCTGGGGCGGCTCTGGCTGTTCTTCGACCAGAGCATGGAGATGTTCGACGGCCGCGGGGGCGTCTGGGCGAGCGTGTGCGACGATCCCGACGCCGCAGCGCCCGTATGGTCCGCGCCGCGCCGGATCTGGCACGGCGTGATGCTCAACAAGCCCACCGTGCTCTCGAGCGGCGAATGGATGCTCCCCCTCTCGCTCGACCAACGTACCGGCGAAGGGGGCCACTGGGATCCCAATTTCGGACCGTTCAAGGGGCTCTTCCCGGAGCTCGACCCGTTCCGCGGTGCGAATGTGTTCGTCTCGACCGACAAGGGCGCGACCTGGCAGCGGCTCGCCGCGGTAAAGTTTCCCAATCCCGACTGGCACGAGCACATGATCGTCGAGCGGCGAGACAAGTCGCTGTGGATGCTCGCCCGGACGGCAAAGGGCATCATGCAGTCGACCTCGACCGACGGCGGCCGCACGTGGGCCGAGCCGACCGAGCCGCCAGGCATCCGTCAGCCCAACGCCCGCTTCTTCATTCGCCGGCTCGCCTCGGGCAGGCTGCTGCTCGTGAAGCACGGCGACAAGGTCGACGCCCACGAAGGCCGCGTGCAGTTGAGCGCCTGGCTTTCCGACGACGACGGCCAGACCTGGCACGGTGGACTCGTGCTCGACGAGCGCAAAGGCATTTCGTATCCCGACGGATTTCAAGCCCCGGACGGCACGATCTTCATCTCCTACGACCGCAACCGCGACACCGATGGCGAGATCCTGCTCGCGCGGTTCACCGAGGCCGACTTGCTGGCCAAGGAGCTCACCGGCCCGAAATCCAAGTTGAAGATGCTCATCAGCCGGCCTCTCGCCCGCCGCACCGCCGACGCCCCGAAGTGACCCCTTGTCATCGCGTCCAGCGACGTGGCCGCGGAAACGCAGACGTGAGGTCAACGAGACTGTGGACTTCCCGCCTTTGGTTGAGCAACCGTCTCCGCGGCGGAACCAGGCGATATGATCCGGCCAACCATTTTTTCGCGGGCCGCGTTGATCGTGGCGATCAACCGCCGGACATCGTGCCCTGCTGCTTTCGACATTTCCGCTCTGACTCGCCGAACTTCAGTCAAGCTGTTCATCGGTGGTCTCCTCTTGCAGCATTTCCAAAGGGGTAACGAGGACGGGGTTGCCTATCCCGAGGATACCATTCACGCGACGGATATGCCCGAATTTGTTGGCGTTTGCCAGATGGCGGCAGTTCCACGTGACAAGGAAATCACAGCGGTGAAATGAAGCCGCCGCCAGGTGCAGGCTGTCGCCCTGTGGATCGTTTGGCATCAGACGATGGGCGATGTAGGCCTCCACGATTTCTGCGACTGAGTCATCCAGGTCGACGAGCGGAAGGCCGGCAATCAACTCCAACGCCGCATCGCGATGCGGAAAGTTTCCCCCGCGTAGTTCTGCCTCCACTGCGAGGCTTGTCACCAGCTCGTCTGTACCCGCACGAGCGGCATCGAACCATCGCCGTGTCCAGTTACGACGGGCCAGCATCTCAGGCGCTGATCGTTCCTCGTGATAGAAACTGGGAATCGTGGTTTCGATGTAAATTCGTGACATGGCAATCTCATAAGGATAGGACGGTCAACGGCACTTCGACAAGCGTGCGACTGGTGATGAGCGGTTGATATTGACTCGGCTATCCTTCGTCACTGTGTCACCTTGGCTTGGAGACCGCCGCTGGTGTCGATGATTGCCATCATCGGGTAGACGATCTTGTCAGCAGACCTCTCGCCCGCCGCACCGCCGACGCCCCGAAGTGATCCCTAGTCATCGCCTCGAGCGACGTGGCTTCCCCGTTCGAAACGCGCAGGAGAACGCGGCCCGCCCTGCCCTACGGCTCACCGTTGCCGCGACTGGCCGAGGTCGGCGAGGGCGCGAAACGCGTTTCTGAGGATCGCCACGTCTGACTCGACCGCCACGAACGAGAATCCCTGCTCGGCCCGCCGCGGGAGGTCACCCGGCTCGCGGACGAGAATGCCCGCCGCCTTGCCCGCCGCACGCGCGGCCGCCACGACGCGATCCAGGCAATCTTCGAAGCCTGCCCCCGCCGCCGGCTGACGCACGGCCAGATCATGCTGCAGGTCGGCCGGCCCCACAAAGAGCACGTCGATGCCATCGACCCCCGCAATGGCGGCGGCTTCATCGACGGCATCGAGCGTCTGGATCTGCGCGATGAGCATCGGGGCGGGCCGGCCGTCGAGCGGCCGCAGGCCGTAGTCGTGGGCCCGCACCGTCCGCGACACCCCGCGCTGCCCGCGCGGCGGATACGATGCCGCCCGCACGAGCCGCTCGGCCTGCTCCGCCCGATCGACGTGCGGCACCATCACTCCATCCGCGCCCTGGTCGAGCACGCGGGCGACGAGATCGGGTCGATCACCGGGAACCCGCACGATTCCCCGCGTCGGGCCGCCGCGAAGCGCCCGGAGCTGATCGGGCACGTCGGCGTCAGAGCCGCAGCCGTGCTCAAGGTCGAGAAGCACCCAATCAAGCCCGCACACTCCGTGATCCGCGGCGCAGACGGCCGCATCGCCCGCGTCCGCTACGTGCTGCCACGGCACAAAGCCGCCAACTGGGTCGGGCGTGGCCGCGGCCGCACGTCCACGCGGCCGGGGGCCAATGGGGTCGTCGAACTCTCAACGTTTGAGTTTTTGGATCGGCTCGCCGATCTCGTGCCGCCGCCGCGGAAACATCGGCAC
>CAMBSN010000172.1 GCA_945870505.1 Candidatus Kuenenia stuttgartensis | reverse complement strand
GCTTCCTCCGCTTCGCCATCCTGGCTGCGCGTCGGAAGCAACGCCGGCTCTCGGGCACGGGCAGCCCCTCGCGGCCTCTCGTAGCACAGATTTTCAGCCTGTGTGTTCCCGGTTCGCATAGGAATGGGGAGCATGCCTCCGGCCGGCTGCGGCGACGTCTGATTCCCGTGCGACCCGCATGAACCGCTACCGGGCCGCCTCGTACGTGCGGCCCGCGCCGCCGCGGGAGGTCTGGGCGACGGCGATCTCGTAGAGCCGCTCGCCGGCGGGCGTCGGATAACGACCCGTCAGGCAGGCCTGACAGAGGTCGGTCGCGTCAAAGCCGATCGATCGTGCCACCGACTCGATCGGCAGGTAGCGGAGCGAGTCAGCCCCGAGCCGGGCCGCCATCGCGGCCTGAGCGGCCTCCGTGAGCACGCCGTCCGGCAGAAACGCCGGCGCAAAGAGCTCGTCGATTGTCGACATGTCGATGCCGTAGAAGCACGGGGCCACGATCGGCGGACAGGCGACCCGCACGTGAATTTCGCGGGCCAGCCCGAGCGACCGCATCCGTCCCAGGAGGACCTTCATCGTTGTGCTGCGGACGATCGAGTCCTCGACGAGGATCACCCGCCTGCCCTCGAGCACCTCGCGGAGCGGCGTGTATTTCGTCTCGGCCTTCTGTCGCCGACTCGATGCCCCATCGATGAACGTGCGGCCGGTGTAGCGGTTGCGGATCAGCCCCTCGACGCACGGGATCGAGAGCCGGAAGGCCATCGCGTCGGCCGCCGCCTTGCTCGTGTCGGGAACGGGCACGACCACCGTGTCGCTGTCGATTGGCATGGTCTCCAATCGCGCGAGTTCCTCCCCGAGTCGCTTCCGCGAGAGGTAGACGCTGCGGTCATCCATGGTACTGGCAACATTGGCGAAGTAGACCCACTCGAAGAAGCAGTGCGCCTTCCGCGGCGACTCGGCGAAACGCTCGATGCGCATGCCACCCGCGTCCACGATCAGGGCCGTCCCCGGCTCGAGCGTGCGGATCGACTCGGCCGAAAAGCCGAGGTTGAGGAGGGCCACGCTCTCGCTCGCCGCTGCCACGAGCGATCCAAGGCAGGCATATTCCATCGGCCGGATGCCCAGCGGATCTCGGGCCACGATCAGCCGGCCACAGGCGTCGAGCATGGCGATGTTCCAGGCACCGTCAAACCGGGCGGAGATCGCCGCGAGCAGTTCGACGGGGTTGGGATCGGCGTCGCCCGAGAGCTCCTTGCCGATCACGTGCATGAGCACCTCCGTGTCGTTGTCCCGCGCCAGGTGGTTGTCATCGGCGGCGAGGATCTCTGCCCGGAGCTCCTGGTAGTTGGCGAGTTGGCCGTTGAACCCAAATGCAAACCACTTCCGCTTCTGGATGTGCGGCCGCTCGAGCGGCTGGGCGTAGCCCCGGTCTTCGGCCCCGCAGGTCGCGTAGCGGACGTGCCCGATCGCGGCCCGCCCTGCGTGCTGCTCCATCAGGCTTTCGTACTTGCCCCGGTGATTCATCCGAAACACCTCGCTCACGCTGCCCACCTCCTTGTAGGTGGCGAGCAGCTGGCTGCGGGACGGATTCCAGGCGGTCATGCCCGCCGAGAGTTGGCCTCGGTTTTGGATATCGAGGAGCATCCGCGGCATCAGCCGGGAAACCTCCTCGGGCCCCTGAGCCGGGCAGAGCGGGCTCGGCTCGCCACCCGGGAGGTGGTAGATGGCGGCCAGGCCGCACTCATGATGCAGGTCGCTCATCGGCAGGAGGCCTCGGCGGGGCTGGCGGGCACCCGGCGACGATCAATGCCGAGGATGCCCGCCAATCATAGAGGTCGCGGCGGCAGCGGCTCAACCGTCCGGCACAGGGCCGCCGGATTCGAGACGCTGCGGTGCCGCCACGAATCGCCGCCAAACCAGCGCGGGTGGCCCGACAGGGTGGGGCGCAGGTACGATACGTTTCTTCGCGGCCCCTCGTGGCTCGCCCCCGCGCCCCGTCGCCATGACCGACCCGCTCCGCCACGAGATCGCCACCGCCGCTGACCCGATCGTCGTCAAAGTGGGCACTCGTGTGCTCACAGGGCCTGACGGTCTGCTCGATGCCGCCCGGATCGAGTCACTGGGGCGGCAGATCGACGCGGTCGCTGCGGCGGGACGTCGGGTTGTGCTCGTGAGTTCGGGCGCGGTTGGGGCCGGTATGGGCCGCCTCGGACTCACAAAGCGGCCGACCGAACTGGCGAAGTTGCAGGCGGTGGCGGCGATCGGCCAGAGTTGCCTGATCGAGGCCTACGAGCGAGCCCTCCGCGACCGGGGCCGCCACGTGGCCCAGGTGCTGCTGATTGCTGACGACCTCCAGGACCGCTCCCGCTACCTCAATATCCGGACCACGTTGCTCACCCTCCTCGACCTCGGTGCCGTGCCGGTCATCAACGAGAACGACACGGTGAGCGTGGAGGAACTGCGGACCTCGTTCGGTGATAACGACCGCCTCGCGGCACTGGTGGCCACCGTTCTCGGGGCGCCCCTGCTGGTGCTGCTCTCCGACGTGGAGGGCCTCTTCGACCGCCATCCCTCCGAGCCCGGTGCCACGATCGTGCCTCACGTGCCGCGCATCGATGCCGCGGTGGCCGGCCTGGCGAAAGACACCCTCGGCGGCCTCTCGAAGGGCGGCATGGCGAGCAAGATCGGGGCCGCCCGGATCATCACGGAAGCTGGCGGAAACTGCATCGTGGCATCCGGCCGCGATGATGGCGTGATCGAGGCAATCTGCCGCGGCGAGCCGATCGGGACGCTGTTCACGGGCCGGTCCGAGACGATGCCAGCCTGGAAGCGCTGGCTCGGCTGGTCCGCCGACGCCCGCGGAACCGTCGTCGTCGATGCCGGTGCGCGGGAGGCCGTCGTCGGGGGAGGCCGCAGCCTGCTTGCCGCCGGCATCCGCGCCCTCGACGGCGACTTTGCCTCGGGTGACGTGGTGGCCCTCTCCGACAACCACGGCCAGGTCTTCGCCCGCGGGCTCGTCAACTACGCCGCCTCCGACCTCCGGCGGATTGCCGGCCTCCGGACAGAGCGGATCGCGGAGGTGCTCGGCTCGACTCCCTATGCCGAGGTCGTCCATCGCGACAATCTCGCCATCATCGACCGGAGCGGGGCCGACCCGCGGTAGCCACCGACCATGCTCCAAGAACTCCTCATCGTTCTTCTCTTGATCCTCGCCAACGGGTTTTTCTCTGGCGCTGAGATGGCGATCGTCGCCAGCCGGAGGGGCCGCTTGCGGGCGCTGGCGGAGAAGGGCGATCGCCGCGCCCAGGCGGCACTCGACCTCGCCTCGAGCCCTGATCGCTTTCTGCCCACCGTCCAGATCGGCATCACCCTCGTGGGAACGCTCGCTGCGGCCTACGGTGGCGACCGCCTGGTGAGCGAGTTGACGGCGTGGATCGCCAACCAGGCGCCTCCGGGCATCGCCGCCATGGCCCGGCCGATCGCCCTCACCGTCTTCGTGATGCTCCTCTCGTTCGTCACGCTGCTCTTCGGAGAGCTCGTACCCAAGCGGCTGGCCCTGCGGCAGGCCGAGGCCTTCGCACGGCTCGCGGCCCCGGCGATGCAGCTGTTCGCCTGGATCGCCCAGCCGCTCGTCTGGGGTATGAGCACGGCCACCTCGGCTGTGATCTTCCTGCTCGGTGGCCGCAAGCAGACCGAGCCCAGCGTGTCGGTCGATGACATCGAGCACCTCCTGGAAACGGGCCGGGCAGAGGGCATCCTCGAGGCGGTCGAACT
>CAMBSN010000171.1 GCA_945870505.1 Candidatus Kuenenia stuttgartensis | reverse complement strand
TGCCAGTTGTAGTTGCCGCCGCCATTCAGGGTGAGGTCGTTCGTGACGGTGAGCGTGCCTAGGTTTGAGCCCGGCGAGAGCGTGGCCCCGGACGACATGGTCACCGTGCCGCTCACGAGGCCCGCTCCGGCGAGTGACTGGCCGCCGGGTACGACGTAGCCGCCTGCCAGTTGCGTCACATCGAATGTGCCGGTCGAGAGCACCGAGATCCCGGAGGCGGTGATCGCGGCCGTCGGGGCGGCCGACAGCGTGCCGTTGTTCACGAATACCGTGCCGCCGCTGATCGTTCCGCCCACGACGAGCGTGCCGGCCCCCGACTTCGACAGGCCGCTCGTGGCGGCGAGGTTCGAGTTGACCGTAGCGCTGAGGCCGGTGCCGACGAAGAGGTTGTTGGTGGAAGCCGTGGAGCCCGTGAGCGAGATCGGATCACCCGCGACGGTGTAGCCGTTGGCCGAGAACGACAGGCCACGGCCAACGCTCACGCCCCCGGCGGCGACGGTCACCGTGCCGCCGCTCGTGCCGCTGAACAGCGCGTTGGCCTGAGGCTGCCAGACAGACGGTCCATAGGCGCCGATCCACGTCGTCGAGGACGTGTCCCAGGTGCCGGTGCCACCGGAGTTGACCCCGTCCGCCGCCCAGGTGAGCTGCGTGTCAGGTGCGGGCGCGCCGAAGCCGAAGATCGAGACGCGCAAGTTCGAGCCGTCTACGACGGCGAGTGTTTTCGATGCGGGGTCGTAGGAAAAATCGTAGTAGCCGGCAGTAGATGTCGGCACGGTGCCTCCCAGGAAGTTCCAGGTTCCTGACAGCACAGCGCCCGTCGTGTCCGAAACCTGATTGTATCCGGCTGCCGGGTTCGACGAGCTATAAAACGGCAGGTTTCCGGTCCCATCCTTGTCATTGAACACGAGGAGATTGCCCAAGGGCGTGCCGCTCATGAACGCGATGTTTTGACCCTGCACGAACGGCGCTAGCACCGTCTCGTAGATCGTAGATGGGGTGTCCGCAGTGTTTGCGCCGGTTCGGATCGCCTTAATGACCCTGTTGCTCGAACGTCCGTAGACATCTCCGGTTGCCGGATCGAAGGAAATATCTCGGGGATAGCCATCCGGGTTCCAGAAAAGACCGGCGGGCACAGTACCCGAGCTGGAAAAACCATAGATCGACGCACCGGTGGCAGGGTTGTTGAGGGCCCTGAGGTTGGACGAGCCCTGAACGCCGTCGCCCCAGGTTCCCCACCCAACACCAGCCCCGCCCTGGTTCGAGCCACTCACGATATAGCCAGGGTCCATCGCCACGCCGGCTCCTCCGCGACCGCTTGCACTCCAAAGCAGATTCGCAGAGCCTGAGGCAGCAACATCGTAGCCGCGGAGCGCGTTGGCTTGCACCGAGTTATCGTTGAACGCCGCGAATATGCGGTTGTTGTCGATGGCCAAACCCGAGTATCCGCGAGTGTTCTGAGTCGACAGGAAGCCGAACCGCGACCCGTACTGCACCGCGGTCGAGGCAACGATTCCCGTCGTGTTGGTGTTGAGGACTTCGACGATGCCGGAAAAGGTGCCCGAAGCCGTTGGCGTCGCGCCGTTACTGATGCCAGCAACGAAAAGACGAGATCCATTCCAGGCAACCGCAGACGGGTTGTTGCCGATGTAGAGCGGATTGTTTGGGCCGGTGCCGCCCGTGCCTGTCGTGGGACTCATGGCGGCGTTGAGGTTGAAACGCGTGAGCTCGGTGAGTTGAAACTGCCCAAAGGCCGGCGCAGCGGTCAGCAGCGATCCCGCGATCACCGCGAATCGAAAGCGATGCAGGATGAAGTTGACGTAACCCATGACGAATCTCCCTGAAAGTGAGAAATGGAGTGGCTGTTAGCGGATCCAGAAGTACGCGGATGCCTCACTCCGCCGACCCTCCTTTGTTATAGCAAGTCCTAACGCTTGTGCCAATAATTTATTCTGTGTCACGCCAGCCGGGGCTTGGCTTCGATTCGACCCATCTGGTCGCGTGCCGCAGTTCATTGATACAGAAAAAAACGCGTGCGGCGGCGGCCGAAGTCGGCGAGGCCGGCGCGGGCCTTTTCGAGCACGTGGTCGGCCCCTTCGCCGGCCAGGATCGCGTCGAGCGTGGAGCGGTGCAGGAGCAGAGTGGCAATCTTCTCGGCCTCCCACTCCTTGGGGTACAGCCGCCGGAGGGCGACCGAGATCTCAAGCCCCACGCGGACGGGATCGAGCATCGCCCGGTCGGTGACCGCGATGTTCACGCCACCGCACCGCTCGCCCTTAAACTTGCTCGCACTCGGTGTGAATCGGATCGGCACAAAGCCCACGCCCGGAATCCGCCGGGCGGCGAGGGCGTCGGCGAGGACGCGACCGTCGAGCCACGGGGCCCCGATCACCTCAAACGGCGTTTCGGTGCCCCGGCCCACCGAGAGATTCGTGAACTCGAGCAGGCCGATACCAGGGTAGAGAAAGGCCTCGGTGAGGCTCCGCATGTTGGGCGACGGATTGACCCACTCCAGCCCCGTGGCATCAAACGCATCGCTCCGCCGCCAGCCCTCGCAGGCGATCACCGTGAGATCGAGGTCGAGTTTGAGATCGGCCGCAAACATCTTCGCCAGTTCGCCGACCGTCATCCCGTGGCGGAGCGGGATCGGGTGGCAGCCGACGAACGTCTCCGCGCCGGCATCCACCAGCGGCCCCGCCATCGACACGCCGTCGATCGGGTTTGGACGATCGAGCACCACGAAGGCTTTCTTGTGTTCGGCCGCGGCCTTCATCGCCTCCAGCATCGTGGAGACATAGGTGTAGAACCGGCAGCCGATGTCCTGGATGTCGAACACGATCGTATCGACGTCGGCGAGCATTTCCGGCGTGGGCCGCTTCGTGGCGCCATAGAGGCTCTTCACGGGAACGCCCGTCTCCTCGTCTGTTCCATCCGGCACGTTGGCCTGGTCGAAGGTGCCGCTTGCCCCATGCTCCGGCCCGAGGATCGCCACGAGCTTTACGCCGTCGGCCTTGGCGAGCAGGCTCGCGGTTCGCCGCCGCTCCCGGTCGAGGCCGGTGTGGTTCGTGATGACCGCCACCCGTTTCCCCGCGAGCTGCCGGAAGCCGTCGCGGACGAGGACATCGATCCCGGTGAGCACGGGCCGGTCGGTCGCGGCCTGCGGCACGTCGCGTGGCTCGACGAGCGCGCCGACTGCGGCCGACGCGATCCGCGCGATCAGCGGATTGACCAGCCCCTTGCCGTCGGGGTGGACGCGGTTCGAGAGGAAGACCATATAGAGGTCGAGGGCGGGGTCGATCCAGATCGCCGTGCCCGTGAAGCCGCCATGGCCGAAGGCGGCCTCGGTGAGCAGGTCGCCGCGGTTGCTCGACAGCGGGCTCCGCTTGTCCCAGCCGAGGCCTCGGACCCCGCCACCGGGGATCGGCCAGCCGCGGGTCATCACGGCGATCGTTTCCGGCGCGAGCACGCGGACGCCCTCGAGCTCGCCGCCGCGGAGCATCATCGTGGCGTAGCGGGCGAGATCGGTGGCGGTGCCGAAGAGGCCGGCGTGGCCGGCGACGCCGCCGAGCTTCCAGCAGCGCGGGTCGTGCACCTCGCCCCGCATCCAGTGGCCGTCGCGCTGCTCCGTGGGCGCCATGCGGGCGTGCAGCGGCTCCGCCGGCTCATAGCCCGTCTCTGTCATACCGAGCGGCTCGAACGTCGCCCGCTTCGCGAACGCGGCGACCGACTCGCCCGAAATCCGCTCGACGAGCTGGCCGAGGACGATGAAGTTGACGTCTGAGTAGATGAACTTCGTGGCCACGGGATGGAGCGGGGTGAGATTCCAGATTCGCTCCAGGGCCTTGGCGGG
>CAMBSN010000170.1 GCA_945870505.1 Candidatus Kuenenia stuttgartensis | reverse complement strand
GATTTCCCGCAGTCGACGGATGTCACGGTCAATGCCGGCGGACGATTCGACCTCCAGCAGGGGGAGAACTGGGGCGGCCTGATCCTCGACGGAGGCCTGATCACGTTCTCCGGGACGCGGACCGGCGTGAACATGAACCTCGATCGCTTCACGCTGCGGTCGGGCACGTTCGCGACCGACTTTGGATTGGGGGGCACCGGCGGTCAGATCACCCGGCTCGCCGCCGGCCAGTCGATCCTGAAGACCACCGCAGGCACGGTGACGTTCGGCCCCGGGACCTCGATCCAGCCGGACGCGGGCGTGAACCTCGAGGACGGCACGCTCGACTTCCACGTGACGGCGCTACCGGCGAGCGGTAACGGGGCGTTCACGATCGGCGATGCGGGTAGCGCCGTGGCCATTCGCGTGTCGGGCATTGGCACCGGCACGTTCGGTCGGTATGCGTATGTCGGCAATCCCAGCCTCACGATCGACGTCGTCGATGCCGGTAGCACGATGGCCGTCACCGGCACGATCGAGGGCGGTGGTGCGGTGAGCAAGACCGGTAGCGGCACGCTCGACCTGCGGCAGGCGACTGGCCTGACCAACGCGACCACCGTGTCTGGCGGCACGCTACGAGTGTCGAACGCCACCGCTCTTGGGACGAGCGAGGTCGTCGTGCAGTCAGCCGGCACGCTCGACGTTGCCGGCGGCGTCACGATGCGATCCCCGAAGGTGACGGTGGACGGGGGCACGCTGCGGGCGGGCACACTCGCCGTCGATGCCTCAACCGGCGTGACGCGGGTCGAGGTTCGCGGTGCGGGGACGATCGCGGGGTCGCCGGCGGTCGCGGTGGGTGCCGGAGGCGCGCTGCTTCTCTCCTCCTCGGCGGCGACGATTCACTCACTCGCCAGCCTTGCCGTTGATGAGGCCGCTGGCCTGGTGGATATCGGCACCGGAGGACTTGCAATCGCCGTTGGTGGCATGACGCAGGCCAGTCTTCTGGCGGACCTCGTGGCTGGCCGCGGCGACGGCTCGTGGAACGGCACGAGCGGGATCACATCGACCGCTGCGGCAAGGGCCCTCGGGCAGTCCATTCCGCGTGCCGTGGCCTGGCTCGACAACGGCGACGGCTCGTTTTTGGTGGCCTTCGCGGCGCCGGGCGACACCAACCTCGACTACACGATCGACATCCTCGACGCCGGCAACTTCCTGTCGTTCGGCAAGTACGACACTGGTCTGTCGGCGACCTGGCAGGAGGGCGACTTCAACTACGACGGCAACGTGGACGTCCTCGACGCCTCCGAATTCTTCGGCACCGGCCTCTACGACACCGGGAACTACATCACGCCGGCCGGGGCGGTGGGGAGTGTCGCCGCGGTGCCCGAGCCGACCGCTACCGCGATGCTCGCAACGGTGGGTGCCGTGCTGGCCTGGTGTCGGGCGCGGCGGGTCTGGCGACCCATTCGCGGTGGCCACGGCACGGGAGGCGGTCTTTCGTGAACGAATCGATCGACGGAGCGACCATGAAGCGGCACGATCGGCCGCGCGGCGGGTTCACTCTCGTAGAACTCTTGGTGGTGATCGCAATCATCGCCACGCTCATCGGCCTGTTGCTGCCGGCGGTGCAGTCGGCACGGGAGTCGGCCCGCAGGACGTCGTGCTCCAATAACCTCAAGCAGACGGGCCTTGCGGTGCATGCCTACGAGTCGGGCAAGCGGAGGATTCCGCCCGGATGGACCGAGCCTGCCGGATCGGCCACCCTTCCGGCTCGGCATAGCTTCTACACGTTCATTCTCGCCTACATGGAGCAGGGGCAGATCGGCGACCAGGTCGACTGGACGAAGGACTGGAACGTCGGCAAGAACAAGTCGCTGCTCGCCTCACCGCTCGCGACCGCGGTCTGCCCGTCGGCGCCAGCACGGACCGACCCGGTCTCCGACTACGCCGCGTGCCATCAGGTCAATGCATCCGCCTACTCGGCACTTGTTTCATCCAAGCAACTCTCGACCCGTTCCAACTGGACGGGCATGCTCTGGCCGCAGGCCCGCAAGCGGTCGGCGATTAGCGACGGGCTCTCCAAGACCATTCTTCTCTATGAGTCTGCGGGGCGGCCGCTGGGGTACGTGGGGAGGAAGCCGGATGGCAGCACCGCCGTGAGCGGCGCTCGGTGGGCCGACAAAGACAGTTACTTTGCCGTCCACGACCAGCGTGGCGGCCAGATGATGAACCTGCACAACAACAACGAGATCTACTCGTTCCATCCGGGAATGTGCATGTTTGTGATCGGCGATGCGTCCGTGCGTTCTCTCGAGGAGACCATCGACCCCGAGGTGTTCGTGTCGCTGGTGACGGCTTCGGCTGGCGATGTTGGGCACTGACGTTCGCGACTGATCGCCGACTCAGCCGTGCTCGGCTGCGGCACGCGTGTTCCACCACCGCTCGGCGAGCCCGAACGCCAGCGTCATGCCGGCACCCCCTGGCGACCCCATCACGAAGCAGCCGGGCTGGGGCTCCGCAGCGAAGTGGATCGGATCAGGCCCCTTCGCGTAGACGCCATGCCAGCGGGCGGCGATCGACCAATCGGGGAGGCGGAACATGCGGCGGGCGTAGGCGAGGATAAGGTCGTCGATCGCCTCGGACTCGAACGGATCGAGCGGCGCGTCGTAGTCGTGCGAGTCGCCGAGGATCACCTCGCCTGCCTCGTTCTGCGAGGCCATCACGTGGATGCCGGCGGCCGTGTGCGAAGGCATCGACGCGGCGAGCCGTTGCTTGAGCGCCGCCAGCGACGGACAGATCTCGAAGCCGGCGTAGTGGGCGAGCGTCAGGCCACCGGCCGCGTGAGGGCCGAGCCGCCAGCCGCCCGGCTGCGGCCGAGTGCGAAGCATCTGCAGCTTGCAGCGGCGGGTGCCCGAGGCGGCCCAGAGGTCGGGAAACAGCGTCTCGAAGTCGGCGCCGCCGCAGACGACCACCTGCGGCGCCTCAAACCGTTGCCCGCACGACGTGGTAACCGCGGGCATGTCGATGCCGACGACTGTGGTCGAGAAGCGGATGTCCACGCCGTGGGCTGCGACGAGGTGGGCCGCGACAGCGGCGATCGCCCTGGGCGGATTGACGGCGAGTTCGGTGGGACTCCAGAGCACCGCCCGGGCATCGGCGGGGATCGTGGGAAACCGTCGGGCCGCCTCCGGGCCAGCGAGGAGTTCGCATGGCACGCCGAGCCCCGGTGCCCGGTCGGCAAACTCCGCCAGCACCCGCGCCTCATCCTCCTCGAAGACGACGTGCACGCTCCCGCACTCGGCAGCCCAGACCGCGCCGGCGTCGCGGAGTTCGAGCCAGCGGCTGCGGCTTCGCATCGCGAGGGCGTGGCGCTCGCCGGCCGGTTGCCCCACCGGCCAGACCATGCCGAAGTTGCGAATGCTGGCTCCACGGGCGGCGTCGCTCCGCTCGAGGAGCGTGACGCGGCGGCCACGCCGGGCTGCCTCCCAGGCGAAGGCGAGGCCCATGATCCCACCGCCGACCACGATCACGTCGGTGGCATGCGTCACGGCACGTCCCCGAGGCGCGGCAGCAGTGCAGGCAGATCGCCAATGCCGGAGATCGTCGCATGCGCACCGGCGGCAAGCATTCGCTCCGCGGCTGCGATGAGCAGGTCGGCCCGGCGGCCGGGCTCGAGCGCGTCGTGTTCCGCCCGCGAGAGCCCGAGCATGTTGCCGGTCGCGGTGACTCCGACCGCCCAGACGCCGGCATTGCGCGCGGCCTCAATGTCGGCGAGCGTGTCGCCCACGGCAACGACCGCTGCTGGCGGCCAGACGCCCGTCTTCTCCATCGCGCGGAAGATCATCCAGGGCGCCGGACGTCCGGCGGCCACCTCGGTCGCGCAGACGGC
>CAMBSN010000169.1 GCA_945870505.1 Candidatus Kuenenia stuttgartensis | reverse complement strand
GCGCGGCGGCTCGTCGAGCGGGGCGTGCGGTTCGTCCAGCTCTATTCGGGCGGCGCCCACAACGACGACAACTGGGACGCCCACGGCGACCTCGTGAAAAACCACGAGTTCCACGCCGGCAACACCGACCAGCCGATCGCGGCCCTGCTTACCGATCTCAAGCGATCGGGCCTGCTCGACACCACGCTGGTGATCTGGGGGGGCGAGTTCGGCCGGCAGCCGACGGCGGAATACGCCAAGGGCACGGGCCGCGACCATAATTCGTTCGGGTTCACGATGTGGATGGCCGGCGGCGGCATCAAGGGAGGCGTGAGCGTCGGCGAGACCGACGAACTCGGCGCCGCAGCGATCACGCCGGAGCACGACGGCCGGGTAGGCTTCCATGTGAAGAGCCTGCATGCCACGGTGCTCCACCAGCTGGGGCTCGATCCCAACCGCCTGAGCTACTTCTTCGGCGGCCTCGACCAGAAACTCGTGGGTGTCGAGCACGTGCAGCCCATCCGGGAAATCATCACATGAAGAATCTGTTCGTGCTGGTGATGCTCCTGCCCGCAGTCGCGATGGCCAAAGCTCCGCCGACTGCCGTGCAGACCGGCACGCCGCGGCGCGTGATCGCCGCCGACTCGTCGACGAAGACGCTCGCATCGGTCGCGCCTGATGGCCGAGTCGAGTGGCGGCTGCCGGTGGGCGCCATTCACGACCTGCACCTCCTCCCCGACGGTCACATTCTCTACCAAGACGGCTGGACGCGGATCGTGGAACTGGACGAGCACCGCAAGCCGATCTGGGACTACAACTCGAAGCGCAACGGCAACGCCGGCCGCAGCGTCGAAGTGCATGCCTTCGAGCGGCTGCCCGACGGCACGACGATGATCGTCGAGTCGGGCCCAGCCAGGATCATCGAGATCGATCGGGAGGGCAGCGTCGTCCGCGAGGTGCCACTCACGGTGAAGGCCCGCTCAGCCCACTCTGACACCCGCAACGCGCGGAAGACCGCCGCCGGCACCTACCTCGTGGCCCACGAGAAGGACGGCGTCGTGCGCGAATACGACACGACCGGCAAGGTGATCTGGGAGTTTGACGTGCCGCTCGAGAAGCCGGCGAAAGGCGGCCACGGCCCCGAGGCCTTCGGCGACCAGGTTTACTCGGCCGTGCGGCTCGAGAATGGCAACACGCTCATCGGCACGGGCAACGGCCACTCCGTGCTCGAGGTCACGCCCGCCAAGGAGATCGTGTGGAAGGTCGGGCAGCACGACCTCGAGGGGATCACGCTGGCGTGGGTGACGCAGGTGGAGCGATTGGCGAACGGCAACACCCGGTTGATCAACTGCCACGCCGGCCCCGACAACCCGCAGATCATCGAGGTCACGCCTGAGAAAGAGGTCGTCTGGACGTTCAGGGATTTCAAGACGTTCGGCAACTCGCTGCCCGTCGCGGTCGTACTCGACCCCTGAGCGGTGTCATGACGGCCGCGGATGCATTCGGACGACGAGCGATTCGTAGCCGAGCGGACGGTCGTAGGCCAGCGTGTGCTCGACGCGATCGACCTTCGAGATGAGATCGATCCGCCCCACGCGGTTGCAGAGCCGGGTGAGCAGGGTCCGCATGACCGTGCGGGCGTGGGCGGCACCGAGGCAGAGGTGGGCGCCGAAGCCGAAGGAGACGTGCTGGTTCGGCCGGCGGTCGAGATGCACCTCGTCGGCGGCCGGAAAGACCGTTTCGTCGAGGTTCGCCGACGCCCAGCAGAGGCTCGCCCGGTCGCCCGCCTGGACGGTCATCCCGTGCACGTCGGTGTCCACCGGGCAGACCCGGCCGATGTGCGTGAGCGGCATGTAGACGCGAAAGAACTCCTCGCTCGCGAGGACGATCCGGGCGGGATCGGCCCGGAGGAAATCGAGCGCCTCGGAATGCTCGGCGAAATAGCCGATCGCACAGGCCACGCTGTAAATCATCGTGTCGCGGCCGCCGGCGAACATCAGGTTTGCGAAGCCGAGCTGCTCGGCCCGGGTGAGCGGCCGGCCGCGGAACTCAGCCGTCGTGAGCAGGCTGTAGAAGTCGTCACCGGGATTTGCCGCCGCCTTGTCGAATTGCTCGTTGAGATACCGTTCGAGATCCTGGCCTTTTTCGGCACCATTTTCCCCGTGATGGAACACATGGACGCCCCAGCCGATGAACCGCTCGGCCTCCGCCTCGTCGACACCGAGCAGCACCGTGAGCGCTCGCGACTGGAGCGGCAGTGAGAAGTCGCCGACCGCCTCGATCGCATCGCGTCCAAGCGCCTCGTCGAGCAGGCGATCGACGATCGCCTCGACACGGGCGATGAAGGCCGGCTGCTTGGCCCGCAGAAAGAATGGCTCGACGAGGTCGCGATAGTCGGTGTGGTCGGGAGGGTCGGTCTCGATGGGGAGTTGACGCACCGAGCGCAGGTGCTCTTCCGACGGAATCGGCACGCGAAACGGCGCGTCGGAGCTGAACGTTTTCCAGTCCTTGGCGGCCTTCCGCACGTCGTCGTGCCGCAGGATCAGGGGGATCGTCTCGCGGTTGGTCGGCAGGCCGAGCACGCCGTGCGTGCGGCGGGGTTCGCGAAAGGGATCGGGAATGTCGGCCATCGTGGACCCTGCCGTGAACGTCGCGGGACCGCGGTCAAGGTACGGCAGCCGGGCAGCGGCGTCTAGCATCGGCGCCCCTTGAGCTTGCACAATCCACTCTCATGGCTGCACGAGTTCAACAAGCGTTCTGGGGCCGGGTCGCGGGCGGTGACATGACGCGGTGGCTCGCCACAGTCGTGACCGCAGTCGCGATCGGCTGCAGTCACACCGACCCCACGGGCATCGTCGCGCAGACAGCGGGTGTGAGGGCTGGACAATCTGCACGGATCGTCGCAGCCACCCCGCCCACGGCCGCCGAATGGGAGTCGCTCCGCGGCCTGGCGGGATTGCGTGAGCTCGTCCTGGACCGTGGCGTCGTGGACGACGGCCGGGTCGAGATTCTCACAACGCTACCCGATCTCGAGCGGCTTGTGCTGCGTGAGTCGCCCCTCACCGACACGGGCTTCCGGCGGCTCGCAGCCTGCACGAAACTCCGCGACCTGAACATTCCCCAGGCGGCCTGCACCGCCGTAGGGATCCGGGCCCTCTCGGTGCTCGAGCACCTGCGGAGCCTGCGGATCGGCGGCCGGGCCCTCGCTGGCGCGGATGTGTGCGCGGCCGTCGCGGAACTCCCCGCGCTCCGCACCTTGCATTTGATCGATGTGCCGATCGGCGACGCAGGGCTCCGCGTCCTCGCCCGGCTGCCCCGGCTGTGGAGCCTGTATCTCGACGGTGCAGGGGTGTCGGACGAGGCGTGGGAAGGGTATTTTCAAGCCTGTCCGAAGGTGCACGTGCACGTCGATCAGGCCCACCACGACCGCGATCCGAACCGCGGCCACGACTGACCAGAGGAGAGGCTCGCCATGCAAGACAGTCGGCAGAGGATCGTGGCCTGCCTGCTCGTGCTCGCGACGGCCGCCGTGGCGCTCACGACGCGCGCAGCCATGCAGGCGACCACAGTGCTTCCACTCGCGGATGCCGCGACCGGATGGATCGACACGCTCGATGCGCGGCAGCGGGCGCGGGGCGTCCGCGGCTTTGGCGATGCGTCGCGAACCGACTGGCATTTCGTGCCGAAGCCTGAGCGCAAGGGCGTGCAGCTCCGCGACATGACGGCGACGCAAGAGCGGGCAGCGTTCGAGCTCCTCCAGGCGACGCTCTCCGAGGCGGGGTTCGAGAAGGCTCGGGGCATCATGAGCCTCGACGAGATCCTGCGCCGCCTCGAGGGAAACCGCGCCAAGAACATCCGCGATCCCAAGCGATATTTCTTCACGGTGTTCGGCACGCCCTCGGATACCGGCACCTGGGGGCT
>CAMBSN010000168.1 GCA_945870505.1 Candidatus Kuenenia stuttgartensis | reverse complement strand
TGACCGCCACGTCGGCCGACTTCTCCTCCCCCTCGCTCCGTACCAGTTTGCCCGGTAGCACGTCTTTTTTTCGGGCGTCGTAGACGAGCCGGTGCCTCTTTCCGGTTGGCGAGGCCGTGACCATCATCGGCGGCATCTGCTGGGCGAATGACCGCACCGCCCGGATCGCCGCCGCCCGGGCGAGGTGCACGAGGGCCCATTCGCGGAGCCGCTCGTCGGCGGACCGCGCCATGAACTCCACCATGTAGGGCGGCACGATGCACTGGATCGACTGACGACAGGCCCCGTTCATGACTCCCTCCTGGAAAGGTGCGCAAACTGGCGGCGATTTCCTCACGGTCGCCTCCCGTGCTCAAACGATCGGCCGCCGGCGCCGATTCTCTTGAGGGGTCACCCCCTCACCTAAACCGGCATCGGAGGATCCGTGCCATGCGCCGTTTTGCCACCCTTGCCCGGACTGCCGCCCTCGTGGGCCTCGTCCTGCCGACCGCCCACGCCCGCGAGTTCGGCCACGTCTTCCGCACGCTCGCCGCGCCGCTGCAAGCCGCGCACCGCATCCCGCCGCCCCCGTCAGGCGACCCGTGCCTCGAAGACCTCGCCAAGCAGATCGACTGGCTCGAGCATCATCTCGCCTGCTACGGCACGGTGGTCGCCAAGCAGCCCGACGTCTGGGGCCAGAGCCGGCTGACGCGGGCCCGGCTCGAATACGAAGAGGAGATGCGGAAGCAGCTTGGCCTGTTCACCGAGCGGACCACCGCTTCGATCCGCCGCAGCGATCAGGCCTACCTGGGCATGGCCCTCGCCCTGCAGTCGGCCTCCGGCCGCCGCCGCACCCCGCAAGACGTGGCCGTGCCCGATGCCGGCGGCTCCGCGAGCGTGATCAACACGATCCAGGGACTGATTCCCTCAGGAAACGAGTCGGCCGGCCGCGCTGATCCAATCGTGATCGCCCGCACGGCGCCGTTCGCAATCCCGCCCAACCCCGCCGGATTCCAGTTTGACGACGCCCCGCTGTCGCTCGAACCAACCGTGCACCTCGACCAGCTTTCCCGCTACCTGAACCATCTCAACGAGCTGCGGCGGGTGAACGAAGGAGACGACTCGTCCGACGCGCCCGGCTATTCGCTCAACTTGGTACGGATCCCGGTGTCGGTCATGCCAGGCAGCCGGACGCGGAGGGGGCACGGCGCCGAGATCACCGTGATCGCCGAGCCCTGCCTCGGCGACGACCTGCTGCCGACCACGTTTCGAAGCCTCGTGATCAACGACCTCGTGGACGTGATCGCGCCGGCCCTCACGTGGGCGGTGAACGACCGCGAATGCCTCGCGTGGGCGGAGACGATCGTCGCCAGTGACGGCCGCATCGCGAGCCGCAAGGCGCTGCCTGAGGAAGCCCAATCGCGTGAGCGATGGGGACTGCCTCGCGCCGAACCATCGCACCGTCAGGGCGTGATGGCGGCGATGCAGTCGCTCCGCGCAAAGCTCCCCACGATCACACCGTCATCAGCTCCGAGCATGAAGACCCGCCGTTCCCGGCTGCCGATCCCCTTCTCGCAGCTCGCGGACGTGGCCGGCGTCGCCCAGGTCGCCACCCTGATCCACGACACCCACGCGGCGCTGGTCAACCATCCCGGCAGTCGCCCTTGCATCGGCTACCTGGACGTCCGCGGCCATCTCGCCGAAGAGCTCGAGGCGGCCTACGACTTCCTCGCCCTCGACGCCCGTCGGCACCTCTGGCAGGAACTACCCGCCTGGAACCTCGCCGCGCTCGTCCGCGGCCGACAGGCCCGCGACCTCGCCGCCGCCCGCTGCCGCTTCTTCTCGACGATCGGCACCGGCGATGAGAATGGCATCGAACTGATCGACCATGCCGCCGCCGGCCCCGACACGGACCAGTCGGGCATCTGCTGCGACGACCTGCAGCCCACCGCGCCGATCTGCCGGACCACCACGGCAGTGCTCGCCTGGTCGATCCTCGTGGAGTCGGCGCTGCTCAACGAGCGATTGATCGCCGACACCCGCGAGGCGGCCACGGCGCGGGGCCAAGCGGCCGGTCATGGCGGCTGCGCCGGCCCGTTCTACGGACCCGACCCAGCGCCGGACGCCCGAGCCGCTTTCACCGACTATGTCCGCACGAGATGGCCGATCCGGGTGTTCGCCCTCGATCCAGTGAGCAACGAGCAGAACGTGGACGACTCCTACGCCCGCCGCCGCGAGTTGCAGATCGCGATGGCGATGGCCTCGGCCAGCGGCCCGCTCAACGCCCAAGCGATGCAGCGGTACACGCGGCGGCTGGAGCTCGACATGGCCACCGTCGCCCTCAACAGAACAGCCGTCGGCTTCGCCCATGGCCCCGACACCTTCGGCTGGCGGTTCTATCCCCGCGTGCAGACGCCGCCCACGCGGGGCACACTCGCCACCCTCGGCGAGACGGTCTGCGGCGGGCCGTCGAGCGAAGCCGATCTTGCCCAGCGACAGATCGAGCCAGGCCAGCGGGAATGCGCCGCGATCATCGTGATGCCCGCGTTCGTGCCCTGGATCACACTCGACGTCCACACGAGCTGGTTCTCGCTCACGCATCCCAAGCAGATCGACCCGGGCATCTCGCAGACGCTCACGCTCTCGCGCGCCGTGGAGTCGATGCGGACGACGGCCCACGCCTGCGGCCGCTGCCCCGGCCCGCACGCCTCCGGCTCCCTGCCGCAGCTGCTGCGACTCGTCGATCAGCTGGAGCGGCGGCTGCCGATGCAGACGCTGCAGGCGCAGATCCCCCACGAGAACACTTCCGGCGGATTCGAACTCTTCAACGCCGGAATCTCCGACCTCGCCCCCGAACTCCTCGGCTGGTACGGGGCTCCCGGCATCGATCCGGCGGCGGTCACGTCGCTGTTCCTCGTCGGTAAGGGCTTCAGCGTGCACGACACCCGCGTGATCGCAGGGGGCCGGCCCGCACGCTTCCGATTGCTTTCCCGCGAGATCATCCAGGTAGAGATCCCATCCGGGGCGGCCACTGTGCCGGCACCGACGTGCGCCGCCACCACGGCCCGTTCGGCCACGCGCGGCCTCGTGCTCGCGTCGGCCGCCGAACCGCTGCCCGAGCCGGCGCCGGCACAGGCGTTCCCCGGCCAGTGCGCCACCTGCGGCGATCCCGCCCTCGACCCCTGCGGCATCGACTGCAACCGCCGCGAGGCGGTGGACGTGCATCTGGCGACGCCCTACGGCGTTACGGGCAGCCTGCTGGTGCCGGTGATGCGGCGGACCGACACCGCCGCGGGCAACCTCACATTCGCCTCGTCGTGTGCGATCAGCCTGACATTCACGGTCACCAAGGCGACCGGCTTGAAGACGGAATCGGCGAAGGTGGACGAGTTTTTTTCCTCTTCGTGCGACGCGATCGAGATCGCCGTGCCCGAAGCGTTTATCCCACCGCCGAAGGCCGCGCTGCGGCTCTTGCTGCGCGACATCTCCAGCGGCGCGACGGCCGCGACCTTCGCCTTCGACGATCCCTTCTTCGACGCCCGGCGGTCGCGATACGTGATCGCGGGGGCACAGCTGCGGAACTTCATCGGCGACACCTCGCGGCCTGCCACCGACAAGACGCTCCGCGGCGCCGTGAAGCCGTATCTCGACAGCCTCCTGCTGCAGGGCGACCTCGCCGACGACGGCGACGCCGTGCCGCTGACGATCACCGCGGCGCTCGTGTCGGGCGAGCACGAGGTACCAATCGGCGGCGAGATCGCCGTACAGGCCACCCGCCGCGGCAAGACGACGACCGAGCCGGCGACGGACGCCACCCCGTAGAGCAGGTTGGCAACCTGCTCATGAACCACGCCCCGCGCCGCTACGGCACAGGTTGAAAACCTGTGCTACTTCCGCAGTAGAGCAGGTTGGCAACCTGCTCAGAAGCA
>CAMBSN010000167.1 GCA_945870505.1 Candidatus Kuenenia stuttgartensis | reverse complement strand
CTCAGGCGATGATCTCGCGGATCGGATGGCCGTGGACGTCGGTGAGGCGGTAGTCGCGGCCGCTGTAGCGGTAGGTCAGTTCCTCGTGGTCGACGCCGAGCAGATGGAGCACCGTGGCCCAGAGGTCGTAGACGGTGCAAATGTTTTCCACAGCGTGATAGCCGAACTCATCGGTAACGCCGTGGATCGTGCCCGCCTTCACGCCGCCGCCGGCCAGCCAGACGCTGAACCCGTATGGGTTGTGGTCGCGACCGTCGGCTCCCTGAGAGAACGGCGTCCGCCCGAACTCGCCGGCCCAGACCACCAACGTCGAATCGAGCAGGCCCCGAGCCCGGAGGTCGGCGATCAGCGCCGCGATTGGCTGATCGACCTGCGCCGCCATCGCGGTGTGCCCCTTGTGCAGGCCGCCGTGCTGATCCCAGGGGTTGGCCGATCCCCCGCCGTTGCCGCCCAGGCAGGAGAGTTCGACGAACCGCACGCCCCGCTCCACCAGCCGTCGCGCCAGCAGGCACTGACGGCCGTAGTCGGCCGTACCGGGCGACTTCGAGTCGAGACCATACGCCGATTTCGTGGCCGCGGTCTCCCCCGAGATGTCGCAGAGGGTCGGCACCTCCGCCTGCATGCGGAAGGCGGTTTCGGCATTGTGAATCGCCGCTTCGATCGTGGCGTCGCGGTCGGCCTCAGCCAGAAAATCGCGATCGAAGCCGGCCACGAAATCGAGCCGCCGCCGCTGGGCGGCCGTGGCACCGCGTGGCCGGATGTTGGCGATTGCTTCGGGGGCGTCGGCCTTGAGGATCGAGGCCTGGTGTTGGCCCGGCAGGAAGGCGTTGCTGTACATGCCCACGCCCCCGTGCGGCGGCTCGGCCTTGCCGCTCTGGAGCACGACGTAGCCGGGCATGTCGGCGTTGTCACTTCCCAGCCCATAGGAGGCCCAGGCCCCGGCACTTGGGAATCCCAGGAAGGGAAACCCGGTGTGCATGATGTAGTTGCCCTGTGCGTGCTCGTTGACGGTGGTGGTCATCGACCGCACGATCGCCAACTCGTCCACGACGCCGCCAATGTGCGGAAACATCGTGCTCACCGGGATACCGCTCTCCCCCCACGGCCGAAACTCGAAGGGGCTGGCCATGATGTTGCCGTTGTTGTTGAACTGCGTCCGCTCCACCTTCATTGGCATCGGCTTGCCGTTGTCGGCTGCCAGCCGCGGCTTGGGGTCGAACGAATCGACCTGCGACACGCCCCCCGACATGAAGCAGAAGATCACGTTTTTCGCTTTGGCCTGATGGTGTGTCCGACGCAGGGCCGCGCCGGCGAGCAGGAGCGGGCCCTCGATGGCGGCCGCGGCACGGCTCGGCCGCCCCAGCAAGGCCGCCAGCGCCACGCCGCCAAACCCCGTCGAACACGTTTCGAGCAGCCGTCGGCGGGAGATGCCTCGCGCGGTGATCCCGGCGGGATCTTTCGCCATCTGTCGGTGTATGAATCGCGACATCGATCGTTTCGGGAACAACCCGCCTCCGGCATCCACCCGCTACCGCAGGTAGATGAACTCCTTGAACAGAAAGATCGCCCGGCCTACGTCCGTCCAGCCTGCCAGCCGCGGATCGGAGAGCGCTGGCTCACCCGTCGAATCGGTGACCGCCGCCGCCTCGTCGCGCCGCTTCTGGAGCTGCGCTCGCCACTCCTCCACCCGTTGCTGGTCGGCGGGGGCGAGGCTGCCGAGAAGTTCGTCGTCGGAAACGGTCTCGGCCATGGTGCCGAGGTAGTGGGCACGGACACTCTGCTCGTCGAGCGGCTGGTCGTAGAGGGCGGCCGAAAGAATCACGCCCGACAGCATGCGGCCGGGCATCGCGGGCAGGTGACGCGCGCCGAACGACACCTCGCTCTGCCCCGCGACAAACTCCATCGGGGCGCGGGCGTTGGCCACGTAGGCCTTGCCGTAGGGTTCGCCATTGCGATAGCCGCGGATCGTGCCGTCGCCGTGGTAAGCCACGGCCAGATGCACGGGCCGCGCCGTTTCCGTCTCACGTGCGCCACCGAACGGCTTCGTCCGCAGGAACTGGTCGCTCCCCGCCAGCCACTCGCCCGGCGTCTGCTCGGCGTAGACGAGCGCATCGAACGTCGCGCCGCCACCAGTTTGGATCGACATCGCGCCGCCCCCGCGCTGGTCGAGGGACGAGAGTTTCACCCAGGCGACGAGCGTCTTCTCGCGGAGCGAGCGGGTTAGAGGAGCCGTGACGGCATAGCCCTTGCCGTTGAGCACGAGCCCTCCCTTGCGGAGTTTGGCACCGTCGCGGAGCGTGACCGGCATCTCGCCGACTGTGTCCTCGGGACCCTGGCTGAAATCCCAGCGGCTCATCGGCTCTGGCGGCGTGGCGCCGGCGTTCTCGGGGGCATGTGTTGCCACCCAGTGTTCCCGGGCTGGGGCGAGCACGTCGGCGATGTTTCGCGAGAGCATGTCCTCTTTCTCGCGGATCGCCGCCAGGCGGGCCGCAAGGGCGGCGGTCTCCTCCTCGGTGCTCTCGAGCAAGGCCCGCGTGCGGGAAAGTTCCTCCGGTGTTGCCGGCCGGCCGAGCGCCGCGACGAACATCCGCTGGAGCCGTTCGTCGTCGGTGGCGAGCGACGTGTCGGCCAGGATTCCGCGAGCCCAGGCACGCGCGAGCTCGGTGACGCGGCCGTCGTTGAGCAGATAGAGCGTCTGGGCGGGCACGTTGGTGACATCGCGGCGGCCGACCGAACTGGCAGGCTCCGGGAAGTCGAAGGCCCGCAGCAATGGATCCATCGCGTTGCGGGCCACGCGGACATACACGCTGCGGCGGCCGCTGTCGCCTGGGTGCATGACGCCAAACAGGTCAGGGTTGAGCGTATTCGAGACGGCGAGGAGGTTGTCGCGAACAGACTCCGCCTCCAGGCGGCGGACGAAGGCGTGCGACAGCAGGGCGTTGTCTGGATCGACCGCGAGGGCCTGCTCGCTGGCCTGCGAGTCGAGCCGCCAGGCACGGGACGTGAGCACGGAGCGAATCAGGGTCTTGAGCGACCAGCCGTTCGTCTCGAGCGACCGTGCGAGGTGATCGAGGAGCGCCGGATGCGTCGGCTTCGGACCAAGGTGGCCGAGGTTGTCGGGGGTGGCGGCGAGGCCGCGGCCGAAAAGGTGGTGCCAGACGCGGTTGGCGATCACCCGCCGGGTGAGCGGGTTGTCGGGCCGCAGGAGATCCTCGGCGAGTTTCAGCCGGCCGCTGTCGGCCGACTCGTAGGGCGTGGCATCGATCACGGAGAGGAAGCCGCGAGGTACGGGCTGCCCCGGCTTCTTGTGGTCGCCGCGGGACAGGAGTGGCTGGTCGCCGCCGACGGTCTCCGCCATGCCTGGCACCCACTCGGCCGGCACGATCTCCGCTTCCAGTCGGCGGTATTCCTCGATCAGCGGCCGCGCCGTGGCAAGGTGATCGACTTTGTTCTCGAGAATCCCCTCTGCGAGGCAGGCGTCGAGGAGCAACGCCTGGGCATCGGTCGCCCTGCCTTCGCTCCAGTCGCGGACGGCTCGCTCGATGGCCCGCACGTAGCAGGTCCGCCAGTCGGCAAACGACTGCGGCTTCGATGCGAGCGACTCGTTGAGGATCGCGTCGAGTTTCTCGTCGGTCACGGGGGCCGACTTGGTCATCTCCGATTTCGCCGACGGTGTGGCTGTGGGGCCCGTGTCTGCCGCCGGCTCTTTCTCCACGAGCACCGCCTTGCGGACCGCAAACCACGACCGCTCGTTGATGCCGATCGGCAGCGGCATGTCGCGGGCCGTCGCCAGTTCGACGTGGATGTCGTCGCCGTTCCAATAGGTGAGATCAAACGTGTGCCACTGCCAGTCGCGGGAGAGGCTTTTGATCGGGTAGACCTCTCCGCGTCGTGGGTAGTACTGGATCACGGGCCGAAGCGTGGCGCCGTCATCGCCCGCCGCGAGCACGCGGAGTTCGTACTCCTTGTCGAGTCGCACGGTCGGCGAGGTGAACCGGCCGCCGTGTTTCGTCGAGAGCGTGAGCGACTTGATGCTGGCCGGCCAGATGCCCGCAACGGCCTGTGGGCCACTGGGAGCCACGGTGAAGTCGCCCGCCGCGCCCCGGTCGGTAGGGCTGCCGGCCGCGGCGGCCGCGAGGCCAGTGCCATGCTGGAACCA
>CAMBSN010000166.1 GCA_945870505.1 Candidatus Kuenenia stuttgartensis | reverse complement strand
AGATAAAAGTCTTCGAGCGTGTCGTAGAACGTGACGCGGAAGCCGGGCCGCGAGAGGGCGGCGAGGTCGCGCTCCGTGAGCGCCGCAGCATCGCGGATGATGTCGGCGTCGAGCGTGGTGTAGTCCCACCAGTCGGGGGCAATGCGGCTGAGCGGTCGGGGCATGGGAGACGATCTGGCTGGAGGGAGAAAAGACGAATCTCAGCATTGTCCCGCCTCGCCTCTCCTCCAGCAATCGCCCACATTCTTTCGATCCGTGAGGCTGGCCTTTCGATCAAGCGGGCGCGCTCACAGTGGATCGCGGGAACCGAGCACATGCTTTGAACCAATCGCTGCGGCGAGCGGATCGTCATCGCGGGCCGAGAGGCCGAGGTGGAGATGCCGCCGCCAGCCCTCGGCACACTCGAACCGCCCCGACATCCTGCCCACCGCGCGGGCCGCGTCGTCGCCCGAGTCGAGGTAGCTGTCCATGCCCTGCGAGACGTCGAGCCAGGCCCTCTGGCTCGCGTGCGCCGCGAGCGCCCGACGCTTCACGGCCTGCACGCTCGTCGTGTCGATGAACAGCTCCGGGACCACCGGCCGGCGCAGGCCGTCGCACAGCCCGTGGGGCATCGCGTGATACACGGCCACGTCGCCGTCATAGGGCGGCTCGGGCGGGTCGGTGGTGAAGTTGGGCATGCCGTGGGCGAAGGCGGCCGTGACCGCCAGCCGCGCCGTGTTCATGTGGTCTTCCATGTAGTCGTCGGGCGAGTGCGTGAGCACGATTCGCGGCCGTACCCGCCGCACCACGGCCGCCAGACGCCGCAGGAGCCGCTCCTCGTAAAAGATGCAGAGGTCCGAAGCGAGGCTCTCATGAAACTCGGCCCCGAGGATCGCCGCCGCCGCCCTGCCCTCCTGCTCCCGAATGCGCCGCGTCTCCTCCGGCCCGGTCGTCGTGCTGCCGCAGTCGCCGCCGGAGAGGTTCAGATAATGGATATGCCAGCCTGCATCGCGGAGGAGCAGGAGCGTGCCCGCGGCGACAAACTCGATGTCGTCGGGATGGGCGAAAATGGCAAGGGCGATTGGGGTGGTCATCGATGGTTCTCCTGCTCGCCGCGTCCGCGGGCCGATGTCCGCAGGGCGGCGGGGGTGGTGGTGAAGTGACGGCGAAAGAGCGTGGTCATGTAGGCCACGGAGCGGAAGCCCGATCGCGGCGCCACTTGCTTGAGCGGCAGGTCGGTCGTGGTGATGAGCCGCCGGGCCTCGTTCAGCCGCACGAACAGCATGTCGTCGTGGATCGAACGCCCGACCACGCGCCGAAACCGATCCTCCAACTGCCAGCGCGAGAGCTTCGATCCTGCCACCAGTTCGGCGATCCCCAGGCCCAGCACCGCCCGCTCGCGAATCGTGCGGATCGCCGCCGCGATCACGGGATCGGCGACCGCCAGCGTGTCGGTCGATCGCCGGGCCACGACACCCACGGGCGGCACAACCGTGCGCGGAGGCACGGGGCCCGCCATCTTCTTGTCTGTTGCGACGTTTGTTGGCCGCATCAGCCGATCCAGAAGGAAAGCCGCTTCATACCCCACACGGCGGGCTGCCTGGGCGACGCTCGACAGCGGTGGGTCGGAGAGTTCGCACACAAACTCGTCGTCGTCGACGCCGATCACGGCCACGTCGTGGGGCACGCGCAGGCCGAGCGACCGGCAGGCTTCGAGCACGTGCCGGGCCCGCACGTCGTCGCAGGCCATGATGCCAACAGGCTTGGGGAGCCCATCGAGCCACGTCTTTAGCTCGCTCTGGAGCAGAGCCCAGCGGGTTGAATCGTGGCGGGCAACGAGCGTCTCCATCGACCTGCCCGCAGCATGCAGCCTCCGAGAAAAAGCCTCGCGTCGCGCATCAGACCAGACCGTGATCCGCGCTGGCGAGAGGCCGTAGAAGCCGAAGTGCGGGATGGCTCTCTCCAGCAGATGCTCGGCCGCGAGGATCGCAATCCGCTCATTGTCGGTATCCACATACGGGATGCCACTCGCTGCATCGAACGCTCCGCCGCCGCCGCCCACGGCCACGACCGGCAGCCCGGCGGCCGTGACCCGCCCTGCGACCCATTTGGTGTCGAACGACGCGATGATTCCCTGGCCCGGCCAAGCGTCGAAATCGGGGAGCCGGCGGTCTTGCTCCTCCTCCACGTACAGTCGCCAATCGCCGACCTCACGGGCGTATTGCGCCACGCCCTTGGCGATCTCGCGATCGTAGGAAAGCGACGGATCGACCACGATCGCCACGAGCGGCCCCGGTGAACTCGACGAGGTTCGGCCCGCCCGCGGCTTTTTCGATACCGGCGCCATTCGTCAATTGTGCCTGGCGCTGCGGGATGAAGAAAGGCGACGACGGCCGGCCCGCAGGTTTGAAAAACTGGACTCACAAAACGAAAGAAACCTGCCTGGAACCGACCGCCTGGCATGCCATGCGCGGGTATGCTGCCGGTTCCTGCTCCCGTTTCCCGCCGGAGAACTATCGCGATGGCATCACCGACCGCCTCGAGCCCCTTCACCCGGCGCGAGTTCACCCGCGGCGGCGCCGCCCTCGCCACGGCCGCCGCGTCGCTCTCGGCAACAATGGTGCATTCCTCGCGTGCCT
This sequence comes from Candidatus Kuenenia stuttgartensis, assembly GCA_945870505.1. Taxonomy (GTDB): domain Bacteria; phylum Planctomycetota; class Planctomycetia; order Pirellulales; family UBA1268; genus QWPN01. Next base: position 1,561 of record CAMBSN010000166.1, on the reverse strand, counting down.
CCGCCGAGGAGCCCCGGCCCCTGCGAATCGGCGTCATCGGCTGCGGCGGCCGCGGCACCGGCGCGATCAACGACTCGCTCTCCATCAACTCGGGCGTGAAGCTCGTGGCGGTGGCCGACCTCTACGGCCGCAATTGCGAGCGGGCCTGGAAGATGATGCGGGAGGCCCACCCCGACAAGGTGGCCGCCACCGACACGAGCCACGACGGCCTCGACGGCTACAAGCGCATTCTCGACGACCCCAACGTGGACGTCGTGCACGTCACCTCGACCCCCGGCTTCCATCCGCTGCACGCGCGGGCGGCGATCGCGGCCGGCAAGCACGTGTTCGTGGAGAAGCCGGCCTGCGTCGATCCGGCCGGCTACCGCACCTGCCTCGCCGCCCACGACGATGCCGTGGCGAAGGGCCTCGCCATCGTGGCTGGCACGCAATATCGCCGCCAGGTGAACTGTGCCGGGGCGGTCGACAAGATTCGTGAAGGGGCGATCGGCGACATCATTGCCGCCCAGGCCCGCTACTGCTCGCCCGGCATCTGGTATCGCCCGCGCACGGAGGGGATGAGCGACGCCGAATACCAGCTGAACAACTGGTATCACTTCGTGTGGCTCTCGGGCGACCAGCTGCTCGAACAGGGCGTCCACAACCTCGACGTGATCAACTGGGTGATGGGCGACAACCCCGTGTCGGCGTACGGGTCGGGCGGCCGGTTCACGCGGCCCGACGACAGCGAGCTCTGGGACACGTTTGGCGTCGACCTCGAGTATCCCGGCGACCGGTTCGTGTCGTTCCAGTCGCGGCACCTGCCGAACACGCTGTCGGACGTGGGCAACGTGATCCACGGCTCGCAGGGCACCTGCCACATCGGCGGGGGCAACACCGGCTCGCGGATCGTGGACCGGGCCGGGAAGGTCGTCTGGGAAATGAAGGGCAGCATCGCCGACGCCTACAAGCAGGAGCACAAAGCCCTGATCGATTCGATCCGCTCAGGCAAGCCGATCGTCGAACTGCGGCAGATGGCCGACAGCTCGCTCGTGGGCGTGCTCGCCCGCCTGGCTGCCTACACCGGCCAGAAGGTCACGTGGAAGTTCGTGGCCGAGGAGTCGCAGCTCGATCTCTTCCCCAAGGATCTCACCTGGACATCGTCGCTGCCCTCGCCTGGCTTCGCCGTGCCCGGCAAGACGAAGCTCACATGAGCGATCAACCGACTGAACAGACACCACAGACCTGAGGAACCCCCGTTGGCACACACCAACCCCTACAACGTCGGCACCATCGGCTACGGCTGGGCCGCCACGGCGCACATCGCCGCGATCAACGCCACGAAGCAGGGCCGCGTGACGGCCGTCTGCTCCTCGCGGCCGCTCGACGCCGCGGAGCTTTCCGCGAAGCACGGCGGCCCGATCAAGACATATGAGCGCGTCGAGGACATGCTCGCCGATCCGGCGATCGACGTCGTCGACATCACCGGCCTGCCGAGCCTCCACCGCGATCAGGCCGTGGCCGCCGCGAAGGCGAAGAAACACATCATCCTCGAGAAGCCGATGGCCAACTCGCCGGAGGA
>CAMBSN010000165.1 GCA_945870505.1 Candidatus Kuenenia stuttgartensis | reverse complement strand
ACCTGCCAGAGCCGCTGCGACATGCCGGCGAGGCGGTCGAGCCAGCGATGCGCCTCGGGGCCGATCTCGCCGATGCCCTGCCGGCCGGGAAGCGAGGTGGGATGCAGCAGGATGCCGGCGGCACGACAGCCGGCGGTGGTTGAATCAGTCACGCACGGTCCCTCTTTCAGTGCTTCGCGGTGCGGGCGAGAGTGTAATCGGGCGCTGTGCTGAGAAGGGATGGCTCGCCAAGAGAGCCGCAGCGGGCCGGTTTCACGGGCCCGGCGGGCACTGCGGCGTCTGGTCGGCCGACTCGTAGACCACCGGCACTCCACCTCCCTCCATGGGAGCGCAGCAGGGGTCGCCCATCATCGGCTGGCCAGCGATCGGCTGGCCCATGGCCGGCGCAGCGACCATGGCAGGCGCCATGATAGGGGCACCGACCATTCCGGGGGCGGCCACGGGTGCGGCGGCGACCATCGGAGTCGCCGCCTGCGGTTGCGGGTAGACGGGAGGCGCCAGGGGCGGTGCGTAGGCGTATTGGTTGGCCTTGTTGTGCGCGCATCCCGCGAGGCCGGAAGCGAGCACCCCGATCACCGTCATCGCCGAGGCCAGAATCCGCATGCACGATCTCCCGCGACCATGAGGCCCGGTGTGTCCGGGCCTCGTGGGGCGGGACGATAGGGGGCGGTGGGGGGCGGGGCAAGGCGGGTTCGAGGGCGGGGGACGCAGGGCGGCACAGGTTAGCAACCTGTGCTACGGGAAGACGTAGAGCAGGTTGGCAACCTGCTCAGAAAGAGCCACAGGTTGAAAACCTGTGCTACGAGAACACGTAGAGCAGGTTGGCAACCTGCTCAGAAAGAGCCACAGGTTGGAAACCTGTGCTACGGGAAGACGTAGAGCAGGTTGGCAACCTGCTCAGAAAAGAGCCACAGGTTGAAAACCTGTGCTACGTGGGCACCTGCGCTACTCGGGCGCCGCTTCGACGAGCGCGATGCTCGCGGTGAAGCCATGCAGAAAGGTGCGGTCGCCGATCGGCCCGATCTCACCCTGGGCGAAGAAGCCGGCCGTCGGCACGCTCCCCAGGCACTCCTGCACGCAGCGGGCATCGTGGTGGGGTTCGTCAAACAGCCGCAGGCCCCGGCCGTTGCAGGTGAAGACGATCGCGCCGGCCGGCCGCGAGCCGGCACTGGCTGCCAGAAGGTCGCGGAGATCCTCGTCGGCGCTCGCCGCGTCGCGGACGTGGAACTGCACGGTCTGCCCCGTCCGCACCGTGTCGCCGACGGCGATCACGCCCGACTCCGGGTCGGCCCCAACGACGTTGCGGACGAGGAAGTCGCCGCGGCGGAACGTGTCGCGGTATTCGGTGGCGGCACGGCCCATGTGGAGCGACGATCGCACGAGCTGGCGGTCGGTGGCGTCGAGTTCGCCGTAGGTCTCCCGCAGCCGCTCGGTGGCAGGTCGTCCTCCGAGTTCGACGATCAGATTCTCCTCGGCCTTGGTGACCACCATCGGCTTGCCGATCGGGCGGCAGCCCTGCGATACCACGGGACGGATACGGACGCCGCCTCCAATGACGAGCCCCACCGCACCGGAATCCTCCGTTCGCGAGCCGAGGACGAGCGTGTTGCTGCCCGGCTCCGCCCCGCCGCTCGCCATGCCACCGATGATCGGCACGCCCGGATGCTCCTCCTCCATCCTGGCGATGAAGGCATCGACGGGAAATGAGAACGGGTCGGCGATCAGGAGCACCGCGGCGTTGTCGGGCCATGCGGCGTCGAGATCGTCGGGCCAGCCGACGAACATGCCGCCGTCGGGCGTCTGCCGGTAGTCGAGCGACACGGCTCGAACCCACGCACCGGGCAGGCGTGCCAGCCAGACGACGACCGCCGGCACCCGCTCAAACTCCTCCCCGCCTCCGAGCACGCCCTCGGCAGTGGCGCCGATGAGCGTGGTTGCAGGAACAAGATCGGCGAGCGACTCGAAGGCCGGACGGATCGTCGTGCCGTAGTTGCCCGACGCAAACACGATCGCGATGTCGGCGGGACGATCGTCGCCGCCGAGTTCCGCACGGGCGGCGGCGGTGGCCTCGCGAATGGCGGCGCCGAGGTCGGCCTGCGAGGAGGTTCCACATCCGCACCGCGGAGGAGCCGGCGTCATGTCACGATCTCGGAGAAGGATGCGACCGCCTCGTGGTCGAATATTCCGCCGGGCTCGCGGTTGCCCGGGCGAACCGCGAGCGCCGTGGCCATGCCCGCGGTGCGGGCGGCGTCGAGTTCGGCACCGACGTCGCTGACAAACAGAATCTGACGGGGTTCGAGCCTCATGTCGGCGGCGATCGCCGCGTAGCTCGCCGCCTCCCGCTTCGGGCCCGTGGTGGTGTCGTAGTAGCCGCGAAGGCAACGCGTTAGGTCGCCGGCCGCGGTGTGGGCAAAGAAAAACTTTTGGGCCTCGATGGAGCCCGACGAGTAAATCCGCACGTCGAGGCCGCCATCCGCCCACTGGGCGAGTGCCGGCGGCACGTCGTCGAACACGTGGGCCACGATCTCGCCCGACTCGTAGCCTCCCCGCCAGATCATTCCCTGGAGGGCCTTGAGCGACGTGTCTTTGATGTCGCGGTTCATGAGGTCGATGGCGCCGAGGGCGAGACGGGTGAGGCCCGCGTCGCTTGCGAGCACGTCGTCGGGCAGGCCGAGGGCCCGGGCGAGCCCGAGGGCGGCGCTGCGAACATGCGGGTCGTCGCGGTGGGCGGCGAGAAACGATCCCACATTTCGCTTCGCATGCTCAAAGAGCACGTCGTAGACAAACGAGATCGACGACGTCGTGCCCTCGACGTCGAGGAGGATGCCACGGCCGTCGAACACGATCACGAGGGCGTCCTTCCCGTGCCGGGGACCCAGGCGGGCCCGAGGCAGAGCGGTTCGTAGGCTGCGTGGACGCCGTCGGCGAGGTAGTGCGGCGTCCAGCCGGTCGTGTCTTGAAACAGTCGGATCGCGCGGATCCGGCGGTCGTTGCAGAGGTCAAACCAGTGCCGCGTGCCGAGCGGCACGCTGATCAGGTCGCCTTCCCAGACCTCGATTGCAAACACCGGCTTATCGCCCGGGTTGATGTGGAACACGCCGCGGCCCTGGAGGATGAAGCGGACCTCGTCTTCCGTGTGGGTGTGTTCCTTCGAGAACTTTGCGAGCATCGTCTCGAGGTTTGGCGTGTCGGGGTAGACGTCCACCACGTCGGCTGTGACGAAGCCGCCGCGGTGCTTGAGGTCGTCGAGTTCCGGCGCGTAGGCGGCGAGGATCGTCTCGGCCGGTGACGCGGGATCAACGCGGTCTTCGAGCGGCCACCGCTCGTAGTGGATGCCGTGGTCGGCGAGAAACGCAGCGATCTCCGCGGGATCGGTGATCCGGCGGTCGGCGGCGGGGACGGTGACGATGGCCATGATGATCTCGCGGTTGTAAGGCTGATGGTGGTGCTGGGCTTAACGCTGGCCGGCCGTCGCCGCCACGCGGTCGCCGGGGGGCAGCATCCGGGCTCGGGCGACGCACTCGAAGAGGAACTCGAAGATCTCGATGTGCCGACGGGCCTCGGCGAGGTCGCGGCCCCATGTGTATAGTCCGTGGCCAGAGAGCAGAAAGCCGTGGCAGGGGGGCCTGCCCTCGGCCGTCCAGTCGATGCCGGCGAAGTGGCGGCGGATGCGGGCGGAGAGTTCGACCATGTCTTGCGTGTTGGCGAAGATCGGCACCTCCTCGAAGGTGTCGTGGGTGCCGATCCCTTCGAGGCCCTTGAGCATCTCGTAGCCGGCGATCCGCAGGCTGCCCTGCGGCAGGTCGGCGGCCGAAAGGATCGTGCCCCAGACGGAGTGGGTGTGGAGCACGGCGCCGACCGAGGGAATCATGCTGGCGAGGGTGCAATGGAGGAGCGTCTCGGCCGATGAGCGGCGGCCGGAGCCGTCGGTCACGCGGCCGGCGGCATCGACGCGGACGAAGTCGTCGCGGGTCAGCCCCGACTTGTCCTTGCCACTGGCAGTGACGAGCAACTCCAGCGGCTCACGGGAGACCACGACGCTGTAGTTGCTGCTCGTGCCGAGCGACCACGAACGGCCGTGGAACTCGCGGCCCACTGCCCGGAGCCGGTCGATGGCATCGGCGTTGGAGGCGGTCGCAAACGGGGCGAGGTCGGTGGTCATGACCGAGACTCTATTCGCCCTCCCGCCCTGCTGGCAACGGGATCACAGATACGGGCTGAACAGGCGGGCGATGCCGTCGCGGAGACGGATCGGCAGGCTGCGGGCGTCCAACTCGTCCAGCGTCCGCGGTCGCGAGCGGGCGATCACCGCGGCGATCCTGGCGTCGAGGCTGCCGGCGAGGTCGCGATCGTAGGTTTCGACGTTGAACTCGAAGTTGAGCCGCATGCTCCGCTCGTCCCAGTTGCCGCTGCCGAACATCGCCCAGGCCGAGTCCACCACGAGAAGCTTCGTGTGCTCGAACGGCGGTG
>CAMBSN010000164.1 GCA_945870505.1 Candidatus Kuenenia stuttgartensis | reverse complement strand
CGCCAGAGAGCACCTTCACCTTCTTGTCGACGGCGGAGCCGCGAAACAGCATCGCCCCGGCCACGTCGAGGATCCGCTGCTGCTTGGTGCCGATCGCGGCGGCCCGCTCGAGGTGCTCCAGCACGGTCTGGTCTTCGCGGATACTTGTGTAGACGTGCTGGGCGTAGACGCCGAGTTCGCAGCCGTAGCCCCACTTCGCCTCGCCGGCGAGCGGGTCGATCGAGCCGACGAGCGTTCGCAGGAACGTGGTCTTACCCTGGCCGTTGTCGCCCACGATCGCCGCCCGGGAGCCGTGCTCGATCTCCACATCGATGCCGTCGGCGACGGTGCGCTCCGGATAGCCAACGGCGAGGCCACGGCAGCGGACGGCCGGCCCCTTGCGGGGATTCACGGCCGGGCACTGGATCGCGGCGGAGGGCGCGGCTGTCGCCACCTCCTCGACCTCGAGCCGCTCAAGCTGCCTGGCCTTCGACCTGGCCCGCGAGGCCGTTGAGGCCCGGGCCTTGTTGCGAGCGATGAAGTCCTCGAGCTGCCGCCGCTTGGCGAGCACGGCGGCGTTGGTCCGCTCGACGTGGGCCACCTTCTCGCGATGGTATTCGAGAAAGGCATCGACCTTGCCCGGATACATCGTCAGCGATCCGGCGGTGAGGTCGAGCGTCTGGTCGCACGTGGCCCCGAGAAAGGCCCGGTCGTGCGAGACGATCAGGCAGGCCTCGCGGTAGCCGCGGAGAAAGTGCTCGAGCAGGATCTGGGTCCGCAGGTCGAGAAAGTTGGTCGGTTCGTCGAGCAGCAGGAGGTTGGGCTCGTGGAGGAGCAGGGCGGCGAGCTTCACGCGGGTCTGCCAACCGCCGGAGAGTTCGGACACCGGGCCGTTGAGTCGGGTTCCCTTGATCTCGAATTCGCCCGCCACCTCGCCGCACTTCCAGTCGGCCTGGCCGCTGTCGCGCATCAGGAAGTCGAGGGCCGACTCGCCGGCGTGAAAGGGGTCGTGCTGCCGCAGGTAGCCGATCCGCAGCCGCGGATGCCGCACGATCTCCCCGGAGTCGAGTTCCTCCTCACCGAGAATCACTCGGAGCAGGGTGCTCTTGCCGGCGCCATTGCGGCCGATGAAGCCCACCCGCCCGTCGTCGGTGATCGTCGCCGAGGCCTCGTCGAGGAGCACCTGGTCGCCATACCGCTTGCAGGCGTTTTTGATGTCGAGAAGGACAGCCATCGGGTGGGGTGGGGTGCTGGGGTCGTTAAAAAGATGACCCGGGGCCGGCAGGGTAGGGGTCTGCAGGCCTTCCGCCAGGGTCGCCGCCGCGGGATCGTTTCGCTACCATATCCGATGCCGGGCGGGCACGATCGCCCCCCCAATCACCAGCTGATCCATACCCAGCCTGATTCAAGGAATAATTCATGTCCTCGACCTCGCGTCGCAGCTTTCTTGGAAAGAGCACCCTCGCCGGCGCCGGCTACTTCGTGGCCGCCGGCACCCGCACCGCCTGGAGTGTCTCCGCCAACGAGCAGCTCAACGTGGCCTGCATCGGCGTGGGGGGTAAGGGGAGCAGCGACTCCGACAACGCCGCTCTGTTCGGCAACGTGATCGCGATCTGCGACGTCGACCGCAACACGCTCGAGAGCAAGGGGAAAGCGGAGAAGTTCAAGGAAGCCGCGCGGTTCACCGACTTCCGCGAGCTCTTCGCCAAGCACGGCAAAGACATCGACATGTGCACCGTGTCGACGCCCGACCACATGCACGGCCCGGTGACGCTCGAGGCCATGCGGCAGGGCATCTCCTGCTACACGCAGAAGCCGCTCACCCGCACGATCTACGAAGCCCGCTTGCTCACGAACCTGGCCAAGGAGATGGCCGACAAGGGCGTGGTCACGCAGATGGGCAACCAGGGCACCGCCCTCGATTCGTCTCGCGAGGCGATCGCCCAGATCAAGACTGGTGTGCTTGGGCCCCTCAAGGAGGTCTACGCCTGGTCGAACCGGCCGGTCTGGGCTCAGGGCCCCGGCCGCCGCATGAACGTCCGCAAGTATCAGACGCAGGCAATGAAGGAGGTGGACGAGCAGGAGGATGCCTCGATCACCGCCGAGGAGATCTCGGAGATCGTCTCCGACCTCGTGAAGAAGAAGCAGCAGGAGATCGGCAAGGCTCTCGAGCGCGTCGATTGGAAGGCCTGGCTGGGCGTGGCCCCGTCGCGGGAGTTTTGGCCCGGCCTCTACCACTCGTTCCAGCACCGCGGCTGGTGGGACTTTGGCACCGGCGCCCTGGGCGACATGGCCTGCCACCAGCTCACCGTGCCGTTCGCCGCCTGCGGCCTACGGGATCCGGTCTCCGTGGTCGCCCGCACCACGGGGCACGACTTCGACAGCTTCCCGGCGAGTTCGATCATCAGGTTCGAGTTCCCCGAAACGGCCGAGCGGCCGGCGATTCCGTTCTGGTGGTTCGACCGCAAGGGCAACAAGCCGCCGATGGAGGTGTTCTCCAAGTGGGGCATCGACACGGTGTCCGACAGCGGCGTGCTCGTCGTGGGCGAGAAGGGGGCCTTCTACAGCACCGACGACTACTGCGGGAAGTACGAACTCAAGGGCGTGAAGCCGGTGACGGCCGACTACGAGAAGGCCGAAGACCAGGGCAAGGGCTTCGACGTCAACAACATGTACGAGTTCTTCCGCGCCAAGCGGGAGGGCAAGCCCTCGATCGCGAAGTCCAACTTCATCGACCGGGCCGGCCCGCTCACCGAGACGATCCTGCTCGGCAACCTCGCGGTCTGGGCGGCGGCCCAGGGGGGCGCCGACGGCGAAATGGGCGACTGGGGCGAGAAGGTCGAGTGGGACGCCAAGAACCTGAAGGTCACCAACCTCGACTCGCTCAAAACGCCGCGGGTCGCCGACCTGATCAAGCCCGTCTATCGCACCGGTTACCGCCTCGACTGAGCCCACCCACCATGAAAAATCCTGCCCGTCTCAGCCGGCCGTCCGCGGCCTGCCTCGCCCTCATTTTGATGGCATCGGCAGCCGCCTGGGCGGCCGATCCCACCGACGTGGCCACCGCCAAAAAGCGGATCGAGGCGGTCGGCGCCGGGGCAGCCTGCGTCGTCGATGCATCGGGCACGGTGAAAGAGATTGTGATCGCCGACGGCTCGGGCGTGACGGCCGACGACGTCGCACTCTTCGGCCGGCTCGATGGTCTCGAGAAGTTGCAGATCCTCAACTGCCGCACGTTTGACGACGCGATGGTCACGCAGCTCACGGGCCTCTCCGGCCTATCGTCACTGGCGATCACCAACAGTGGGATCACCGACGCCGCCGTGGAGACGATCGCAGCGTCGTTCCCCGATCTCGTGGAGCTCGACCTCTCGAGTAACACCAACCTCACCGGCGCCGCCATGAAGTCGATCGCATCGCTCGCGAAGCTCGAGCGACTCGCGCTCGTGCAGACGCGGTTCAACGACCTCAACACCCGCCGGCTCTCCAAGCTCGGCGAACTCAAGGCCCTCGACCTCCGCGGCAACATGGAGGCGGGCGACATGACGCTTGGCGTGGTCGGGGGGCTGCCGAAACTGCGGGCCTTCAAGCACCGCAGCACGGTCGTCACCGACGAAGGGATGGCCCAGCTCGCCGCCAGCCCGGCGCTCGACTCGGTCCTCGCCCAAGACTTCGCGATCACGAATGCCTCAGGGCCGCACCTTGCCGCCATGAAGAACCTCGCATCGCTCGAGATCTTCCGCTGCCAGGGCTTTGGCACGGAGGGCACTCTTGCTCTCGCCCCCCTCGACAAACTTTCTCGGCTCACGCTCCGCGACCTGCCCGAGGTGGGCGACGCGGGCCTGGCCGTGCTGGCCGAACTGCCGGCGTTGAAGCGGCTCTACCTGCACGAACTGGCGTCGGTGGGAGACGCGGGCCTCGCGCATCTTGCCGCCGCGAAGGACCTCGAAGTGCTCGACATCTGGAGCGTTCCGAAGATGACCGACGCCACCGTGGCGGTGATCGCCGGGTTGCCCAATCTCAAGGAACTCTCGATCCGCGAGACCGGCTGCACGGAGAAGGCGCTCGAGGCGCTTGCGGCCATGCCGAAGCTCGAGTCGCTGACATTCAAGAACGGTGCCGTGGCACCGGCGGTCGCCGCGAAGGCGAAGGCCGTGAAGGCCTGGAAGAAACTCGACATCGGCAAGTAGGTGCAGGTTGGCAACCTGCACCAAAACCGCGTCCGACCGCGCGGCACCGCAGGTTACCAACCTGCGGCCACTCAAGAACCGGCAACCCCGCCCCCGTAGGTGCAGGTTGGCAACCTGCACACCAATCAGGCCCCGTCCCCCGTGACCGCAGGTGACCAGCCTGCGGCTACGTAGGTGCAGGTTGGCAACCTGCACCAAAACCGCGTCCGACCCCGCGGCACCGCAGGGTACCAACCTGCGGCTACGGTGCATGCCCGAGAGTGCCGTCATGCTCAGGGTCCGGGCAGCGGGCCGGCAGTCGCGAGTCGGACGCGACAGAGGAGCGAGTCGGCAGTCATGTAGAGCGTGGTGCCGTCGTCACCAAACCCGCAGTTGGCCGTCGCCCGGCCCGTGAGCAC
>CAMBSN010000163.1 GCA_945870505.1 Candidatus Kuenenia stuttgartensis | reverse complement strand
ACGGCGCGGGAGGCGGCAGAGCACGGCATCCGGTGCGATCTCGTGCCCGACGACCATCACTCCGAAGGCATCGTGGCCACGCTGGGCCAGGAGGCACGGCGGGGCCGATTCCTGCTCGTGCGGGCGAACCGGGGCCGCGACACCATGCGACACGGCCTCGAGGCGCTCGGGCACCAGGTGGCCGAGGTCGCGGCCTACGCGAGCCATGCGGCCGAGTCGGTCGATGCAGAGACGCTCGCGACGCTCGCCGAGCGTGTCGACTGGATCACGGTCACGAGTTCCTTCATCGCGGCGTCTGCCAGGCGGTTGTTCGGCGACCGCCTTCAGGCATGGAAGGTCGCGAGTATCAGCCCCGTCACGACCGCAGCGCTCGTCGCCGTGGGTGTGACACCCACCGTGGAGGCGGAACGCCCGACGAGCGAAGCGCTCGTGGCCGCGATCACCCGGTGGGAGGCCGCCCACCACGACCTTGCGCACACCGCAGGGTCGGCGAAATCGACCCGCATGGCCGACGCGCCCGCGACTGATCAGGTGGATTCGGGCCCCGCGGCCCGCCGATAGCACTTCAGGGCTTTGAGGCATCTGGGGCGTCAGGACATGCGGAGTGATCGAGGGCCGGCGACCGTCGTGGTCTGCTGTGGCGTGCCCGCTGGGGCGTCGGCGTCCGAATTCGCGGATTGGGTGGAGATTGCCGCGCGGTCACGGCTGCCCGTCACATGGGCGGTGCGTCCTGCAGAGATGGCCATGGCCGTCGACCTGCTCGGCCTGAGGGCACCGCCCGCCGACGTGGCGCTCGCGCTCAGCGCCGACCAGTTGCAGTCACGGCCCACGCTCCGCCGCGAGCTTGCCGCAGCTCGCGCGATCACCGGCCACATCGAGTGCGCGGTGGTCACGGGCGCCGATGCCCTGGAGCACCGCGCGCTGCTCGTCGAGCAGGGCGTGCACACGATCGCAGTGGGCGGATTCGATGCCGCGCCCCGCAGCAGCCGCCGGCCGGCCCCTGCCGGCTGGCCGTGCCGCAGCGTCGTGTGGGGACTGTGGGAGGTGCACACCGTACCCGAGCCTGTCCGCCCCGCCTTGGGCCGCTGGCTCCCGTGGGCCGTCGGGCCCCGCATGGCACCCAGCACGCTCACGGTGGTGCATCTCGATACCCGCACCAGCGGCTCGCGGTCCGGCCTCGTCCGATTCGAACGGCTGGCGACATGGATCACCCGACAGGCAGGCCGTGTCGACGCAGCGCGGCTTTCAGACCTCCCTGACCTGCTCCGGGCCGCAGGGCAGCGAGACACAGGCTCCGTACTCCGCCAGGCGGCCTGAGCCAGACCCTGGGCCGAACTCAGGTCCGCGCCTTCTCCAGCAGCGTCCAACTGAGGTAGGCAAGAATCACGCCGGCCACCACGAAGCACACGTCCAGGCCGATGCTCACCCGCCGGAAGGGAAATCCGGCGGCGAGATCGGCGAGAAACAGGATTCCGATGAGGCCGGACAGGATCAGCCCCAGGAGTGGCATGGCCTTGGACACCGCCGGTCCTCTGTGTTTGGCACCTGAAATGCACCCGATTCACCAGCGGATACCATAATCGACGTTTGCCAGCGCGCCACCCGTGTGATTTTTTCGCCTCCACGTCCCACGGCCGACCCCCTCTTCGCCATATTGTCACGGCCCCCTCTCGACCAGCGAATTACCCCGTGCCACACGCAGCCCGCACCGCCGTCTACACCGGCTCGTTCGACCCGATCACACTCGGCCATCTCGACGTCATCGGCCGGGCGGCACGCATCTTCGATGTGCTGATCGTCGGCGTGGGCATCAACCCCGACAAGCAGCCGATGTTTTCACTGGAAGAGCGTGTCGGCCTCGTTCAGGCCTCCGTCGCTCCTCTCGCCAACGTGCGGGTGGAACTCTTCAGCGGCCTCTCAGTGGCCTTCGTGAAGGCCCAGGGCGCCCACGTGCTCCTCCGGGGAGTCCGCTCGCTCACCGACATCGAGGCCGAGTTCACGATGACGCTCGCCAACCGCAAACTCGACGCCTCGGTCGAGACGGTGTTCCTGATGGCCGACGCGCAGTATTCCCACATCTCGTCGTCGCTCCTGAAGCAGATCACGCCGCTGGCCGACGACGAAGCCCTGCTGAAATTCGTCCCCGAGCCCGTCGTGAAGGCCCTGCGATCGAAGCTGGCGTGACGGCAGCTCGCCGCGCGCAAGCCGTGAGCCTGTCGTGCGCGACTTGCCCAATCCGGCTCGAGGTTGCCTCGTACCGTCTCGCCAGATGGCAGGGCAGCAGATAACTACCCGCAATCGGAGCCAAGGGAGGCATGCTCGACTACGGTCGTGTTGAGAGTACAGGACTCGTGGGTTTGCTCAGGCGCCCATAGTCCTCAACGACTCCCTTCGTCTGCGCGTGCCCACCGACCGACTCCGCCGAACGTTCCAGACGCCTACGAGTTGGGGAGGCGAGGGGCTGCCCCTACCGTTGAGCCGGCGTATGTGACCAGCGCAGGCATGGATGCCGGAGCGCAGGCACATCCGAGTGAGTGGAGGGCTGGAGGCCCGCAGCGAACGTCCGGCGAGACGGTACGGGGCAGCCCCGAGCCGGATTGCGCGCACTTGCATCTCGACGCACGATTCCAAGCCGTTCCGTGAAGTCAGTTCACGCTCGCCCGTGATCCCTCGCCGCCCTCGAAGTGCTGGCGGAGGTAGCGGGCCCGCTCGATGTTGCGGTCGTTGGTGTCGAGCTCGACGCCGCGCAGCTTCTGGAGGTGGGCCGGCTGGGTGCGGACGAGCAACGAATTGATGTCGGCGATCTTCACGTCGCCGATCAGCCCCAAGAGCACCCCCATACGGACGCGCGAGAGGAGCTGCATGGTTTCCTCGGCGCTGATCGTCTGGGCGGTGCGCAGAATGCCGTAGGCCCGGCTCACCTGGTCGTGCACGTTTTGCTGCGTTTCGCGCACGAGAAACTCGCGGGCCCGCCGCTCGTAGTCGATGAGCACGGGCACCACGTCGCCCACCTGCTCGACGAGTTCCTCCTCGGTGCGTCCGAGCGTGGTCTGATTCGAGATCTGGTAGAAGTCGCCCATGGCCTGGGAGCCTTCGCCGTAGAGCCCCCGCACGGCGAGCGAGATCTTGTGGAGGCTGCGAAAGACCTTGTCGATCTGCCGCGTGATCACGAGTGCCGGGAGATGGAGCATGACGCTCACCCGGATGCCGGTGCCGACGTTGGTCGGGCAGGCGGTGAGATAGCCGAAGCGGGGGTGGAACGCGTAGGGCACGACCTTCTCGATCTGGTCGTCCACGGCCCGGATCTGCTCCCAGACACCCTTGAGGTCGAGACCGCTGTGCATGCACTGGATGCGGAGGTGGTCCTCCTCGTTGATCATGAGGCTGACCTGCTCCATGCGGTCGATGGCCACGCCACGGGCACCCTGGGCTTCGGCGTGTTCACGGCTGATGAGCTGCCGCTCGACGAGAAACTGGCGGTCGATGTCCTCGAGCCGCCCGACGTCGATGTACTCGAGGTCCTGCCCGACGGCGCTGCCGGCGATCCGGTCGCGGAGGAATCGTTCGATCTCGGCGCGGTCTTGCTCGGAAGCACGGCTTACGAACGGATAGTGGGCCACGTTGCGTGCCAGCCGCACGCGGCTGCTCATGACGATGTCCGACTCCGGGCCCGTGCCACGCAGCCACTCACCGATCGACTGGGTCAACGCCTCGAGTTTCATGCACTCCCCTTGGTGGCGTTGCCGCCGCCGAGCCAGCGATCCTCGATCACTCGGATCGCGTCGCGGTGTTCCTTGGCCTTCTCGTAATCCTCGCACGCGATCGATTCCTTCATCTGCTGACGCAGCCCGATCACGGCGGTGAGCTCCTCGGTGCCCTCGGCAAGGCCTGCGGCCGACCGGGACGGCCTCCGGCCCGTATGCTCGGTCGCACCGTGGATGTTCGCGATCAGCGGTTCGAGTTCCTTCTCGAACTGCACGTAGTCGTGCGGGCAGCCCAGGCGTCCCTGATTCCGAAACTCGAAGAACGTGATCCCGCACATGCTGCACGACCGTTGATCGAGCAGGGCGAGTTCCTCCGCCGTCTGGCCCACACCGAGGGGCCCGGACAACGCCCCACCGGCCGGCTCGCCCTCTGCCTCGTCCTCGGCCGCCGACTCAGCGGCCGCCTCCGACTGATTGAGATACGTGCGGGCGTGATCCTCACAGAGGTGCAGTTCGCGGACGGCGCCTGCCTCCAGTTCCGTGATGTGGAAGACGGCCTGTTTTTCGCAATGCTGGCACTTCATGGTCGAACTCGCATGCCGCCGCGGACTGGAAACGCCGGGGCCCCGATCAAACAGGCCCCACCGGTGTGGTGAATCATAGCAGGCCGCCGGGGCTGGGCATGCCGTTCGGTTGGGCCGCGCGCCACGCTGCCATTTCAGCACGCCCTGATTGTTGGCTTTTCCCGCGCCGGATACGCTCTGTCGGCAGGCCGAGTTGCACGGCTGCACGGCCCACGAGTCACCGTTTGCCGATGACGCACCTTCCCGATGTCGAGCGGTTCGCCACGCTGGCCCGATCGGGGCGGTCCGTGCCCGTCTACCGCCGCCTGTTTGCCGACGCGCTCACGCCGCTGACCGCCTTTGCCCGGATCGA
>CAMBSN010000162.1 GCA_945870505.1 Candidatus Kuenenia stuttgartensis | reverse complement strand
TTTCTCCGCTTCGCCATCGTGGCTACGCGGAGAAAGCAACGCCGGCTCCCGGGCACGGGCAGCCCCTCGCTGCCCCCCCTGTAGCACAGGTTTTCAACCTGTGTGCCTTTCCGTCTCGCATCGATGCTCGGCGCCGTGAAAGCCGACCGGCCGTAAGGCCGCGGGCAAACCACGCTGGACGCGGCCGCTGGTGTGGGTTCACCCCACGCCTCACGGCGTTGCGCTTGTACCAATGGCCGCGCAAGGCACATGAAGACTCTGTCTCACCAGTCCCGCCGGCGCCGAGCATGTCTCCGGCCGGCTGCGGTAGCAAGACAACACGCGCGGTCAGTGTGTCCCGTAGACGACGAGACGACGTGGGGGCGGATCAGCCGGCTCGGGAGAGCACGGCCTTCGCGGCCATCTCGTCGATCTTCGCTTTGGGGAGCACGGTCCACGCCGGCCCCGACTCAATGAATACCGTGGTCTGCGGCCCGGTGACCCGCTGCAGGAAGAACCAGCACCGCGAGAGGTGCCGCTCGTCGTTGGCCGCCGAGATCACCACGAGGTCGAAGACCCCGAGGTGGTTGCAGACGCGGGCGAGCGCCGAGTCGACGTTGCCCGGCACCAGTTGCACGCGGGCCTTGCCGTGGAGCCGCTGGTGGGCCTGCTTAAGCGATACCCCCGGCGGATCGGTCGGCCCGCGGCTCTCGAAGCGGTCGAGGCCGACGTAGTTGAGGTCGGCGGCGGGGATCGCCGAGGTCGCCACCTCGAGCAGCCGTTCCGTCCTGGCGAGCGTGCCCACGCCGAGTTCCAGGATTCGGCGGGGCGGCACCCTGAGGGCGTGCCGGTAGATGGGCCGTTCTCCCGCCGGTTTGGAGAGCCGAGTGAGCCACAGCGAACGGATCATGCCCAGCCGACCCATGAGAGCCCCCGCGTTCCGCGATAGTGAGAGCCCCCCGGCCCCTTGGGGTGGATCGGCGTCGGCGGGGGCGACGCTGGAAGGGCGGCGGGGCACCCGTCAGACCTTGCCGAACCGCCACGCGAGTGAAAACCGGCGTGGTCGTTTCAGCCGGCGATCGTCTGGTAAAGTGGCGGTCTCGTTGACGACGTTTTCCCTCGAACTTCCTCCTGCCATGCCCACCGCACGCACGCTGCTCGACAAGATCTGGGACGATCACGTGGTCTGCTCGCCCGCGGGCGAGCTGCCGCTGCTCTACATCGACCGCCACCTCGTTCACGAGGTGACCAGCCCGCAGGCCTTCGAGGGCTTGCGGCTTGCTGGCCGTAAGGTCCGCCGGCCCGAGGCGACGTTTGCGACGCCCGATCACAACGTGCCGACGAGTGACCGCCGGCTGCCGATCGCGGATCCGATCTCGAAGCAGCAGATCGACACCCTCCGGGCAAACTGCCGCGAGTTCGGCGTCAGGCTCTTCGACCTCGACGACGCCGATCAGGGGATCGTGCACGTCATCGGGCCCGAACTCGGGATCACGCAGCCCGGGATGACGATCGTCTGCGGCGACAGCCACACCGCCACGCACGGCGCCCTCGGGTCGCTGGCCTTCGGGATCGGCACGAGCGAGGTGGAGCATGTGCTCGCAACGCAGACGCTTCGGCAGGCGAAGCCGAAGTCGCTCGAACTCCGCGTCGAGGGTCGGTTGCCCGCCGGCGTGACCGCCAAGGACATCGTGCTCTACCTGATCGGCAAGCTCTCCACCGAAGGAGGCGTTGGGCATGTCATCGAATACACCGGCGAGTGCATCCGCAGCCTCGGCATGGAGCAGCGCATGACCGTCTGCAACATGTCGATCGAGGCCGGCGCCCGGGCCGGCATGATCGCTCCCGACGCGATCACCTTCGACTATCTCCGCGGTCGCGACCTCGCGCCCAAGGGGGCTGCGTTTGACGCGGCGGTGGCCCGCTGGGAGAAACTGCCGAGTGATCCCGGGGCCGCCTACGACCGCGTGGAGACCTTCAAGGCTGCCGATGTGGTGCCACAGGTCACCTGGGGCACAAACCCTGCGCAGGTCACCGGCGTAGACGCCACGGTGCCCGACCCGGGAAGGTTTGCCGATCCCAACGACCGCTCGAGTGCCGAGCGGGCGCTCGACTACATGGGCCTCGCGGGGGGCACGCGGATCGTTGACATCCCGCTCGACCGCGTGTTCATTGGGTCGTGCACCAATAGCCGGATTGAAGATCTTCGGGCGGCGGCGGGCGTCGTGCGCGGCTACCGCGTGGCGCCGACGGTGCGGGCGATGGTGGTTCCGGGCAGCGGTCGCGTGAAGCGGCAGGCCGAGGCCGAGGGGCTCGATCGCGTGTTCCGTGAGGCCGGCTTTGACTGGCGGGAGGCGGGCTGCAGCATGTGTCTGGGCATGAACCCCGACACGCTCGCGCCCCAGGAACGGTGTGCCTCGACGAGCAACCGCAACTTCGAGGGTCGGCAAGGGAAGGGGGGCCGCACCCACCTGGTGTCGCCTGCGATGGCTGCGGCCGCCGCTGTCACGGGCCACTTCGTCGATGTTCGCGACTGGCAGTACAAGTAACATCCCGACACGGAGCAGCAACCCGACAGGAAGTCCGAGTGCCATGCAGTCGTTCACCACGCACACTGGCGTCGTCGCCGCCCTCAACCGGGCCAACGTCGACACCGACCAGATCATTCCCAAGCAGTTCCTCAAGCGGATCGAGCGGACCGGCTTCGGCCAGTTCCTGTTCTGCGACTGGCGGTTCCTCGCCGATGGCGGGCTGAATCCGGAGTTCGAACTCAACCAGCCGGCGGCGGCCGGGGCGAGTGTATTGCTCGCGCGGCGGAACTTCGGCTGTGGCTCCAGCCGCGAGCACGCCCCGTGGGCGCTCGCCGACTACGGCTTCCGCGCCGTGATCGCCCCCACCTTCGCCGACATCTTCTTCAACAATTGTTTTCAGAACGGGATGGTGCCGATCCGCCTCGACGAGGCCGATGTGGAGGAACTCTTCAAGCGGGCGGCGGCCGCGGCCGCCGCGGAAGCCCAGTACCGGCTCACGGTTGACCTGAAGGCCTGCACGGTATCCGACGACGCCGGCTTCTCGCGATCATTCACCGTCGATCCCTTCCGTCGCCAGTGCCTCCTCGAGGGGCTCGACGACATTGCCCTGTCGCTTCGCCACACCGATGAAGTCGCGGCCTGGGAAGCGGCTCACGGCCTCCCCGCCGTGTCGGGTTGAAGGCGATGGCACGCCGCAGTCTGGCTGCCTTGGTTCTGGCGGCGGCCTGCTCCACGCTCGGAGCCGGCTCCGTGGACGTCGTGCCGCTCCAGATCGAAGCGGGAGGCATCTCGCGGCTGGCAACGTCGTCGAATGGGCAGACCGTCTATGGCATCGACGAGTCGCGGCGGAGCGTCGTGGCGATCGATCCGTTTGCCGTGGGCCGTTGTCGGGAAGTGGTCGGAACGGCGGTGGACGGCCGACCTCACCCGGTTTCGCTCGCCGCCCTGCCCGGCGACATTGTGGCGGTGGTCTGCCGCGCAGACGACACCTGGTCGCTCCGTACCTATCGCACGCGCCCAGGGGAGTCGGTCGATGCAACGCAGCCGTTGCAGGAGGTCATCCTTGGATGTGGCGACGGGCCGGAGACAGCCGCCATGGCGGTGAGCCGGACGCGCGACTGGTTTGCGGTGGTGGGCCTTCCACCGCCACTGCCGCCCGTGGTTCGTGCAGCCTTCGCCGGGCCGGGGGTGAGGCGGCGTCCAGACGAGTCGTCGGCCGGCGGATCAGGCGGACGGCCCGTCGCCGTCGCGGTTGGGCCAGCCGACGAACTCGTGACGCTCGAGGCTTCCGGGCCGAGGGCGGCGGCCAGTCTTGTCTCCACGGGGCAGGGCGGCCGCGAACTCCTGCGGCTGGACACCGGATTGGCCGACGTCCGTGGCGTGGCCTTCGCCCGCGACGGTTCGTCGCTCTGGGTGATCGCTGGCGAAGTGCAAGGCGACGGCCGACAGCCTGCCGGACTCTGGCGGATCGACGCCGTGATTCGCGAGGGCAGGCAGGCGGTGCGGCCCACGTGCGTGGCCCGGCTGGCCGATCCCATCGCGGTGGCGGCGGTGTCGGACCATAGCCTGGTGGTCGTTCATGGCACTCAGCTACGAACCATCAGTCGCATCGATATGACCGCTAACGACGTGGCTGACGTGGTTGACCCAAAGGAAGAACAGCGCGAGGAGGGTGAGCGATGAGCAGTTTAAGACGCGAGAAGATCGAGGCGATGCTCAAGGACGACCCGCAGGACGTGTTCCTGCGGTACAGCCTGGCGCTGGAACTGGAGTCGACGGGTGAATGGGAGGCGGGCCTCGAGATCCTCGAGCAACTCGCGAGGGAGTCACCTCCCTACGTGCCCGCCTTCCACATGGCCGGGCAGCACCTCGTGAGGCACGGGCGGATCGACGACGCCCGCCGGGCGCTTCGCGAGGGCATCGAAGTCGCAAGGGCGGCCGGTGAGGCGCACGCCGCCGCCGAGATGGCTGAACTCCTCACGAGCCTGGGCGCCGCCGGCGAAGGCTGAACAGCCGCCGCACGTAGCACAGGTTTTCAACCTGTGCCCAAGCCGACCGGCCGTAAGGCCGCGGGCTTTTGGTCGCCGCCGCTCGGGGCTGCCCATGCCCCGTCGCCGGACGTTCGCGTCGGGCATCCTGCCCGACGCTCACTGCATGTCCGCTGCGCTTCGCCATCCTGGCTACGCTTGCTCCCATAGCCCGGCTCTCGGGGCACGGGCAGCCCCTCGCTGATCCCCCGTAGCACAGGTTTTCAACCTGTGCCCAAGCCGCCCTGCCGTACGGAGGTGCAGGTTGGCAACC
>CAMBSN010000161.1 GCA_945870505.1 Candidatus Kuenenia stuttgartensis | reverse complement strand
AACCTGTGCTACGGGGGGCGGCAAGGAACTCACTCGCGGTTCGCGAGGACCTCGTCGAGTTTCGCCTCTACGCCGAGCGGGCCGGCCCAGCGACGGAGGTAGGGCTCGTCGAGTTCTCCCTGAGTGAAGAGTACGTCCTGAATGTCGAGGAGATCCCTGGGCCGCGCGGCCACGAGTTTGAAGAGGATCAGGTCTTCTGCTGACACCAGTTTGACCGAAAGGCCATCGACATCCGCGGTGATACGCCTAATGAGGACTTCGCTTTGAAAAGGTGTCTCGGCGATGAACATGTCCGCATCAACCGAGCGACCTTCGAGAAACAACCGCACCTTTACCAGCGGCATGCCACCGACTGTGTCGACCCAACCTCTGGAATACTGCTCAGGAACTGTGTAGCCACGATCGGCGATGGCTTCGAAGAGCTCGCCGAGCCGATCCCTCGGTACGGCCAGCGTGAAGTCCACGTCGTACGTCGGTCGCGGGATGCCGTGGGCCCGGACGGCGATCCCGCCCATGATCGCGTACGGCATGCCAAGCCGATCAAAGATGCGGACGAGATCGTGAATGACGGATGTCAGATCGGTCATCGCCCGGAGCCCACTCGTGGCTTCATCGCCTGCAAGGCGGCGAGCAGCCGAGCATTGCGAAGGTCATTTTCGCGACGGAGCAACTCGAACCGCCGATCAACCACGTCGGGGCTTCCCGCAAGCAGGTAGGGGGTGTTCTCGCGGATCATTTCGAACGTGAGCGCGAGCCGCTCCCCGGGCGTCATTCGGCGATAGGTTTCGAGAGTTTCCTTGCTGAGCATTTCAACATTGTAGTCTTCGCCGCCGCGGGTACGCTCTGGGGACTTCCCGGGGAAAATCAAGGAACGCGATGATGCAGTTTTCTGGAGCATCGGCTGACGCGCCGAAGGGTTGGGGCGTTCGGTGGCTCGTCTGCGGCATGCTCTTTGCCGCGGCCGCGATCAACTACATCGACCGCCAGGTGATCGGCATTCTCAAGCCGACGCTCGCCGGGGAGTTCAACTTCAGCGAGCGCGACTACGCCGCGATCGTGTTCAGCTTCCAGGCGGCCTACGCGATCGGCCTGTTGCTCTCGGGCCGGATCATCGACCGCATCGGCGTGCGGGCGGGGTTCACCATCGCCGTGGTCGTGTGGAGCATCGGGGCAATGGCCCATGCGTTTGCCGACAAGATGCCGTGGCTGCGGTTGCCGACGGTGTCGATCGATCCGCCGCAGGTGCTCCTACTCGGCGGGGCCGCGGCGGGCCTCGCGCTCTCCCGCGTGATTCTCGGCCTTGGCGAGGCAGGCAACTTCCCGGCATCGATCAAGGCGGTGGCCGAGTGGTTTCCGAAGAAGGAGCGGGCACTCGCCACCGGCATCTTCAACTCGGGCACCAACATCGGGGCCCTGATCACGCCGCTGGTGGTGCCGTGGATCACGGTGACGTACGGCTGGCAGTGGGCGTTCCTGATCACCGGCCTGCTCGGCTTCTTCTGGGTGGCCTGGTGGATGGTGGGCTATCGGCGGCCGGAGGAGCATCCTGGCGTGTCGAAGGAGGAACTGGCCTACATCCATTCCGATCCTGTCGAGTCGATCGTGCCGGTGCCGTGGTCGGCGGTGTTTCCGCTGCGGCAGACCTGGGCCTTCGCGGTGGGCAAGTTTCTCACCGATCCGATCTGGTGGCTGTATCTCTTCTGGGTGCCCGACTTCCTCAACAAGAACCACGGCCTCGACCTCAAGACGATGGGGCTGCCGCTGGTGGTGATCTACCTTGTGGCCGACATCGGCAGCATCGGTGGCGGCTGGCTGTCATCGCACCTCATGGCCCGGGGCTGGAGCACCAACGCCGCGCGGAAGCTGGCGATGCTGGTCTGCGCCGTGGCGGTGGTGCCGATGCTCTTCGCAGCCCAGGCCAAGAACCTCTGGGTGGCGGTGGGGCTCGTGTCGCTGGCGGCGGCGGCCCATCAGGGCTGGTCGGCGAATCTCTTCACGCTCACAAGCGACATGTTTCCGCGGCGGGCGGTGGGCTCGGTGGTGGGGATTGGTGGCATGGCCGGGTCAGTCGGCGGGATGCTGATCGCGCTGGTCGTGGGGGCGATCCTGCAGAAGACGGGTAGCTACGTGCCGATCTTCGTGATGTGCGCGTCGGCGTATCTCGTGGCCCTAGCGATGATCCACCTCCTCGCTCCGCGGCTCGAGCCGGCGAAGTTGGACTGAGCGTTTCGGGTTCAGGCTTCTGTTGGTGAGTTCAGGCTATGGTCAGCGGAAGCTCGCGAACGGGTTTTTCCGCTTCGGGGGCGTCGCCGTGGTGTCAAAGGCCAAGGCTGCAAATGCCGACTCGATCGCACTCGGCTGCTCGGCGGCGGCAACGGCGACGGGCTCCGTAGCCGACATCGCGGCCGGGGCAGATGCCGAGACGAGGTAAATCCCCTGATCAAAGAGCGCCGAGTTGAAAAAGTCGGTCGCGTCGAGGATGTCAAGGGAGCCGTCGTAGTTGAAATCGCCTTCGATCCAAGACGCATACAAGCCGCCATCGTACTTGGCACACGTCAGGAAGTTGGAGGCATCGAGGATGTCGACGGCGCCGTCCATGTTCGTGTCGCCTTGAGCGGCGAATCCCGCGGTAAACGAGCCGTCGCCGTTGTCGAGCCAACCGACTGTGCGGAGCGTCCCCATCCCCACCGCCGCACTCACCGCGGACGACCCGATGCCGGCCGACGTTGTCCAGGACCCGTCGCCCTTGCCCCTCAAAAGAGCGTCCACCAGGGCCGTGGCGGTCATGCCGGCGACGATCCGGATCCTTCCCGTGCCAAGATCGACGAAGCCGCCTTCTTCGATGACGAGCGAGCCCGCCACAGCTTCGCCGGCCGCTGGGTCGATGACGAGGGTGGCCCCGGCCTTCACGCGGACCTCACCGGTGCCGAGTGCGGAGGCGTCCTTGACGATCACCGTGCCGGCTTCGATGACGGTGCCGCCGGAGTGGGAGTTGGCCTTGTCGAGAATCAGCGTGCCACCCCCCTGCTTGACGAGCTGGTAGGAGCCGGTGTGGGTAGTGGCGTCGGTGACCGTCTGTCCCGTGGGCACGGTGATCGCCGAAGATGACGTTGCGAAAGGGTCGCGGATCGACCAGACGGCAGCGTCATACGCGTTGGGCGAAATCAGCCGCTCGAGCGCGAAGCCGCTTCCGGTCGGATACGTATCGCTGTTGCTGACGGACGACGTGAAGACAAGCCGACCATCAGCCGTCATACCCGAGGCGGAAGGCCAGCCGAAGTGCAGATACTGCCGCGACGTCACTACCGGGGTGCCGCTGCCCGTGGATGCCGGGACATGCAGAAGGTACATGCTGTCCTCCGCGCTGGTGGCATTGCCGTAGATCATTCCGGCGACCACGACCGCGTTGTCGGCTCGGGCCATCAGGCCGGAGACGTACACATAGACGTCGCCCGTGGCATTTAGCAGGTCACCGAGCGACTGGGCCGACCCGATCCTTGTGCCCGTCGCCGGATTGATCGTGATCATGCCGCTCTCCACACGGCCGTAGCTCGCTGTGTTTTGCGTCAACACGCTGGCCGCGGCGTGCAGCCGACCGTCGCCTGTCAGCGTCATCGGCACGCTGTCGCCCGGATCGACCCCGCCTGTGATGATGGAGGAACTCCAGCGATACACGCCGCTCGTCGCATCCAAGCCGATGACGAGTGCTTCGCCGTCTGTCGGAGCGGAATCGCTCGGAATGATCCCCAGTATTTCTCGCCGGGCCACGCCAAACGCGAGGACTTCTGCGCTGCCGGATGGCTGGGCGAGAATCAAGCCGCGCGTCGTGGTCGAGTAGTACGAACTATCACTATCGAGCAACCGTTGGGCCCAGAGCGGGGAACCGTTGGCTGCGAAAGCCGCGACGAAGCCGTCGGACTGCCCGGCGGGCACGGACAGTCCAACAGGCCCGCTGGAGGAACTTCCGAGGGCGAGCGACGCCGAATCGAGCCGCCCGGAGAAATAGAGCCGTCCGTCGGCCGCCGTGGTGATCGCCGTCAGGCTGCTCGAACTCCACGAGGATCCGCTGCCGCCCGTTGCAGGTGTAGCTTGATAGACGTGCGTTGCCGAGGGTACTCCCGACCCAGTGTCGAACGTCACGAGGAAGAACGCCGTGGCGGGGCCGGCGTCGTATGGAGCCGTGATGCCCGCGCGGGGGTCGAGATCGACGCCCGTACCCATGAACGTGCCACCGACGGTCACACGGCTGCCGGATGTGGCGACGGCCGAGATGGTCGCGTCAATGCTCCAGGCCGCGACGAGTACGCCCGCCGCGTTGTATCGGGCCACAAACCCAGATTCACCGGTGCCGGCATCCTTGGACCTGAGCGTCGTCGTGACGTCCGGCCTGGAGTCGAAGTCCACGGTTCCGGAAAACGAGCCGAAGGTGATCGTGCTGCCATCGTCGGCGACCGTCAGTCCCGCGAGGCCGAGCCACTCGGAATCCGTCGCGGGCGCCGTCAGGAAGGCCCAGCCGTTGGCTCCGTCAATCCTCGAGACCGGCGCGGTGTTCGCCCATGACAAGCTTACCGCAGGCAGCAGCGTCCCGACGATGTCGGTCGCGTCACCGGTGAACCGAATCTGGTAGCTGCCCCTCGCTTCCGTCAGGTGACTGATTCCGACGATCGAACCATGGAAGCCGTACAGGTAAAGTTCGGGCGTGTCTCCGCCGCCGGCTGCCGCGGTCCATGGCACGGTAACGCCATCGCGAGTGAGCACGAAATCGGTGAGCGAGAGCGTGGCTGCATCAATCGTCCCCGTTCCTGTGAGGTAAAAGCTGATGGCGTGCTGCGGTCTCGCAATAATTGATGGCGGGAGGGTGCTGCTGTACCACTGACCGAACACGAGTTGCGTCGCCTCAGCGCTGATCGAGAC
>CAMBSN010000160.1 GCA_945870505.1 Candidatus Kuenenia stuttgartensis | reverse complement strand
CAGTTTCTCGGCATTCGCGAGACGACCGCCTGCCGAGATGAGGGGACGGTGGTGCTCGTTCGCGTGGACGATCACGAGTTTGGTCTCGTGGTCGATGGCATGCAGTCGGGGGCCGATCACTTTCGCTGCCGCGACCTGCTCGATGCCGCCAGCCTGTCGACTATCGTGGTGAAGCCGATCGGCGGACTTCTCGCGGGCCTCGGGCTCTACTCGGGGGCGACCGTCCTCGGCGACGGCGGCGTGGTGCTGATTCTCGATCTTCGCGGCTTGCAACGCATCGCTCGACTGCCGCCCGTCACCCGTGAGCCCGAGGCGGCCCTGGTGCCGTCGGCGGAGATCGCTGACCGGTATCTCATCTGCGGCACGCCCACGGGTCGCCGGGTGGCTGTGCCGCTGGCCGAGGTGGTGCGGCTCGAGCAGTATGCCCGCGACAAGGTGCAGGTCGTCGCCGACCGGGCCGTCGTCCGTCGCGGCGAAGGGTTTACACCGCTGGCCGACATCGACGAGGTGATGGGACGGCCGCCTGGCACGGCATCGCAGACGGTGAGCGTGGTCGTCATCGACGGGGGCGACGGCGGTGTGGGCCTTGCGGTCGGGGTGATCCTCGACGTGCTCGCCGCCGAGTCGCCGATGCAGCCCGCGGCCGCGACTGGCGTCTCCGGCATCCTCTCGCTCGGCGGGGTTGCGACCGAGGTGGTCGATCTCCGCGCGGCGCGGCGGCACGTGGCGATCGAGGCCTGAGATGAGCAAATCCACCATCCATCGCTACTGCACGTTTCGCGTCGGCGAAGCCTGCTTCGCACTGCCCGCCGACGGCGTCGTCGAGGTGCTGCGCGGTGGCAGCCTGGCGCGGGTGCCTCGGGCGCCGGAGAGCGTGCTTGGGCTGTTGCACCTCCGCGGCCGGATCGTGCCCATCATCGATCCGGCGGCCCAACTCGGCATCAGCCGCGTCGCCGAACAGCGGGCGACTCATTTGGTGATCGAGCTCCAGGACGACTGGTACGGCCTGGTGATCGACGAGATGCTCGACGTGGTCGAGATTCCAGCCGATCGCGTCGAACAGGTGACAGCCCCCACCACGGAAGCGAGCGGTGACGCCCTGATCGGTGTGTTCGCCGCACAGGACCGGCTCGTGCACCTGCTCGATCCCCAGCGCATGATTCATTCACTCACGCGGCTCCGGCCGCAGGCACCCGAGAGACAGGGAGTTTCACATGGCAGACCGTGATCAGGCCGCCGTCGGCGGCTGGCGTTCGTTCCTCACCAATCCCCTCCTGCTCGCCTTGCTCGGAGTGTCGTTGATCCCCATGGCGTTCATGGGGCTCGCGAACTACCGCACGTCTTCATCAGCCCTGCGCGAGCAGGCCTTCAAGCAACTCGACACCGTCAACACGATCACGGCGAAGGCGGTGGAGCGATATTTTGGGACGTTGCGGCAGGAACTCTCCGTGCTGGCCGAGGGGCGAATCTGCGTAGAGTCGCTCGAGAAGTTCACCGCCGGCATGGCCTCGCTGCGGAGCGACGACAAGATCGACGACAAGGCGCTCGCGGCCGCCCGCCGCGACCTCGAGGCCTTCTACACCGGGGACTTCGCCACGGAGTTCCGCCGTCGATCGGGCGAGACGATCGACCTCCGGCCGCTCTGCCAGGCGCTCGACGATGATGCGGCGTATGCCCAGTATCTCTACATCCGCAGCAACCCGAATCCGCTCGGTTCGAAGTTCCTGCTCGATGCCGCTTCCGACGGGTCATCGTATTCGGCGGCACACGCCGCCTACCATCCGTTCTTTCGTGGAATCTGCGAGAAGTACGGCGTGTACGACGTGTTCCTGATAGACGCGGCGACGGGCAAGGTGGTCTATACCGCTGCCAAGGAAACCGACTTGGGCACTTCGCTGCGGGAGGGCCCGCTCGCCTCCTCGAGCCTGGGCGTCGCCTTCCAGCAGGCTGCTGCGGCGGGCCGCCGCGATGCCGTCGGATTCGGCTTATTTCAGCGCTACCTCCCGTCGTGTAATGAGCCGGCGAGTTTCATGGCGGCGCCCATCTTCGACGGTCGGAAGCTCGTGGGCGTGGTGGCGTTTCAGGTGCCGATCGACAAGGCCAACGCGATCATTGGCGAGACCACTGGCATGGGGCAGTCTGGCGAAACCTACGCAGTCGGGCCTGACCGACTTTTCCGCAGTGACTCGCGGTTCACCAAGGAAATGGGCGCGAAAACCACGATCATCAACCCGGAGTTCAAGGTCGACACCGCCGCCGTCCGCTCCGCGCTCGATGAGGGCAAGGCCGGAACGGCGGAAGCTCCCGACTACCGCGGCGTCCCGTCACTCGTGTCGTGGCGGCCGATGACGATCCATCGCGATGCCACCGGCGGCCGCGACGATGTCCGCTGGGCGCTGATTTCCGAGATTGACACGGCCGAGGTTTTCCGGCCGATCTCCCGGCTCTTCCAGCTTGGCATGACGGTGTTTGGGCTCACCTCGGCCGCCGTGCTCGGCGTCTCGACCATGATCGCCCGCCGGCTGACCCGCGAATCAAAGCGGCAGGCGGCGCTCGTGGGCGGCATCGTCGACAACACGCACGCGCTGGCGAGTTCCTCGGAGGAGCTCACAAGCGTCAGCCAGCAGATGAGCGCCGCCGCGGAGCAGACCACCGCCCAGGCCAACCTCGTGTCGGCCGCGGCCGAGCAGGTGAGCGGCAACACCCGGATTGTTGCCGGCTCGATCGACGACCTGGTGGCGAGCATCCACGAAATCGCCAAGAACGCGCAGGACGCCGCGACCACGGCCCGCAAGGCGGTGGAGTTGGCGTCGGCCACCTCGGGCACCATGTCGGCCCTGGGCCGCTCGAGCCAGGAGATCGGCGCGGTGATCAAGGTGATCACGTCGATCGCGGAGCAGACCAATCTCCTCGCCCTCAACGCCACGATCGAGGCCGCCCGGGCCGGCGAGGCGGGCAAGGGCTTCGCCGTGGTGGCCAGCGAGGTCAAGGAACTCGCCCGCGACACGGCCAAGGCCACGGAAGAGATCGGCAGCCGGATCGAGTCGATGCAGGATGACACCCAGCGGGCCGTCGAGGCGATCGCCAAGATCGGCGAGGTGATCGAGCAGATCGACAGCCTGCAGACGAAGATCGCCGCGGCGGTTGAAGAGCAGTCGGTGACGACCAGCGAGATCGGCCGTAACATCTCCGAGGCGACCACCGGGACTTCTGAGATCGCGGAGAACATCGTGCAGGTGGCCCAGGCCGCGCAGAGCACCGCCGAGGGCGCGTCGAATACCCAGGTCTCGTCGCAGGAACTCTCCCGGATGGCGCAGGCTCTGCAGCAGCTGGTCGAGGAATACAAGAACAACTGATCGCGAACTGATCGCGGACCGTGACCGGCTTGACGGCCGGTTGGGGCAGGAAGGATCCCGCCGTGCGCGCCCTTGTGGTCGACGATTCCAAGCCGAGCCGGAGCATCGTCGCGCGGGCCCTCGCGGACCTGCAGTTCGAATGCACGGAGGCCGCCAACGGCCAGGAGGCGCTTGCCGCGCTGGCGGCGCTCGCAACGAAAGGGCGGCCAGATCTCATCACCGTCAACTGGCACATGCCGGTGATGGATGGTATCGAACTGGTTCGGCAGCTCCGCCGCGAGCCCGCCTACCGAAAGCTGCCGATCCTGATGATCTCGACGGAGCACCAGCAGGAGCAGATCGCGCTGGCGCGGCAGGCGGGAATCGACGAATACCTCGCGAAGCCGTTCACTGCCGCGGCGTTGGCCCGCAAGCTCGTTGATCTCGGCCTCGTCGCGGAGCCGTCGCATGGGGAGAGCCGGCCGCCGATCGGGGTCTTGATCTGCGATGACTCGGCGACGATTCGGGGGATTCTCACCGCCACGCTCGGCGCTGACCCGGAGCTGAAGATCGTGGGCACGGCCATCAACGGCGAGGCCTGCCTGGCGGCCATTCCGGCGGCGCGGCCCGATCTGGTGCTGCTTGATGTCGAGATGCCGGTGATGGATGGGATCACCACGCTGCGAGAGATTCGCCGTCGGTTCGGCAAGCTGCCGGTCGTGATGTTTTCGAGCCTCACCGAGCGCGGCGCGAAGGCCACGGTGGACGCGCTCCTCGCGGGCGCCAACGACTACGTCGCCAAACCCGCCGGCCTTGATGCGCGTGAGGTGGCCGAACGGATTCGCACCGATGTGATCGGCCGGATCAAGTCGCTGATCCCACGGCGGGCTGCCGCCAGCAGCGGCCGTGCCACCGCGCGGCCAGCCGAGACGCTACGGACCGTCCGCCAGGAGCGAATTCGCGGCGTCGTGATCGCGGTATCCACCGGCGGCCCGACCGCGCTCGCCGAGGTGCTCCCGGCCTTCGTACCCGACGCTCGCGTGCCAATCCTCGTGGTCCAGCACATGCCCGCCGCTTTCACCGCGCACCTTGCCGAACGATTGGCGAAGACGGGTGGGCTGCCGGTGCGCGAGGCGGCGGATGGCGACGTTGCCAAGCCCGGCGAGGTGCTGCTCGCGCCCGGCGGGCGGCATCTCGAACTCGTCGGCGATACCGCTCAGCCGCGGGTCCGGCTGACCAACGACCCCCCCGAGAACTCCTGCCGGCCTGCCGCGGACGTGCTGTTCCGCTCGGCCGTCCGTCTCTGGGGCGGCGGTACGCTGGGTGTGGTCCTCACCGGCATGGGGAAGGACGGCCTCGCTGGCAGCCGCGAGATCGTGGCCGCCGGGGGGGGCGTGATTGCCCAGGACGAGTTCTCGAGCGTCGTGTGGGGCATGCCGGGCGAGGTCGTGCGTGCGGGCCTGGCGGATGCGGTGCTGCCGCTTTCTCAGGTTGGCGTCGAGGTGGCCCTCCGGCTCAAGAGGCGCAGCGGCTGACGCCGCGCGAAGCCTCGATGAAGGTCGCCGATCCGCAGTTCGACTACCTCTGCGGCCTGCTGCGCCGCCGCACGGGCGTGTGCATCGACCAGTCGAAGCAATACCTCGTCGTCGCCCGGCTGATGCCGATCGTCAGGCAGCGGAAGATTCCAAGCCTCGAGACGCTCATCGATCGGCTGCGGCAAGGGCTTGACCCGTCGCTCGAGAAAGACGTGCTCTGCGCCAT
>CAMBSN010000159.1 GCA_945870505.1 Candidatus Kuenenia stuttgartensis | reverse complement strand
ACGCCCACCAGTCGCGGCATCACGCAGCTTACCGACATTCGCGATGGCGAGGGCCGTGACGGCGGACCTGAGCTTGTGATTCGGGGCGAACACCCCGTGATAGCGATGCCGGTGCTTCCGCGGCCGGGGCACGAGGTCAGCGAGCCGGTACACCTACGGCACGGGCACCGTCTCGATCGACAACGCCTTCCATTACCTCTGGGGCGGCGGCTATGTGATGGAGGCCGCAAAGAAGGGCTACATCGCCTACACCAACTGCACCGCCTCGCTGGCGGAGGTGGTGCCCTTCAAGGGCAAGTTCCCCACGCTCGGCACGAATCCGCATTCCTGGGGTTTTCCCACGACCGAGGCCCTCGGATTCCCGATCGTGATCGACTGGGCGACGAGCGTGATCGCGATGGGCCGCGTGCAGCAGCTCAAGCGGGAAGGCAGGCAACTGCCGCCGAACGCCGCCGTCGACAAGGATGGCAAACCGACCACCGATCCCGACAAGGCGGTGTCGCTGATCCCGTTCGGCGACCACAAGGGCTACGGACTCTCGCTGATCAACGAGATCGTGGCGGCGTTCATCGGCGGTTCGCTCCCCACGATTCGCAGCCGGGCGGCCGTGCCGGGTGAGAAGCAGAACTGCGCCTTCTTCTTCCAGGTGATCCATCCCGACGCGATCTCGAGCGGCGTGTTCGCCGAGGGCCGCACGCAGGCCGGGAACGTGAAGGCCGTGCTCGCCGACATCCTCGGCCACGGCAACGAAACCTGCATGCTGCCCGGCCAGATCGAGGCCGAGGCGGCCGCCCGAAGCGACAAGGCCGGCGGACTCCTGTTCTCGCAGGCCGAGGTCGAAGCCCTCAACGAAATCGCCCACGAGGCGGGACTGGCGCCGCTCGACGCGGCTGCGCTCCCCACCGGCTGATCCACGTTTTCTCTGAAAGGATGTTCGATGTCCCTTCCGCTCAAGACCAAGGAATCCTGCACGTTCGACGAAGTCTCGCTCGGCGAGATCATGCTCCGGCTCGATCCGGGCGAGGGGCGGATCCGGACGGCACGCGAGTTCAAGGCCTGGGAGGGGGGCGGCGAATACAACGTGGCCCGGGGCCTGCGGAAGTGTTTTGGATTGAAGACGGCGGTCGTTTCGGCCTTCGTGGACAACGAGGTGGGCCACCTGATCGAAGACTTCATCATGCAGGGAGGGGTGAACACCGACTTCCTGCTCTGGCGGCCCGACGACGGGATCGGCCGCAGCGTGCGAAACGGGCTCAACTTCACCGAGCGGGGCTTCGGCATCCGCGGCGCGGTGGGCGTGCCCGATCGGGGCAACACCGCCGCCAGCCAGCTGAAGCCGGGAGATGTCGATTGGGAGCATCTCTTCGGGAGGCTCGGCGTCCGCTGGTTCCACACCGGCGGCATCTTCGCGGCCCTCTCCGAGACGACCGCCGCCCTGACGATCGAGGCCGTGAAGGCGGCCAAGAAGCACGGCACGATCGTCTCCTACGACCTCAACTACCGGCCCAGCCTCTGGAAGAGCATCGGCGGCCAGGCGAAGGCCCGCGAGGTCAATTGCGAGATCGCGAGGCACGTCGACGTGATGATCGGCAACGAGGAGGACTTCACCGCCTCGCTCGGCTTCGAGGTCGAGGGGGTCGATCACAACATCTCGTCGATCGAGACCGACGCCTTCAAGAAGATGATCGAGAAGGCCGTCAAGGAGTATCCAAACTTCAAGGTGGCGGCCACGACGCTCCGCCGCGTGATCACGGCCACGAAGAACGACTGGTCCGCGATCCTCTGGCACGACGGAAAGTTTCACGAGAGCCGCAGGTATCCGGAACTCGAGATCCTCGACCGGGTCGGTGGCGGCGACAGCTTCGCCAGCGGCCTCGCCTTCGGCTTGCTGGAGTTCAACTGCCCGCAGAAGGCCGTGGAATACGGCGCCGCCCACGGCGCCCTCGCCAGCACCACCCCCGGCGACACCTCGATGGCCACCCGCGCCGAAGTCGAAAAGCAGATCAAGGGCGGCGGCGCCCGCGTCGTTCGTTGACCCAAGGCGGCCACGATGGCCGCCGCCTGGCCGGGCTCGGAGAGCGTCTCCGCCAACGCCGGCAAACCGCCACGTCAGGGTTGTGCTACCCGCTCCGGCAACCGCCCCCGGAAACCGGGGCGGCCCTCCGAGCTGCCGAATCCGAGTGGCCTCGTCAGGAGGCGGCCACGGTGCCGGTCCGTTTTCGGCGAGTGAACATGTCTCGCATCAGACGGCTCACTTGGGCGCTGAGCGTCTCGACGGCAGCCTCCGCGGCCGCCGACCCCGCGCTGCGCTTCGCCTGATCAAGCCCGACGGTCCGTTCCGCCACCGCCCGCGAGAGAACGTCGGCCACATCGGGCCGACGTTCGATCAGCCGGGCCACCGTATCTCGCGAGAGTTCATAGATGACAGCGGGAGTCGCTGATCGCACGGTGGCTCGCCGCAGTTCGCCGGTCAGCAGCGACATCTCGCCAAAGAAGTCGCCGGCTCCCAGCGTGGCCACCCGGAGGGGTGAAGAGGCCTTTTCCGTCGTCACGAGAACATCGAGTGCCCCTTCGGCGATGACATAGAGCGTGTCGCCCGTATCACCCTGCTGGACGACCGTCTCCTCTGGGGGGAGCAGCCTCCGCCGCAGGTCGGCGGCCAATTGCGTGCGATCCTCGGCTGTGAGACCAGCGAACAGGTGGATGCTCGCCAGCAGATCCTCGCGGCTCTCCAACGCAGAGTCTGCACCGCGACGCTCTGGGATACGGTCGTAGAAGATTTCCGACTTTTCGATCGCAGGGGCCAAACCGGCCACGGCGAGATGGTGAAGTGCCCGGGAGAGCACGGCATCTCGGGCCGACGTCGGCGAAAGCGGACTCCACGGCTTGATCCAATAGCGGATCAGGTATTCAACGCCTCGTTCCGAGGTGCCGCTGACCAGAACCGCGGGCTCCCGCTCCGCGAGAAATCCCGGCGTTGCCGCCAGCGACCGAGCAGCGCCAAGCAGGATGCGTTTGGCACGGTCGCATGGCACCGAGGGGTCGAGATCAATCGGGCACTCGTACCGCGTGGCCACTGACGGCCTGGAGAAGTTGGTGACCAGATCTTCGGCCAGCAGTGTGTTGGGAATGATCAGCAGATTTCCCTCCTCTGTTTCGAGTTGGGTCGAACGCCAGCCGATTTCACGAACCCTTCCCAGAAGGGGTCGGGCGGCTGATCCTCTGGGCGTGAGCAGGACCCAATCCTCGATCGTGACATTCGCGTCGAGATTCACCGCCAGTCCGGTGAAGAGATCCGAGAAGATTCCACGCACCGCCAAGCCCAGCACCACACCCCCGGCGCCAAGCGCCGTGAGAAATGCCGCCACATCGTGTCCGTAGACGAACCCCACCACCAGCGACATGGCAACGAGATAGACCACCACGCTGACCATCGACTTGAGGATCGCCGGCACCTTGCCCCCGAGGGCCCGGGCCACCAGCCTGTCCCAGATCAGGATGCCAATCCCGCGGTTGACCAGATAGGCCGCTGCGAGTGACGTCAGCGTCCAAAGCAGCTTCGTCAGCCAACTTCCCGAGACGTGATCATCAGGGGCCAGGGTTGGCAGGAGCAGCAGGGCAATCTGGCTGCCCACAAGGGCTACCGCACAGGCGATGCCCGCAAGCCCGAGGGAGGCTGTGTTCAAGGGGATGCTCCACACAAAATGACACCGCGGACGAGCCGTTTCCGGGGCGTTTTCGCTTCAAAGTTGTCGCCAACGTGCGTTACGTTTTGATGAGGAGCCCTCCCGCGGTCGCCTTCTGGACGCCCTCGGCGGTAACGCCCGCGTCGTGCGCTGAGGAGCGGCATCCTGGAAGGTTGCCGGCCGGCGGGCCGTCAGTCACGCGAGATCGGCTCGCTGGCGGCGGATTCGAGGCCGGCCGTGTTGACGGCCAGGACGCGGTAGTTGTGCTGCGTCTCGGCGGCGGCGGTATCGTCGACGAACCGGAACGGCACGAGCGGGAAGACGGGCGTGTCGCTGTATTGCAGGCCTTGGAAGACGCTGCGGCCGAACGGGTTCTTCCCCGCGAGAGGGGCTTTCGCGAGCCGCTCGCCATCGCGTTCGATGATGAAGCCGGCGAGGCCGCTTTCGAGATCGGCGCTGGCCTCCCAGGTCAGCTCCCTGCCCGAGAGATGCAGGTTCGTGGGGGGCGGCGGCGGGGAATCGTCGGCCACGGCCGTGTCGGCGACGTACTGCGACCACTTCCTCGCGATCGCCTCGTCGGGGAGCCAGCCGGATGCGAGCGGGTCGGCCTGCTGCGTCGCCGCGGGCACCGCCTCGCCTCCCTCGATCGGAGCCAGCCAGGCGTCGGCAGTGGGCATCGGCTCGAGCGCCGTGCCTCCGGGCTGCGGGAGCCTCGCTGCGAGGCATGCGTCGAGCCAGGGGATCGCGAGGTACCGCTGGTTGCCGCATTCGTGGGCCGTCTTCGGGTCGATCGCGACCCCGACGAGGCCGCCCCGCGAGCGGACCGACGCGAAAAACTTCTTGTTCGCCGGCCAGACGATCTTGAACCGACCGTCGGTGACCGTGACGCCCTCCTGGGTGCCGGGATTGCAGATGATCGGCACCCCCAGCGCCCCATCCGGTAGCAGATGTGGCTTGATGCCCGGCCGTTTCTCGTCGGCCTCGAAGAGTGGCACACCGGAGCGGAGCCAGGCCGCCACGACGCGGTCGGGATGAAGCAGCGTCATGCCACCGGCCCAGTGGCCTCCGCCGCTGTGCCCCCACAGCGCCCAGGGCAGGCTTGCGAGTTCCGGGTGGCCCGAGATGCGGCCCAGCTCGCCGAGGCCACGCTGGAACGCGGCATCCGAGCCATTGCGCGGGTCGCACCACATCTGGCAGTCGGCCTTCTCGGGCTGTTCGTAGGAGGGGGCGACGAGCCCGCAGGCGTGCTTCCGGGCGAGCGCCTGCCAATGCAGGTCGAACGCGGCCGTCAGTCCCGACTTGCACGATCCCTCGCCGCACCCGTGCTGATGGACGATCAGGCCGCGGAGTCGCTAAGGATAGGTCGGCCAATGGCACTTCGGCAAGCGTCGGCCGAGCAGCGAGGATCACGAGGAGCAACAGCCGGGACTGGCCTGGCTGGATGCGACGCTCGCTTCGAGGTGCCGAGGGGCTTCCTATCCACGCTCAAGGCCGGGTTTTTC
>CAMBSN010000158.1 GCA_945870505.1 Candidatus Kuenenia stuttgartensis | reverse complement strand
GCCGACGTGCCTGAGTAGCAGACGGCATGGGCGAAGTCGCGGCTTGTCTGATAGCCCGCCGACACGGTGTAGCACAGCGCGCGTCGTTCGCGGATCTCGGTGAAGAACCGTGAACTCGGGCCGCCGCCGAGGACCGCCAGCGCGGCTGTTGCCTCGTGCGAGGTATCGTCGCGGTAGGGAGGTGCCGGCCACCCGACGGCGACGTGGGTCTGCTGCGCGTCGTGAGCCACATGGAGCGTTGCCGGGCCACGCGGCCCCGTGTCCACCGGCGACACGGGGGCAGCCTGCCAGTCGCCGAGGAGGGCCTCGACGTGACGGACGAAGTCGTCCCACTCAATGCGGCCGGCGACCGACACGATCATGCCGTCCGGCTGCAGGTTTTGGGCGACGAACCGGCGGACGTCGTCGATCTCGATCGACTCGACCTCGGCCGAGATCCCCTCGGTCGGCATGCCCCAGGGCGCAGGAGACTGAAGTCGGCGAAGCGCGGCGAGCGTGCGGTGGGCTGGTTCATCCTCGATGCCGGCGAGGTTCTGCAGCACCATCTGCCGCGCCGCAGGGAGTTCGTCGGCGGGGAGCAGCGGCCGACGGAGGATGTCGGCGTAGATCGGCAGCACCTCCGCGAGTTGGCGGGCCACCATGGCGCCTGACACGCTGATGTGCGTGCTCGATACGCCCTGCGCCAACTGCACGCCGGCGGATTCGAGGTCTTCGACGAGCCGGCGGCTGTCGCGGGAGCCCGCGCCGCGGAGGCACATCTCGCCGGTGACCGTTGCCAGACCGCACTTGCCCAGTGGGTCGTGGATGGCTCCCACCGGCGCGTGAAAGGCGACTGCGACCGACTCGAGCTCGGGGAGCCGTTCGCCGACAATCGTGATCCCGTTGCCCAGGGTGGTCGAGTGGAGCGACTGCTTCAACGCGGGATGCCTTCAGGGGGATGGCTGGCGGCAGGGGGGCGCCAGACCACGGCACACTAGGCCATGACGGCGGCTTCGTCCACCACCTTGTACACCGTCCGCACCCGGCGGAAGCCGAGCCGCTGGTAGAGCCGGACGGCCCCGGCGTTCTCCACCGTAACTTCGAGAGACACCCGCTGCAGCCCATGGATTCGAAAGCCCGCCAGGCACCGTTCGATCAGGCAGGTGCCGAGGCCCAGAGCCCGGTGGCCAGGAACCACGCCGATGTTTTGGATCATGCCGCCGCCACCACGCTCGGCGACCCCCTGGATCGTGCCGCACCACTGGAGGGTCTCGGGCGTGGTTCCGTGGGCGATCAGCCACGTGGCGTTGGGCAGAAATCCGGACTTGTTTCGGATCTCCCGCATCAGCCGCCGGCAGCCTTCGAGGCTGCCGAGGCACGGAAAGACGACGGAGTCGATCTCGTCGCGAAAAGACCGGAACTTCGTGCGGGCGTGGATGTCGAGCACCGCCTCGTTCCAGGGCACGAGCCGGTAGTCGGTAGGGAGAGCGGGCGCGAAACGGGGGACCGAGAGGTCCACCTCCATCCGATACCGCTTGAAATAGGTCGAGTCCATCGGAACGTGCCTCGGGCCAGCGCGACGCCGCTGATGCCCGAACGTAAGTCTGCCACGCGATATGGTCAACGCGCCGGTGGTCCGCGGGATTCCCACTCGGACCAAACGCAGGCCGGATTGTCGCGGGGCTGGAGGGGTGGGTATGATTTTGAGGATTCAAAAAATGATTTTTGATTTCCCAAAAAATGAGGTGGCAGGCGGCGGGTTCCGGCCGTGGAACCCGGCGGCCCGCTGGATCGTCTTTGCCGCCTGGGGGCTTATCGTCCTGGCGGCTGGCTGCGGCGGCCGCGAGCCTCCGGGGGCGGCGGACGGTGGGCGGCTGCGGGTGGTGGCCACCACAACCGTGGTGGCCGATCTCGTGCGCCAGGTGGGCGGCGACCGGGTGACGGTTGATTGCCTGATGGCCCCCGGCATCGATCCCCACTCATACAAGCCAACGCCACGGGATGCCGACCGACTGGCCGGTGCCGACCTTGTGGTGGCCAGCGGACTCCACCTCGAGGGGAAGCTCACCGATCTGCTGGAGCGGCTTGGCCGGAGCCGCCCCGTGGTGCTGGTCGGCGACTCGCTTCCCGAGGCCGATCTGATCACTGCTGGCGGCGGCCTCTTCGATCCGCACGTCTGGTTTGACGCCCGGCTCTGGAGCCATGGTGTGGCCCCCGTGGCCGAGGCGCTCGCGACGGCCGACCCCGCCCACGCCTCCGCGCATCGCGATCGTGCCGCAGCCTACGCTGCGCGGCTCGTGTCGCTCGACGAGCGACTGCGGACGCAGATCGCCACGATCCCTGAAGGGCGTCGCGTGCTCGTCACGGCGCACGACGCCTTCCGCTACTTCGGCCGCGCATACGGCATCGAGGTCGTGGGCGTGCAGGGCACGAGCACCGAGAGCGAGGCAGGTCTTGCCGACATCAACCGCCTGGTCGACCTCGTGGTCTCTCGAGGCATCCCCGCCGTGTTCATCGAGACGAGCGTCTCGGATCGCAGCGTGGCCGCGCTCCGCGAGGGGGCGACTGCCCGCGGGCACGACGTCGGCGTCGGCGGCACCCTCTATTCCGATTCGCTCGGTGGGCCCGGCAGCGGTGCCGAGACGCTCGAGGCCGCGCTCGAGGCCAACACGTCGGCGATCGTGGAGGCGCTGGCAGACAGGTCGGCGCCCCGAGCGGAGGATGCTCCTTGACGCCGCCAACCAGGCCGATCGTCGAGTTTCACGACGTCACGGTCGCCTACGGTCGGCGGCCTGTGGTCTGGAACGTCGATCTCGTGATCGACGAGCCGTGCCTGTTCGGCATCATCGGCCCCAACGGCGCCGGGAAGAGCACGCTGCTCAAGGCGGCGCTCGGGTTGGTGCCGCTCGTTGGCGGTGAGGTGCGATTCTTCGGCGAGCCGCTGGGCCGCGTCCGCTCCCGCGTCGGCTACGTGCCGCAGCGGGAGACGGTGGACTGGGACTTTCCGGTCAACGTCATGGATGTGGTGCTGATGGGCACGTATGGGCGGCTGGGCTGGTTTCGTCGGCCCGGCGACCGTGAGCGTCGGCTCGCCCGTGAGTGCCTCGACCGCGTGGGGCTTGCCGATGTCGCCGGTCGGCAGATCGGCCGCCTGTCGGGCGGGCAGCAGCAGCGGGTGTTTCTGGCACGGGCCCTGGCCCAGCAGGCCGACGTCTACTTTCTCGACGAGCCGATGGCGGGCGTCGATGTGCGGTCGCAGGAGCGGATCTTCCACGTGCTCGACGACCTCAAAGCCGCGGGCCGCCTCGTGGTGGTTGTGCATCACGATCTGCGGACTGCCGCCGAATGGTTTGACCGCGTCGCCCTCGTGGACCGCCGCGTGGTGGCAGCCGGTCGCACGATCGACACGCTCACGCCCGAGAACCTCCAGCGGACCTATGCCGGCCACGTGGACGTCCTCGACGAACTCGCTCAGGCGATCGCCGCACGGGGGCGGACGCCATGACCTCGGCGGCCGGCATCCTCTCGTACAACACGGTCGTCGTCGCAGTGGGCGTGGCGGCGGTCGGGTTTGCGGCGGGTGTCGTCGGCAGCCTCTGCGTGCTGCGGAAGCGGGCGCTCGCCGGCGACGCCGCGGCGCACGCCACGCTCGTCGGGGTGGCGTGCGCGTTTCTTGCGACCGGTCGCCGCGACCTGGCCACGCTGCTCGCGGGGGCGCTCGTCGCCGCCTGCGCCGGCCTCGGGATGCTCGTGATCGTGCGGCGGTTCACCCGCACCCGCGACGACGCGGCAACGGCGCTGGTGATTGGTGTCTCCTTCGGACTGGGGATCACGCTGGTGTCGGGATTGCCGGCCTGGGGCTACGCCAACTCCGCCGGCCTCGAGCAGTTTCTCCTCGGCCACACCGCTGCGCTCACGGCCCGCGATGCGTGGCTGCTCGGGGCGGTGGCCATCGTCGCCGTGGCGGCGGTGGCGGCGATCCTCAAGGAGGCGACGCTCGTGGCCTTCGACGCGGCCTTCGCGGCGGCAACCGGCTGGCCGGTGAGCGGGATCGACTATGCGATCGTGGGCTTAGTGGCACTGATGGTCGTGGCGGGCCTGCCGGCGGTGGGCGCCGTGCTGGTGACGGCGCTGGTGGTGATCCCACCGGTGGCCGCCCGCTTCTGGACCGATCGCGTGGGGACCATGGTCGTGCTCTCGGGCCTGATCGGCCTCGCGGCGGCGGCGGTGGGCGTGGCGGTGAGCGCAACCCGGCCGGGCCTTGCCACCGGCCCGCTGGTGGTGATCGCAGCCGCGGCCGCGTTTGCGTTCTCGTTTCTCTGCGCTCCGCACCGAGGGTGGATCGCGCGGCGGGCCGAGGCCGCTCGGGGCCTGACCGTGCGGCGGGGCGACAGCGATGGGGAGACTGGCCGATGACGTCATCGACGCTCGTGGGCGATCCGGCGTTTGCCCTGGGGGGCATCCACGCCTGGGCCATGGCCACCGCGGCCGTGATCGCGGCGTCGTGTGCGCTGGTAGGCACGCTGCTGGTCGTCCGGAGGATGAGCCTCGTCGGCGACGCGATCAGCCACGCCGTGCTGCCGGGAATCGCGGTGGCCGTGCTGGCCGGCGGGCGTCCGGGCGGGCCGCTCGTCTTTCTGGGGGCGGTGGCTGCCGCCATGCTCACCGTCTGGCTGACGCAGGGGCTGCGAGCAGCCGGCGGTCTCGCAGAGGACGCCGGGGCGGGCGTCGTGTTTACGACGCTGTTTGCCATCGGCGTGGTGCTCGTCGGCCTGGCCCCCCCCGGCACCCACCTCGATGCCGCGTGCGTGCTGTATGGTGAACTCGCCTTCCTGCCGTTCGACACGATCACCATTGCGGGCCAGGCCGTGCCGCGGGCCTTCGTGGCGGGATCGGTCGTCCTGGCGGGCCTCGTCGCAGCGGCGGTGGCCACGTGGAAGCTGCAGGTCTTCACGGCCTTTGATCCTGCCGGCGCCCGGATGGCAGGCATTCCGGTGGCCGGTGTGACGACCGGCCTCCTTGCCGCGACGGCGGTGGCCACGGTGGCGAGCTTCGATGCCGTGGGCGCCGTGCTGGTCGTGGCAATGCTCGTGGCGCCGGCGGCGGCCGCAGAACTGCTCACGCGCCGACTCCACCGCATGGTGGTGGTGGCGATGGCGCTCGGTGCCGTGGCCGCGTGTGTCGGCTATCTCGCGGCCTGGCGACTCAACACGAGTGCCGCAGGCATGATCGCCGTGGTGCTCGGTCTCGAATACGCGGCCGCGGCGGTGCTTGCCCCGGATGATGGGCTCGTGGCCCGGCTGA
>CAMBSN010000157.1 GCA_945870505.1 Candidatus Kuenenia stuttgartensis | reverse complement strand
AACAGATCGACTGGTGGGCGGGGCTGCCCGGCCCCGACGGTATCCGTCAGGGGCAGGCGGCGCGGCACGGCACGATCGTGATCGCCCCCGCCTGGATCCGCCCGGGCCAGACGGCCTACGAGTATTCGGCCCGCGAGCATGCGGCCGTGCTGCACGCCCTGCGCGAAGTCTCGGCGCGGTTCGCAATCGACAGCGACCGCGTCTTCCTCTCGGGCCATTCCACCGGGGGCGATGCGGCATGGGACATCGCCCTGGCGCACCCCGACCTGTGGGCGGGGCTCGTGGCCGTCGCGCCCGCAGCCGGCCGATACGTCAACCACTACTGGCGGAACGCCCGCACGCTGCCGATCTACGTCGTGGGCGGCGAGCTCGATGGCGCGAGCATCGCCCGCAACGGCATGGACCTCGATCGCTCCTTCGCCAAGGGATTCGACACGACATACGTGGAATACCGCGGCCGGGGCCACGAGCATTTCTCCGACGAGATTCTCCGCATCTTCGCCTGGATGCAGTCGCGCCGGCGCGACTTTTTTCCGCGCTCGATCGAGGCGGTGTCGATGCGGCCCTGGGATCGGTTCTTCTGGTGGATCGAGATGACCGGGGCCCCGAGCCGGACGGTCGTCCTGCCGAGCCAGTGGCCCCCGCCGAAAGACATCCGGCCCTTCACGATCGAGGGCAAGGCGACGGCGGGCAACACGGTGGCGGTCCGCTGCGGGGCCGAGCGGGTGAAGATCTGGCTCTCGCCCGAGTTCGTCGATTTCACCGCGCCTCTCACGGTCACGCTCGATGGCCGCAAACTCGCCGGCGACGTGCCGGCAGCCAATCTGGACGTGCTCCTCGAAGACCTCCGCCGCCGTGGCGACCGCCAGCACCCCTTTTGGGCGGTGGCCGAGTGGCCACGGCCCTGACGGGTTAAGAACGGGACAGCCGGTGACCGATCGACTAGAATACGGTGTGAGGTCGCCATCCGGCTGACCCGCTTGCAGTCGGCCTGGAACCCCGCCATGACGATCGCCCGCCGCATCGTGTGGATCGCTCGCTGGATCGCCTGCCTCGCGCCATCCTTCGTCGCGGCCGC
Source organism: Candidatus Kuenenia stuttgartensis (assembly GCA_945870505.1). Lineage (GTDB taxonomy): Bacteria > Planctomycetota > Planctomycetia > Pirellulales > UBA1268 > QWPN01. Next base: position 4,260 of record CAMBSN010000157.1, on the reverse strand, counting down.
CCCGGCCACACCGCCCGGGAGAGGGTCCGAACCACCGCAGGCCGTCAAGACGGTGCTGCGCACGCGTTGTCTCTCCTGCCACGAAGGCCCCGAGGCGGAGGGCGGGCTCGACATCGCCGGCCTGCGGTTTGATCCCACAGAGCCCGGCGGGGACGGCCGCTGGACCAGGATCATCGAGAGGGTGGAGGCGGGCGAGATGCCTCCACCAGACGATGCCAAACTGGCCGATTCGGTCAGACGGTCATTCGTGAAGGCGACGGGCACCTGGCTGCGGCAGGCGATCCGGGACCGCGACGAGACCTTCGGCCGCGTCCAGGCCCGCCGGCTCTCGCCTCGCGAACTCGAACGGTCGCTGCACGCGCTCCTGGGCATCGACATCCCGCTCGCCGGCCTGATGCCGATCGAGGGGCGCCCGGGCGGGTTCACGACCGTCGCCCAGCGACAGACCGTGTCGCACCACCAGATCGAGCGGCACCTCGCCGTCATCGATGCCGCACTCGACGAGGCTTTTCGCAGGGCGCTCTCGCCGCCGGATGCCTACGAGAAGGACTTCGACGCCCAGGGCGTGTGTCGTACCGATCCCAAGGCCCGCACCCGCGAGCCCGAGATGCTCGACGGTCGTGCCGTCGTATGGACGAGCGGCGTCATCTATTACGGCCGCATCCCCGCCACCACGGCTCCTGCCGACGGGTGGTACCGCTTCCGGCTGACGGTATCGGCGCTCAACCCGCCCGACACTGGCGGCGTGTGGACCACCGTGCACACCGGGTTTTGCGTGTCGAGTGCCCCGTTGCTCGACTATGTGACCGCGTTCGAAGCCGTTCCGCAGGCTCGCGACATCACCTTCGAGGCTTGGCTGCCACGCCGACACATGCTCGAAATTCGTCCCGGCGACGTCACGCTCAAGCAGGGACGGTTCGACGGTGGCCATGTCGGAGCAGGGGAGGGCACACCGCAAAACGTCCCCGGGATCGCGATCGACCGACTGACGATGACACGGATCCATCGAGGGCCCGATGATGACGGCATTCGCAGGCTGCTCTTCGGCGACGTGCCGACCGAAAAGAAGGACAAGGGTGGCTTCCGGGTGCGTCCCAAGGCTCCCGCTGCCGACCTCGAACGCCTGGTGCGCGACTTCGGCCGCCGCGCCTTCCGCCGGCCGGTGGAGCCGGCGGATCTCGACGGTGTCGCGTCGCTCGCGAAAAGCGTGCTCGACAGTGGCGGTACCTTCGACGCTGCGTTGCAGGCGGGCTACCGGGCGATCCTGTGCTCGCCCCGGTTCATCTATCTCACGGAAAAGCCCGGGCAGCTCGACGACCATGCGATCGCGGCCAGGCTCGCCTACTTCCTGACGGGGGCTCCTCCCGACGACACGCTCATGGCGCTGGCAGACGCCGGCACGCTCCACGACCCCGCGACGCTGAAGAGCCAGGCTGACCGGTTGCTCGGACTCGGCAAAGGGAAGTCCGACACGGCCGCCACTCACCGCTTCGTGGAAGACTTCGCCGCCGAGTGGCTCGACCTCGATCAGATCGACTTCACCGAACCCGACAGGAAGTTGTTTCGCGACTTCGACCCGATCGTGAAGAACTCGATGCTCGGCGAAACCCACGCGTTTCTCGAGGAGATGGTGCGTGACAACCGCTCCGCTTCATGGCTCGTGTCGGCGGGCGTCACGTACCTCGACAGCCGCCTGGCCCGGTTCTACGGCATTCCCGACGTGGCCGGCGACGAACTCCGTCGTGTGTCGCTGCCGCAGGGCACGCACCGGGGCGGGCTGCTCTCGCAGGGTGCGATCCTCAAGGTGACTGCCAACGGCAACAACACGTCGCCGGTCGTCCGCGGATCGTGGGTCTCGGAGCGGCTCTTCGGTCTGCCAGCCCATCCACCACCGTCGGGTGTGCCGGCCATCGAGCCCGACATCCGCGGCGCGAAGACGATCCGCGAGCAACTGGCGCAGCACCGTGCAGACGCGGCCTGCGCCTCGTGCCACAAACTCTTCGACCCGATCGGCTTCGCGCTCGAGAACTTCGACCCCGCCGGCAAGTGGCGCACGCAGTATCTTGCGATCGTCGACGGCAAGCAGGCGAAGGGGCAAAAAATCGACGCCGCCGACGTGTTGGCCAATGGCCGACGCTTCGCAAACTTCGACGAGTTTCAAAAACTCGCGGCGGGCGAGGCCGACCTTCTGACCCGGGCCGTGGCGGGCCAACTGCTCGCGTATGGCACGGGGGCCAGCCTGTCGTACGCCGATCGCAAGTCTGTCGATGAGATCGCTGCTGCGGCCCGCAACGGCCACGGGCTGCGGTCGATCATCCACGCCGTCGTCACCCACCCCACGTTCCTGAGCAAATGACCCTTGCCGCTTGGCTGAAAGGCTCCGCACGATGACCCACCCAGTGCATTTCGACTTCCAGCGGGCGCTGCCCCGCCGCACGGTGCTCAAGGGATCCGGCGTGGCCCTGGCAGTGCCGTGGCTGTCAGCGATGCACGCAGCCTTTGGCGAAACGGCGGCACCGGCATCTCCGCGACGACTCGTGGCGATGACCTTGAGCCTCGGCCTCGTCGGCGAGAACCTCAACCCGGCGACCGCCGGCCGCGATTACAAGCCGTCGCGTTACCTCGAAGCTCTGCAGGATATCCGCGACCGATTCACGGTCGTGTCCGGGGCGTCGCATCCGAGCGTGTCGGGTGGTCATCGGGCGGAGGCCAGCGTGCTCACTGGCGCCCCGATGACGGCGTCGGTGCAGAGCCGCAACACCGTCTCGATCGATCAACTGCTCGCCAAGCACCTCGGCAGTGAGACGCGATTCCCATCGCTCGTGCTCGGCCTCTCCGGCGGCAGCAGTCCGTCGTATACAGAGCAGGGGTCGATGATTCCGGCGGAGGATTCGCCCGCCAGGCTCTTCACGCGGCTGTTCGTCGCCGACTCGCCCGAGGAACGGAAGCGGCAGGCGGAGCGGGCACGGCAGGGGCAGAGCATCATGGACCTCGTGGCCGACGACACGAAGACCCTCGAACGGGAACTGGGCGTGGGAGACCGCAATCGCCTCGACGCCTACTTTACGAGCGTCCGCGAGCTGGAAAAGCGGCTCGTCGAGAGCGAAGCGTGGGTGAACAGGCCGAAGCCGAAGATCGACATCACGAAGCCGGTGGACATCGGCAACCCCAACGACTTCGTCGGCCGGCAGCGGCTGATGAGCGACATGGTTCGACTCGCCCTGACCACCGACTCATCGCGGTTCATCACGTTTCATCTGGGCGGGGGCGGGGGCGTCGTGCCGATCGAGGGCGTCGATGAGGGCTACCACTCGCTCTCGCATCATGGCCGCGACGACGAAAAACTCGCGCAGCTGGCTCTCGTTGAACAGGAGATCGTGAAGGCGTGGGGCGATTTCCTGCGGGGGTTGCTCACAGCCGACGAAGCGGGGGGGTCCGTCTTCGACCGCACGACAGTGCTGCTCACAAGCAACCTGGGCAATGCGTCGAGCCACGACAACCGCAACATGCCGGTGCTGCTCGCCGGCGGCGGCTTCAAGCATGGCGGCCACCTCGCCTTCGACCAGCAGAAAAACCACCCGCTGCCGAACCTCTTCGTTTCGATGCTCCGGCAGACCGGCCTCGAGGCCGATTCATTCGCCAGTTCGACGGGCACAATGCCGGGGCTCGAGCCCACGGTGTAGGACGGCTCCGAGGCTGCTTCAGGCCCGGCGACGACAGACCCAGGCGACAACGCCCAGCCCGATGCCAGCCAGGACCAGGGCTCCTGGCTCCGGCACGACCACGAGCTGCATCACCTGGCCGCCGTTCTGCCCCACCGTCGCGACCGACACGCTCTTCGACGGATCGTACTGCGAAAGCGTCTTGTACTGCTGGCCGTTGTACGTGAACGAGCCGAGGGCATCCTGTACGAAATACTGAAAGGTCGCACTCTGGATGTTGGCCACAAAATCCCCAGGGTTCGCCGTGAAGAACCCGCCCGTCAGCGTGGCCAATTCGGCGGCAGCCGGCGTGAGATAGATGCTCACCGTGTTCGCACTCGACAGGCTCGACGTGAACGGCGCGACGCTCGTCAGCCAGAGCACGTCGTTGTCACTGCTCGACGCACTCGCATAGTCCGGCACCGCCTGCGTGAACTCAAACGCAAAGTCCAGCCCACCCGTCGGATCGATGCTCGTCGCCGTGAGGATGCCCGGCGAGTTGCCGGGGCCGATCAGGCCCGCACCGCCGATCGCGGCGACGCTGCCGGAACCGCCGAGC
>CAMBSN010000156.1 GCA_945870505.1 Candidatus Kuenenia stuttgartensis | reverse complement strand
ATGCTGGGAGCCGGGCCGCGCCCGGCGACCGTAAGCCGGAGCCGACGCCGGGACGGCGGCGACGGCGCGACGGTCGCATGCCCGCAGCGAGCGTCCGGCGACGGGCATGGGTAGCCCCGAGCCCGCCGTGATCGTGCGCCGGTGAAAAGTTCACCGGCCGTGGCGACGGATTCCCCGCGCCCCCGGGGCGGCGGCACCGATAGCATTTGGCGGCGTTCCCGCCGTCAAGATTCGCCGTCATGCGCCACCCCACCACCGTTCCCGCCGAACGTCGCGGCTTCACCCTCGTGGAGCTGCTCGTGGTGATCGCGATCATCGCCACGCTCATCGGCCTGCTTCTGCCCGCGGTCCAGTCCGCGCGGGAATCGGCGCAGCGAACCGCATGTGCCAACAAGCTCCGCCAACTCCCGATCGCGTTTCACAACTTCGAAACCGCCCGGCGGATGCTGCCGCCGCTGAAGCGGCTCTTCTCCGGCGCGATCACCGCCTGCGAGCCGAAAATGGCCCACCGCAGCTGGGCTCTGGACGTGCTTCCCTACGTGGGAGAGGCGGCGCTGATGGCGAGCTACGACCTGTCGCGGAACTGGTGGGAAAACCAAGACGGCTCCGCGCCGAACGGCGGCACCGCGGGCGTGCTCGACGACACCGCCACCGGCAATCGCACGCTGGTCCGCACCCACCTCCCGGTGCTGCAGTGCCCCTCCTCGCCGTTTCTCAACCGGATCCAGGACAAGATCGAGGATCCACGAAAGACCGGCGCGTGCGGCGACTACTTCTTAGTGGCCGGAACGGGTACGAACTTCAACGCGCTGGCCGGCCTAGCCGCCGGCACCGTGACGGCGGGGCCAGGGCCAACGGAGGCCTGGACGAACTGCGGGGCGACCGCCACGCGTCCGCGGTGCACCATGGCCAAGATCACTGACGGCCTTTCGAAGACGATCCTGCTCGCCGAGAGCGCGGGCCGCGAAGACGTGTGGCGGGAACGCACGCGCTCTCCGGCAAATGCGGATCAGGCTGCGGGCGCCAGTTGCGCGCGGGCGCAGGGTGGTGCGTGGGCGACCAACGACAATCCCTACGGCTTCGGTGAGAAAGCCTCCGCGTGGTGCACGTCGGGCCCGACCGCAGGCCCGATCCCAACCACCCTGATGCGGGTCAACGGCTCCAACGAAAACGGCTGGCTCATGTACAGCTTTCACACCGGTGGCGCGAATATCGCCATGGCGGACGGGTCGGTGCGGCTGGTGTCGGAAGACACGTCGGTGCAGATTCTCGGCCAACTCGCGACCCGGGCCGGCGGCGAGGCGGTTTCGCTCGACTGACACCAGCTGCTTTTCCCTGGCTCGGGACGGCCGTAGACTGCCGGTGCAGCGTCGGCGTTGCCGACGATGGATCGATTCTCCAGCGATGAAAAGGTCACCATGGATATTCTTGGCGAGATCCTGAAGCAGGTCCTCGAAGGCGCGGCGCAGCAGCAAGGCCAGCAGCAGCCCCAGCAGCGCCCCCAACCCCAGCAGCGGCCGCAGCAGCCGCAGCAGCCGCCCCAGGGCATGCCGTCGCCGAACGACCTCAGCGACATCCTCTCGCAGATCTTCGGCGGAGGCTCTGCCCAGAAGCTGCCCGAGGTCGTCAAGCAGTTCGAGGAGAAGGGCATGCGCGATCAGGTCGACTCGTGGGTCCGCACCGGCCCCAACAAATCAGTGGACCGCCGGCAGATTGAGGACACCTTCGGCCAGCAGGAACTCGACCAGTACGCCCGTTCCAAGGGCATCGATCGCGATCAGCTCGCCGAGGTCCTTGCCAAGTACATCCCGCGAATCATCGACGAGCTGACGCCGACCGGCCAGCTTCCGGCCCGACGCTGATCACTCCGGTGCCCCGCGTCGCTCCTCAGGGGCGACGCGGGGCCACCCCCGGGCGGAGGTATACTCGCGGCTCCCAGGAGTCGCTGCCCGCCCATGAAGAAGACCATCGCCACGACCGTGGTCGGTGTCATGGTGACGTGCCTCGCCGGCAGTCCGGCCGGCGCGGTCGACTGGTCCGGCGTCGAACTCGCCTGGCGCAATGACCCGAGACCAGCCGCAGACGCCCAGCTCCCCGTCGAGCTCCCGCCGGCGCGACGAACCAGCCGCCGGGCACAGCGGCGCATCGTCCGCCGCGGCGATCTTGATCCAGTGACCGTCGAGCCGCGCCCAGCTCCCTTGCTCGAAGAGCCGCGGAGTGTTGAACCACTGCTCCCCCTGCCCACCGAGCCGATCCCGCCAGCAGACCGACCGCAGGAGATCGCGCACGCCGATCAGGCCTACGGTGAGCATCCCAGGCAGCGCTACGATCTGTTCCTTCCGGAGGGCTGCACTGGAGGCGGGCTACCGCTGGTGGTCTGGATCCAAGGGCGTGACTGGCGGACAGGGGCCAAGGCTGACTGCCCGATCGCATGGCTGGTCGAGCAGGGCTTCGCCGTCGCCTGCGTCGACTACCGTCCGAGCGACCTCGCCGTTTTCCCGGCCCAACTCGACGACTGCCGCGCGGCCCTCGCGGCGCTCCGTGCCGATGCGGAGACCTGGGGGATCGATGCCTCCAGGATGTGCGTGGCCGGCATGGGTGGTGGAGGTCATCTCGCCGCGCTCGTCGCCTTCGCCCCGACCGATCCTCGGCCGATCCATGAAGCCTCAGCCGAGGGCGCCGCAGCGGTTGCGCCAGCCGACGTCGCGGCGGTCGCGATGTTCGATGCCCCAACGCACCTGCCCTCGCTCGGTGGCAGCCACGATCGCGCCGGCTCTGCAGCAAGCCGACTCGTGGGCGGGCCACTTCCCGAGTTTCGCGAGGCAGCCCAGCGGGCAAGCCCGCTGCTGCACGTCTCGGCCCAAGCCCCCCCCGCGCTGATCGTGCACGGGGGCCGCGGCGACGGAACCGCCCTCGACCAGGGAGACCGGCTCGACGCGGCGCTCCGCGCGGCAGGTGTCGAGAGTGGCCTCGTGATTCTCGACGCCACGGCGAGCGATCTGGCACCGCGACGAGGGAGCCCTGCCGCTGGAGCGCTTGTCGAGTTTCTCGATCGCACCGTCGGCCCAACCGCCGTCCGCCACGAGGACTGACGGCTGCGGCTGCCGTCGGCAGCACCGCCGCTGCGACCGGCACGAGCCGCGCGGTGTGCCCCGCCCGTCAGGCTTGTGCAGTTGTCGCCGACCACCGCCGATACCTTTGGCTGTGCCGGTTGTCTCCGGTACCGCCGCCGCGGTCGCCAGTCCGCCTCGTCAACGGCGTCGTGCCATCCATCACCCTTGCATTCCAAAACCGCCCATGCCGTCCCCACGCCGCAAGTCGCCCTCCACTGCCGTCCAGAACCCGCTGGAGACGTACCTGCGCGACATCAATGAGACGCCGCTGCTCACAGCCGACGACGAGAAGCGGTTGGCCGTCGCGATCGGCAAGGGGGACGCGCTCGCCCGGGATCACATGGTGCGGGCGAACCTCCGCCTGGTCGTCAACATCGCCCGCGGCTACGCCAACCGCGGACTGCCGCTGCCCGACCTCATTGAGGAAGGGAACCTCGGGCTCTTGCGGGCGGTGGAGGGCTTTGACCCGACCATGGGCACCCGGTTCAGCACCTACGCGAGCTACTGGATCAAGCAGTCGATCAAGCGGGCGTTGATCAACTCCGGCAAGACGATCCGGATCCCGGCGTACATGGTGGAGATTCTCTCCAAGTGGCGGCGGGCGACCGCCAGGCTGCTCGACACGCTCAGCCGCCCGCCGACTCCGGAGGAAGTGGCCCGGAGCCTGGGGCTCGCCCGCAAGAAGCTTCCGATCATCAAGAAGGCAATCCACGTGCACCAGTCGACGCCGCACGTGGAGCAGGCCGAGGGGGGCTGGTCGCTCGGGGAGCTGATCCGTGACGACAACGCCCGCTGCCCCGCGGACGTGATGCTCGACGACGACACCCTGAGGCATGTTCTCAAGCGAATCGACGAGCTCGACCAGCGGGCTTGCACCATCATCAAGCTCCGCTTCGGCCTGACCGGCAGCGAACCGATGACGCTCAAGGAGATCGGGGCCGGCCTTGGACTCACGCGGGAGCGGGTGCGGCAGATCGAATCGGAGACCCTGGCGACACTGGCGGCGGAGATCGAGGGAGTGCCGCGGGCGCGGATCCGGTTGCGGCAGGGCGCCTGATCGTCGACACTTTCCCCATGGACCTCTCCCGCCACATCCGTCCGATTCCCGACTTCCCGAAGCCGGGCATTCTGTTCCGCGACATCACGCCGCTGCTCGCCGACGCCGGGGCGTTTGCGGCGGCGATCCAGGCCCTGGCCGAGCCGTGGCGGTCCGCCGGCGTGATGGCGATCGCGGCGGTCGAGGCCCGCGGATTCCTGTTCGCTGGTCCGCTGGCCCTCGAACTCGGCGTCGGCGTGATCCCGGTACGGAAACCGGGCAAGCTTCCGGCCGATACGATCTCGCACGAGTACGACCTGGAATACGGCCGCGACCGGCTGGAGATGCACCGGGGCGTGCTCCCCGCCGGTGCCGGCGTGCTCGTGGTCGACGACGTGCTGGCGACGGGAGGGACGGCGGCCGCATGCATCAAGCTCATTGAGGCGGGTGGCGGCCGCGTTGTCGGGGCATCGTTCCTCGTCGAGATTACCCCGCTCAACGGTCGCGAGCGGCTGGTGCCGCACCGCGTCGAGAGCGTGATCGTCTACTGAGATGCACCGCCGCGTCGTGGTGGCGATGTCGGGGGGCGTCGATTCGAGCGTCGCCGCTGCGCTGCTCGTTGAGCAGGGATACGACTGCGTGGGCGTGTTCATGCGGCACGCCGCGCCGGCGCTCCCGCCGGCCGAAGCCGCCGACCCGCTGGCGATCGTCTCGCCGCGGCCGGGGCATCAGGGCTGCTGCAGTCCGACCGACGCCCTCGACGCCCGTCGCGTGGCCGACCGGCTCGGGATTCCACTCTATGCCCTCGATCTCTCGGCGGAGTTCGAACGGATCATCGACGCGTTCGCCGCTGACTACGGCAGCGGACGCACACCGAACCCGTGCGTCCGCTGCAACTCCTGGATCAAGTTCGGCAGGCTCTTCGACCATGCCGATGCGATCGGCGCCGCACACGTCGCCACCGGTCACTATGCCCGACTCGATCAGGGCCCAGACGGCCCCACTCTCCGCCGCGGCCTCGATGCCGCCCGCGACCAGTCCTACGTGCTGTTCGACATCCGCCCAGACCGACTGCGACGAATGATGCTCCCGGTCGGCGGCCTGGCCAAGGCGGACGTGCGGGCCCGGGCCGCCGCGCTCGGCCTCGTGACGGCTGACAAGCCCGACAGCCAGGAGATCTGCTTTGTCGC
>CAMBSN010000155.1 GCA_945870505.1 Candidatus Kuenenia stuttgartensis | reverse complement strand
ACCGTCACAATTCAAGAGGCACAGTCGAGGCTCACCGATCTCATCCATCGACTGTCCCCCGGGGAAGAGATCGTGATCACGGAGAACGACCAACCGGTCGCCCGCCTCGTCCCCACCCCCGCCGTCGCCTCCAAGAAAGCCCGCCAGTTGGGGACGATGAAGGGTTCCGTGCTCTCCATGGCTCCAGACTTTGACGCGCCGCTCGAGGACTTCGAGGAGTACACGGGATGAGGCATCTGCTCGATGCCCATTCGTTGATCTGGGCCCTGGATGATCCGCGTAAACTCGGGCCCCGGGCGATCGCCATTCTCGAAGACCCGGACAACGAACTGGTCATCAGTGCTGGAACGATCTGGGAGCTTTCCATCAAGGTGGGGCTGGGAAAGCTCTCGTTGTCGCTCCCGTACCGAACGTGGATAGAACGGGCCCTGATCGATCTTGACCTCGCGATGACGCCGGTCACCCTGGAAGTCGCTGAACGGCAGATGGCGTTGCCGTTCCATCATCGGGATCCTTTTGACCGGCTTCTGGTGGCGCAGTGCCTCGTCGAGGCAATCCCGATCGTCAGTACCGATTCCGTTTTTGATCGATACGGATTGAGCCGCATCTGGGACTGAGTCCTTCTCAGTGAAGCCCAGAGGATCAGCGCCTGATCGCCTGGCTGCCGTCCGCGGGAAGCCCGGCTTCGAGGGCCGGATGGGCCTCTTTGAGCCGAGCGAGGTCGCCCAAATCCACGATCGAGTTGCTCGCCCTTCGCTCTCCGTCTGGAACCGTCTGGCCTGTTGTCCGCACTCACGCTGCCAGGGAGGCTTCGGCCCGCTTCCGCCGCCGGGCTTTCAGGGCCACAAGCCCCGCGCCGATCGCTGCCATCACCCACGTCGAGGGTTCGGGGACGATCGCCAGCCGGCCGGAGGCAGGGCTGAAGACGAGGTACTGCCCAGCGGCGGTGTTGGGGTTGGTGTACCAGTTGCCGTTGGCGTTGTACTGGAGCGTGAGGCCGGAATAGCTGCCGGTCCCTTCCGTCCTCACCGACGTAAACCCGCCTCGCGCCGTGCCAGTGAACTGGAACAGGCTGAACAGCGTGCCGTTGTCGAACAGCGGACTGTTGATGAACGACAGCACGAGGTTGCCGCCATAGGTGAGGCTGCTTGCGGTCGTGATCTGCACCTGATCGTAGTCGGTGCCGGCGATGCCGGCCGCCGACCCGGAGCCGATGACCTGCATGAACGTCGTGCTTCCCGCCTGGAGATCGAGCTCCGCCGCCGCAAGGATCCCCGGGCTATTGCCGGGGGAGAGCACGCCGCCCGACTGCACAGCCAGAGGTGCCCCGAGCGTACCGCTGCCCCCGAGCGTGCCGCCGCTGCCGATGGTGACATGAGAGGCACTGACGGTTCCGTTGACGATCAATGTGCCGTTCGTGACGTTTGTGGTTCCGGAATAATCGTTCACGCCGTTGAGTTCAACGCTCCCGGTGCCGACAACGGCAATGCTCCCGGTGCCGCTGACCCCACCCAAGGCAAAGGTCGAAGCCACGTCGAGGACAATGTTCCCGTTATTGGTGATCGCTGCCCCGGCGTAGGAGGCGCCAGTCTCGAAGGTGGCTATCCCACCTGCCGTGACATTCACTGCGGATGATTCGCTTGCCGGAGCCGAGAACGAGACATTCCCACCGACGGTCACCGAGGCGTTGACATCACTCGTGAAGACGACTGCGGCACCGGAGTCGACAGCCACCGACCCCGACACCGGACCAGCGAACGTCGTCGTACCGGAGGTCACTGTAACCGCAGCGATGGTGGTCTCAGAGAAGGTATTGTCACCCGATAACGAGCCTGTTGGCGTGTCGACGCCGAGGATCGTACCACCGTTATTGACCAGTGCATTCGGGACAAGGAGGCCGATGATATCGAGTATGGCACCGGCTTCGACCGTAACCGCCCCGGCCCCGAACGCAGAGGCGTTCCCGGCGACGAGCGACCCTGCCGACACGGTCGTGCCGCCGGAGTAGCTGTTCGCCCCCGACAACGTCAACGTGCCCGAGCCGGCCTTCGTAAGCGACCCGGAGCCCGACATCACGCCCGAGTACGCGCCGGGGGTCGACTGATCGAACGTCACTGCGGCGTTATTCGTGATGCTCCCCCGGAGGCTCGACGTCGTGCCGACAAGCGCTCCGGCCGACACGGTCGTGCCGCCGGACTAGCTGTTTGAACCGGAGAGGGTCACGGTGCCAGCCCCGAGCTTGGTGAAGCTGCCGCCGGAGCTTGTCAGATTCGAGGCGAGGGTGACGCTCTGGCCGTTGGTGTCGATTTTGACTTGCTGGCCGGCGGCATTGGAAAACCGGGCCGAGTAGTCGGCCGTGTTGCTCGCCGAGCTTTGCAACGTGCCGCCGCCGAAGCTGATCGTGCCGGAGGAGCCGATCGCATTGGCACTCCCCAGCGCGAGCGTGCCGGCGGTGAGCGTCGTGGCGCCGGAGTAGGTGTTGGCCCCGGTGAGCGTCAGCTTGCCTGTGCCGACTTTTTCGAGCGCCAGGTTCGCAGAAGACATCACTCCCCGAAACGTGGAATCGTTGCTGTCGCCGACAATCAGCTTTCCATTGGCGGCCGTCGACCTGATCGCCCCAGCAAGAACCGAATCATTGAGGCCAGCGACGGTCTGCGTCGTGCCGTTGACATCGAAGGTTGCTGTACCCGAGCCTTGGAAGACGAGATTCCCGCCTGCTGGAATAGCACCAGTTCCCGTTATCCCCAACGTCGAGGAGTCGATCCGCGTGTCACCGGCGTAGGTCGAAGACCCGGTCATGGTGACGGTGCCGGTCAAAACGCTACTGCCAAAAGTCACCCCCCTCGAACCGGTGCCCGAGATCGATCTGACCGTGAGCGTGCGGATCAAGGTGCCCCCGAGCACCAACCCGCCCGTCGAGTCGTTGTTGGTGATCGTGCCGTTGATGGTGCTGTTGGCAATGGTAGCGATCGTCTTTAATCCCTGGGAGTCGGCGATCGTGAAGGTGTTGGCAAAGACCCGGCCATCATTGAAGTTGAGCGTCGTGGCATTGGTCCCCTGAAGGGTCACGGTGCCGCTGCCGAGAGCGAAGTTGCTGCTGGTCACATTGAGCTTCACACTGTCGAGGGTCAATGCACTGAACGAGTTCGACCCCGAGAGCGCGAACGCCCCAGCAGAGCCAGTCGCAGTCCGGTTGAGGATCAGGGAGCCGCTGGAGACCGCTTGGCCGAAGCTCACCACACCGCTCGTATTGAGCGTAATCGCCCGGGTGCCGCCGGTGAGGTTCACGGTGTTGCCGGCGGTATTGAACGAAACGTTGAAGCCTTCGAGGGTCGAGCCGCCGATCGTGCCAGTCGCCCCGATCGTAAAGTCACCACCCACGGTGATGCCGGCACTCCTGGACCCAGAAGTGAAGTTTTGGATTCCACCAATCGTGCCACTGTTGATCGTGATCGCACCGGTGCTGAGGGCGTTGTTCGACCTGGCGATGAAGGTGCCGCCGACGCTGCCGCTGGTGCCGAGCGTGAAGCCTCCGGTGTAGCTACTTCCCTGAAACATCATGGTGCCAGCCCCGGTCTTGATGATGCCGTTCGCACCGGCTGATGTGATTCCTCCGAAGTTGACCACGCTCCCGGCGCCGAAGTCGAACGTCTTCACGGCGTTACCGAAGCTCATGACATTGCCCGCGGTCGTGTCGCTGAAGCTGATGAACACGCCGGTGCCGGTGGTAATGTTGCCGAGGGTTCCCGAACTCCCAGCAGAGAGCCTGCCGAAGGTGTAGGTGCCGGAGGCGGCGAAGGTGGCGTCGGAGCCCGCCACCCAGTTGCCTGTGTCGTTGACCGCCGTGCCACTCTGCAACCACCGTCCAGTGGTCCCAGTGGTAACGACCCAGTAACCGGTGCCGCTCGTCGTTGTGGTCAGTTGGGCGCTCGCCGTCTGAGCCATCAGCAACGCCACGGCAAGGACGGCGGCCGCGAGCGCCATCGGCCTGCCAAGGCGTCGAAAGGCCCCAGCCCTCACCACAGCGGGTTGCCCGGCCAAATCGATCGCACCAGTTCCTGCCATTGGATTCTTCTCTGGGCCGCTCGTCGCAATCCGCCGTCACGCGAAACTCGTCTGAAGTCGTATCAGACCATCGCGCGGCCCCAACCCCCCGATCGGATTTTTGACGAGACGTCTAGATTGAGGGACGAGACGGCATGGCACGCTACGGATAGCGCAGCGACAAGGCGCATTGCGCAAGACGATTTGCGCAACTCCCCCACGGAGAACATCCTCACCCCCCGATGCGTTGACAGCCGCTCGCTATCTGCTCGCCGGGATCGCGACGGCGATCTCGCAGAGAAAGAGAAGCTCCGGATCGCCGCGGTCGGCGAGCGTCCGGGCGAGCGTCAAGATCGACCGCGTCACCGGCCCGTCGTGGAGGACGCGGTCACCGAAGCGAATCGTCACCGGGCGATCGCCGTCGATCATCCGATCATCGAGCCGGATGAGAAGCGTTTCGATTCCCTCGGCGCGAGCGATGTCGATCCGCTGGCCGTCGATGCGGGCATCGATGATCCCGCCGCTGCGGGGGGCGTCGGCGGGGAGGGCGAGCCAGGAAAAACTCGCGCGTGAGGTGCCGGTCGGCTGCCAGACGACCCGGTCAGGCACCGGATTGCGGGTCTGCTTCGCCATCCAGGGAAGGGCGGCGGCGTCGTCGCGTTCCATCCAATGCCCTTTGCCTTCGTGGATCTTCACGAAGGTCTGGTAGCCGTTCGGGTCGGCCGCGCGGAAAGCTTCCAAGGCTCGGCCGTAGTCGGCGCCGATCTTGGCCCGGTCGTAGGCGGCGTCGAGGGCGCCCACCTGAAGCGCGAAGGGGACATTCCGCACCGGCTCGAGGGAGACGCCGTTCGGGTGGCCCGCCATCATCGCCGCCGCCGCCCAGTGGTCGGCCATCCGGGGGGCGAGCTGATAGACGCCGTCGCCGCCGGCCGAATAGCCGAGGACATAGACGCGATTGGGATCGACCTCCCCTGTGATCACCAGATCCTCGATGAGCCGGTGGAAGAGGCGATCGATGTGGGCTTCATGCCAGAGATTCCAGGTGTTTGTCGGGGCCCGCGGGGCGACGTAGATCCCCTCGTCGAGCGTGTAGAGCTTCTTTTGGTTTTCCCACTGCTGATCGTTGACGCGCGCTGGAGCCCCGCCGCCGCCATGGAGCGAGATCCAGAGGGAATGCCCCCGCGGGGGCTTCTCGCCAAAGGTCTTGAGGAAGAACGGCATGACAAGGTCGCCGTCGCGCAGTTCGCGGGCCTCGATCTCGGCTTGGCACTCGGCGCGCTTCGCAGCCCGATGGGC
>CAMBSN010000154.1 GCA_945870505.1 Candidatus Kuenenia stuttgartensis | reverse complement strand
GACTCGACTGAGTCAATCCGGCCGTCCTCCATCGTGGCGATCCGGTCGGCAAACGAATAGATCCTTGAGTCGTGGGTGACCACGACCACCGCCCGGCCAGGCTGTACCGCCACCCGCTGGATCAGCTCCAGGGTGAGCCGGCCGTTCTCGGCATCGAGGGCGCTCGTCGGCTCATCGCAAACGAGCAGCCGCGGCTGGTGGACGAGCGCCCGGGCGATCGCCACCCGCTGCTGCTGGCCGCCGGAGAGTTCGCTCGGCAGGTGCGCGAGCCGGTCTCCCATGCCGAGCTCCGCGAGGACGTCGGCTGCCGCCTCGACGGCTCGCCGCCGCTTCCAGCCGGCGATCAACAGCGGCACGGCCGCGTTCTCGGCGGCGGTGAGTGCCGGTAGCAGGTTGTAGGACTGAAACACGAAGCCGACGTTCTCGCGACGGAACCGCACCTTGCGGCCGTTGGACATCGCCACGAGATCTTCGCCGAGCACGACCACCTCGCCCGCCGTGGGCCCGAGCGTGCCCGCGATGATCGAGACCAGCGTCGTCTTCCCGCAACCGCTCGGGCCGACGAGCATCAGGAGTTCCCCGCTGGGAACGTCGAGGTCCACACCCCGCAGGGCCCAGGTCGCCGCGCTGCCACGACCAAACTCCTTCGTCACGCCCCTCACGTGAACCGCGAGATCGGCGGCGACTGGTTCGGCGGCTGGCTGTCGTGATGACATGGCGGAATCCTTGGGCGGGCTTAACCCCGGAAGACGATCGCGGGATCGACGACGAGCACCTTCCGAATCGATAGCAGGCTGGCGACGATCACGATCAGAAACACCGCCACCGCGGTGATGGCGAGCACCTGCCAGGGCATGAAGAAGGCGAGTCGCGACGCCCCCTTCACCACCCAGCCAAACACCGCTGCCAGCCCGACACCAAGGCCGTAGCCCACCACGCCCACCTGCAGCGCCTGGGCGAGCACCATCACGAGGATCGTCCAGTTGCTCGCCCCCATCGCCTTGACCGCGCCGTACTGGCGGATGTTCTCCACCGTGAAGAGGTAAAAGGTCTGGCCCGCGATCGCCGTGCCCACGAGGAATCCGAGCAGCACCGTGATCCCGAAGTTCACCGGAATGCCGGTCTTCTGGAGGTAGTGGTCGATCGTCTTCCAGAGAAACTGCTGCCGCGTGAGGGCCTGCAAGCCAGTCCGCTCGTCGATCCGCCGGCAGACGTCCGTGGGATCGTTCCCCGGCATGGGTTGGGCCAGCACGAACGACAGCACCTTTCGCTCCGGCGGAGCGAACAGCACGGCCTGACTGTAGCGGGTGTAGACGATCGGAAAGCTCGTGAAGGTGCGGCTCGCCTTGGTGATGCCCACCAGCACGGCGCGGCGGTCGTTCATCTCGAACGTGCGGCCGAGTCGGTAGGGCTCGCCCGGCCAGATCCTCCGGTAGCCGGCGTCATCGATGATCACCGCATCGGGCGACCGGAGCCCGGCAACGGAGCCCATGAATAGCCCCTGCGGCGCGCCCACCAGCGTGGCGTCGTCGAACCCGAGGAGGATCATCTGCTCGTAGAGACCCTCCTCGAGGCGGGCCCGGGCGATGCCTTTGTAGAACCGCACCGCCCACTCGACACCGGGCACACCCTTGACACGAAATAGGTCGTTGTCCGACAGCGGCTTGACGTCGTCCACGAACTGGACGTTGCGGTCCATCACCCAGATGCCGGGGCCCTCGACGTCGCGGATCTGGCTAACGGTCAGCGACATCAACCCGCAGAAGATCGACGCCTGCTGGGCGATGAGCACGGCGGCAAACACCACGCCAAACACGATCCCCAAGTACTTGACCCGGTTGCCGACCAGCATCTTCCACGCGATCCAAAGCATGCCGGCATTTTATCGCGAGCCCGCCATTGGCGTTAGGGCGATTCAGCGTCGAGCGCGATCAGCCGGCTGGCGGTGCGAAACACCATCCGCCCACCCACCACCGCCGGCGTGGCTCGACATTCCTCGCCGAGCGTTGCCCGCCCGAGCACTTCAAACTCGTCTCCGTCGGCCAGCGTCACCATCTCGCCGTCGGCCGAGACGTTGCGGATCGTGCCACCCACGACGATCGGCGAGGCGGAGAACGTGCCCCCCACCCTCCCCCGCCAGCGGACCTCACCCGTCGCCGCATCCACGCAGGTCACCACGCCCCTGTCGCCCCAGAGGTAGAGCCGCTCACCGACGGGCAGTGGCGTGGGCACATAGGGCGCGGCGCTGCGGTCCAGCCGAAACACAAGTTCGGGCTCCGCAGATTTAGCGGCGCCATCCGGCACACGGACGGCCACGAGCGTTGTGTCACCGCCACCGTCTCCCGAGGTACCAATGGCGAGCGGTCCGGCGAGGACCGGCGACGCCACTGCTCGCTTCGGCAGGCACTTTCGCTCCCAGAGCACGCGGCCCGTCGCTGCGTCAATGCCCGTCACGCCGTGGGCGTTGCTTGTGAGCAAGATCTGCGGACCGGACGGCCCGTCGATCACCAGCGGCGTCGCATAGCCCGACTTACCGCTCTCCCGCGGCAGTCGCCACCGCTCCCGGCCGGTTGCCGCGTCGAGCGCCACCACGAAACTCTCCCCCTCCTGATCGTTTGGCACGATCACGAGATCACCGCAGACGGCAGCAGACCCACCGAAACCATGCTCACCCTCGTAGGGGCCGAGGTCAACGTGCCACGTGGGCTGGCCCTCGAGCGTGAACGCCTCGACCCGGAGGCCATCTCCGGCGGCCCACATCCAGTAGACGCCCTCGTCGCCCACCGCAACCGACCCCGATGCGGAACTATTCTGCACGTGATGCCGATCGATCGGCCCGGGGATCTCCCGGCTCCAGAGAGCCTTGCCATCGGCCAGCGAGTGGCAGGTGACAAATCGCTTTGATGCCTCTTCGTCGGCGGATGCCGTATAGATGCGGCCCGCGCGAATCACGGGCGACGCATGCCCCCGACCCGGCACCGTCGCGATCCACGAGGCATCGGCGACGGCCCACTCAATGGGAAACCGCCGCTCGCCACCATCGCCCGCACCGTTGGCACCCCGCCACCGCGACCATGGCTCGACTTCGGGCTCGGCGGCGGCAGGAAGCGCGGCGAGGAGAGCGAGGACGACAGCCAACCACGCTCGACACATGATCACACCATCCTTGAGAAGCCATCGTCGGCCAAAAACTCGCGGCGGCGGCAATATACCCCACAAACGCGGTCCGTGCGCCGCGGACGACCCCTGACGCGTGGGGGACTCGCTGCCGGCCTGAGACGGTTCTTGCTGAATCTGCCAAACCGTCCGAGGCGCCGGCGGCCACTCAAAATTCGGCCGGCACTCGGGACGATACGGATAGCACCAGGCCGGCCTCCTTGGAGCCCCATCTCCCGCCATGCGTACTCTCGTGATCGCGACCGTCGCCACGGTCGCACTGGTTCCCGTGTCATCTGTCGATGCCGCCAGCGCCGGCTTCGACCCCCGGATCGTCACGTTCGGCGAGAGCCGCCAACAGATCCAGAACACGCCGGTTCTGGAGCGGCCCAACCGGCCGCTGCACGTGTACGGCAACACGGCCCGCCGCCGGCACAGCCGCGGCTCATCCAAGGCTATGAACTGAGTCGGGGGCCACAGGTTGTCAACCTGTGCCTGACGTGCCTGCTTCAGTAGCACAGGTTTTCAACCTGTGCCCAATCCCTGCTTCGGTAGCACAGGTTGGTAACCTGTGCCCGATCCCTACTTCAGTAGCACAGGTTGGTAACCTGTGTCGGAAGAGCAACCGGGCCGGTCATCTCACAGGTTGCCAACCTGTGCTACTTCACAGGTTGAAAACCTACGCTACTCCACAGGTTGCCAACCTGTGCTACGTCGCCGGCTTCCGCCCCGTGCGCCGTCGCGTCGGCTCCTCGGCCAACGGTTCCACGAACAACAGCCCGTGCACGCGATACTCGCGGCCGCTGCCCGCCGCGAAGCACTGCCGCCGCGTCCGCACGAGCCTCCCGGCGCGGAACGCATGCCGCCCGTCGATCCGAAACCACGTGCCCTCCGCAAGCTCCTCCACTCGCACGCGGCCCTCGTGCGGCTGATCGTAGCGGGCGAGCGCGAGGAGGAGATGGCGGTCGCTGCAGGTCGCCGCGGCCGGATTCTGGAGCGAACGCGTCACGGCCGTCGCCACGTCGTCGGGAAACACGCCCGCCTCCACGACCGGGGCAAGCACCCAGGAAAACTCCTGCTTCCATTCGGGCCCATGCGGCCGCAGCCGGCGGCGGCGGAGGAAACCGCCGCGATGCCGCTCCCAGGTCGCCGCATGCGCCACCTCATGGAGGAGGGTCGTCAGAAACGCATACGGGTTGAGGTCGGCATTGACAGTGATTCGATGGGGCCGCAACGGAGCCGGCGGCGGCCGGTGATCGCCGAGCTTTGACCGCCGGGGCCGCACGACGCGAAGATCGACCGCCAAGCCCTCGAGTAGCCGGGCCACGTGGTCCACGGCCGCCGCTGGGAGGTACGGCCGCACGATCTCGGCGGGCGCGCTTGTGGCAGACCGCGTCATCGCGTCACTCCAGGCACCGCCACCGACGGCACCGCATCGGGAACGACCGCGTGGGTGGTGAAGTAGTCGTCGATCGCCCGCACGTCCGCGGCGGTCGGTGGCGGCGGCGTCTCGTCGTGCACCACCCGCTCCACATGCGGCTGTCCACCCACGATCGTCCGTCGCTCCTCGACCGTCCACCGTGGCCCGAACTGGTAGACGGCGTAATACATCGTCGCCGCCTTCGCTTCCCCCACGCCGCCGCAGCGGCAGGCGTCGTGAAACATCCGGTGCACCTGCTGCCACGGCCGGTCGCGGACGACGCAGGCCACGTCGTGCACCACCGACGCGTTGCGAAACCGCCCTTCAAATGGCCCACCGATCAGCGACCAGAACGCTCGGGGAATGCTCGCCCCGTTCACGACAGCGCCCGCCGGCGCGTCCCAGCGCGCGTCGCGTGGATCGACGTAGGCGAAGGGTTGCACGAGCGTCATGTCGCGGCCGTCGGCCTCCCACTTGGCCACCACGTCGCCCACGAACCGGCCCCACGACGATGCCGCCGCGGCGACCGCCGACCGATCGGCCGCGTCGGGCACCGCGAACGTGAGCGGCTGCGGCGTGGATCGCTTCACGAGTTCTGCGACAAGCGGCCGGGCCGGATCGGGCAGCGAGACGTCGTCGCACGACACCCGCACGAACATCTCGGCGCGGTCGATCGCGAGGTCGTACTGCTTCCGGTCTCGTGCCGCCGCAGCGAACCGCTCGAACGATGCGACGAAGCCGCTGGCGACGACGAGGCCCTCGATCGCCACACGGTCGGCGGCAGCGAGCCCCGCGGTGTCGATGCGACATCCACGGACCGCACCCGCAAACCCTCCAGAAAGCATGAATGTGATCCGCATGAGGTGCCTCGATGTCGTGGCCGGCATTATGGT
>CAMBSN010000153.1 GCA_945870505.1 Candidatus Kuenenia stuttgartensis | reverse complement strand
CGGTTTGTGACCGTGTCGGCCGGGCCGGAAGAACTCACGACCACCGATGGGGTGAGCCGCGAGTTCGACGTGGTGGTTCGTGGCACGATCGACGGCCGGCCCGTGACCGTGCTCTGCGAAACCAAGGCGACCGTGAGCACCACCGAGGTTTCGAAGTTCCTGCGGATTGTGGAGAAGGTCCGCGAGGCCTATCCGGGAGAAGAAGTCCGGCCGCTGTTCTTCGGCTATAAGGCCAACTCGGCAGCTCGCGGGCTGATCACGCAGTCGCACGCGGCGATGATTTTCACACGCGGCGTGATGATCCCGGTGGCGGCGTAGGCGGGAGCCAGGGCAGGCACAGGTTACCAACCTGTGCTACTGGGGAACCTGTGCTGCTGGCAGCGGCTGATGCCGTCAAAGCCCAACGCCGTAAGGCGTGGGGCCGCAGCGCAAACACGGCCCGCCAAACACGTAGGCACAGGTTGAAAACCTGTGCTACGGGAAGCAGACACAGGTTACCAACCTGTGCTACTAGGAAACCTGTGCTACGGGGAAGATGCGCGACGGAGGGACGTCACTCGTCGAATGGGCGGCGGGGCTTTTGGTCTTTGGCCGCGGTCGCGGCGGGCTCGGCCGGTTCGCTCTTCTCGGGCTTGGCAGCCTCGTCGGCCGGCTTCGCCGCCTCGCTCCCCTCCGGCATCTCCTGACGCTCTCGCCAGGGCTTACCTGCCTCGTAGTTCGCCAGTTCGTTCTTCAGCTGATCCTCCACGTCACCGCCGGCCGCCGTGTCGGCGTCTATCGCTTTCCGACTGAACTTCTGCGCCGCCTCGAAATCACCCTTCTCCGCGTGGCCGGCCGCCAGCGTGCTGATGATGTGGCCCTCCTTCCACTCGGTCGCCTCGCAGGCCTTCTCCGCCAGCGTGATCGCCCGCGCCGCATCGCGGATCGCGTCGTTCGGGGAAGTGGCCAAGAGCCAGGCGAGGTTGTTGAGGATGCCCGTGTCGTCGGGCTTGAGCGTGTGCGCCTTCTCAAGGTCGGCAATCGCCGCCACATGGTCGCCGATCGAGATCTCGGCGTCGCTGCGGCCCCGCAAAGCCGCAAACGCTTCGCCGTCGGCCTCCAAGGCCTTCGTAAACCGCCGAATCGCCTCCCGCGGCTGCTTGGCCGCCAGATAGAGCATGCCCAGCTGGCTCAGCACAACAGGATCGTCGGGATTCTTCGCGGCCAGCTTGCGGAATGAGCGGATCGCCTCGGGATAGTCCTGCCGCTCGGCCGCGATCAGGCCCTTGAGCTCGAGCGCCCCCGGCATTTCGGCGTCTTGCTGCAGCACCGATTCCACGTCGGCAAGCGCCCGCTCGCTCTGCCCTGCCTGCTGCAGGATCCGCGCTCGCAGCAGCCGGGCCGACTGATCGCGCGGGGCCAGATCCACGGCCCGGTCGATATCGGCAAGCGCCTTGTCGCGTTCGCCCTCCACCGCAAACACCCGCGCCCGCTGGAGGAGCGGACCGGCGGCCTCAGGGTCGAGCTCGATCGCCTTGTCAAAGGCCTCGCGAGCGGCTTCAAACTGCTCGCTCATCATGCATGCCATGCCGAGCGCCTCCCGCAGCGAGGCATCGTCGGGCTCCTCGGCAATCGCCACGTCGAGATCCTCTCGGGCACGCTCGTATTCGTCTTGCATCAAGAGATGCAGGCCGCGGGCACGCCGCACGTCGGCATCGCGAGGGGCGAGCTCAACCGCCGCGTCGTAGAAGCGGAGCTGCTTCTCGGGATCGTCGTCGAGCGCCGCAAGCACGAGATTGGCCTGCGCCCGTGGAAGCTGATCGTCGCCGAGGAGCTCGAGGGCCTTTGTCGCGGCGGCCTTGGCCCGCTCACGATTGCCGCCGGGCAAGGCCTCGAGCCGGGCCATCATGAGGTGCACCGTGCCATAGCTCGGGTCGCGAGCCACCACCTCGTTGAGATCCCGCATCGCGAATGCCCGGATCCGCCGCCAGTTGGGATCGGGCTGGTCGGCGTCTACGATCGCGCCGGTGAGCATCGCGGCCCGGTCGATCAGCGTTCCTGTGTAGAGATCGTTGGCAAACTTCGTCGAGCCCTCGTCCAGCCCCCTCTCGATGGCCTTCTTGCAGAGGTCGAGCACGCGGCCGAAGTCGTCGATCTCGTCGATCTCGAGCTTCGCATTGATCGCATCGTTGAGAAGTTCCTGACCGTCTTCCGCAGCAGCCTCGCCCTCGGGCTTGGGCTGCTCCACGGCTGGGGCCTGCTCCACGGGCACGGCGGCCTCGTCGGCGAAGGCAGGGCAGACCAGACAGGCCACGACCGCAGACCAGGCAAGCCGGTGGACGAACGTCATGACGACCTCGAAACGGTGACGCGAGGGGCGGGATCAAGGCCGACACCGGCCAACCGCCGCCGAATAGTATGCGGCAGCCGGGCCGATCACCGCCACCTGAAATCAGAGCGGGGCCGGCAGATCTCGGCGGCTGAAGATCACGGCCCCGATGGCATAGGCAATCAGGCCAATCCCCAGCAGCGTGCCGTCATACCAGCCGAGCAGCCGCCAAGCCTCGGCCCCGCCTCCCACCAGCTGCTGCGGCTCGTAGGCATTCAGCACCGAGAGATACCCCACCCAGCCGAGAGGGCCACTCAGGCGGCCCACGAGCTTTGCGAGGATCTCGGTGACGTAAAAGCCGCACATGATGCCGACCGTCCGCCAGCGGTAACTGTCGGCCGCCGAGACACAGGCCGCGATACCCGCCATGCAGACCATCAGGCCAAACACGTTGCATGCGGCCGGCACGAATCGCTCCGGTTCCACCTTGCCCGCCCAAGGCCCGAAGGCCACGACCGACCAGACCGAGGCGAGCAACACACAGCAGAGCACCGCCGCGGCTGCGGTCGTCGCCAGCGCCTGCGTGATAAACACCGCCGACCGCCGCACGGGCGCGGCGAGCACCATCTCCATCGTGCCCCGCTCCAGCGGCCCCGACACCGCGTCGCTGCCCCGCGTGATCCCCCAGACCGTCGCCGTGAGCACGACCACCGGATCGACGAAGGCCAGTGCCACGCGGCCCGCGTAGGTCGCCACCTCGGAAAATGGCACGCCCGAGAGCTTCTGCCAGTTCTCGGGGATCACCTTCAAGAGCACGTTTTGAAAGGCGGGCATCTCGATCTGCGCCGAGAGCCAGATGTAGAGCCAGGGAAACGCCCCCCAGAGCGCCACGAGCGAGAGCACGAGCACCCGCTGGTCGCCCCAGGTCTTCTGCCAGATGGCGGTGCTCCAGAGCCACCCGCCACGGAGGTCACCGGCTTGCGTCACTGCTGTGCCGTGCATCGAGCCTGCCTCATGCTGACTTGTGAAAGCGGTCGTACACGGCCTGCAGGCCAACCGGCTCGACGCGGACCTCGGCCAGCGGCAGCGTGGCCAGCCAGCCGAGAAGAGGGGCGAGGGGCTCCTCCGTTTCAAGCACCACGCCTCGCGCGCCCCGCTGCGTGGCGGTGAGCCGGCCCGCAAACTCCGACGGCACGCCGGGAAACGGCCCGCTGAGCGTGGCGTGGATGCGATGCCCGCGGCGCAGGTCTTCGATCGACTGCTCGTGAACCACCCGGCCGGCCCGCAGGATCGCCACGTGGTCGCAGGTCTCCTCCACCTCCGAGAGCACGTGCGACGAGAAGATCACGGTGCGGCCGGCAGCCCGGGCCTCGCGAGCCAAGTCGAGCACGATCGACCGCGCCGTGGGATCGAGGTTTGCCGTCGGCTCATCGAGGATCACGAGCGGCACCTCCGTGGCGAGCACCACCGCGAGCGCGAGCTTCTGCCGCATGCCGGTGCTCATCCGCCCCACCTGCCGCGAGCAGTCGAGCCCCAGCCGGTCGGCCACGCGGCCCGCCGCATCACGGCGGCACTCCCGCCTCAGGCCCGCAAAGAAATCGAGCACGCCATAGCCGTTCATCCGCCGAAAGAGCCGCGCCTCGCCGGGGAGGTAGGCGGTGCGGGTTCGCACCTCCAGCGACTGCGTGGCACAGTCGAAGCCGGCAACGCTCGCCGCGCCGGATGTCGGCGAGAGATAGCCCAGCAGCGTCCGCAGGAGCGTGGTCTTGCCGGCGCCGTTGGGCCCGAGCAATCCGAAGATCTCTCCCTCGCGCACGTCGAGTGTGCAGCCATCGAGGGCCGCAAACGCACCATACCGCTTCGTGAGGGCCGCGGTGCGGACGATCATCTGCGGCTCGGTAGCGGTTGGGGGGAAGGCCGGGGGCAACGGCAGCAAGACTTTCACGCCTGCCACTGCCGCCAGAAATAATAGCCCGCCAGCGAGAAGCCGATGATGGCCACGATCTGCCGCAGCGTGGAGGCAGGGAGTTTTCGGGCCAGCCGCGAGGCCGCGAGGCTCCCCGTCATGCCGGCCACCGCCATCACCGCCGCATGGGGCCAGGAAACGTCGTGCGTGCCCAGAAACGATCCGGCCACGAACACCGCGGTGGCGATCCCGTTGACGACCGTGGCCAGCGAGTTTTTCACGGCGTTGAGCCGGTGGATGTCGCCCAGCCCAAGAATGCCGAGCATCGCGATCATCAGGATGCCGATCCCGGCTCCGAAGTAGCCGCCGTAGATGCCCACGAGGAGCTGCAAGACGCACGCAACCGTGATCCGGCCAGCCGAAGCCTCGCCATCGCCGTGGGCCCACGCGGCAACCCGGGGCTGGATTGCAAACAGCACCGCCGCCGAGAGGATCAACCAGGGCACGAGGCCGTCGAACCACGCAGGCGGCAGACAGAGCACAAGCGTCGTGCCGATGGCGCCGCCGATGAAACTCGGCACCACGAGCCACCGGGCCCAACTGGGAAGGCCCGTGCGGCTTCCCTGAGAGACCAAGGTCGCCACGACGCTCGCGGGCCAGAGGCCGATCGTGCTCGTGGCGTTGGCGGTGACGAGCCGGCCGGCATCCGATGGCAGAATCGCGCCGAGCACCGGGAAGGTGAGGATCGTGCCGCCTCCGGCGACCGCGTTTACCGCGCCGGCGAGCATCGAGGCCGCGGCCAACACCACCAAGCCGGCAAGCCCTCCGTCGCCTGCCATCATGGCTTCGCCTGCGGATTCGCAAGCGGTGCCGGCACGCGTGGCTGGCCCACGACGGGCGGCGGCTCCGGCACCACGCGGCCGGCGCCGCAGTCGATGAGCATGTAGCCCGCCCAGAGAAACGGGTGAAGCGGTGCGGCGAGCGGCGCATCGGGCGACGGCTTCACACGCGGCTCCTGCGCCGCGTCTGGCTCTTCGTCGCGCACGAGATCGACGGCCCGCTGCCACGACGCCGAGGCGGCTGGCGGCTCGGCGACCGTCGCCTCCCGCAGAAACTCGGTCATCAGATCAACGCACGACTTGCCCCCCGTCCGCCAGCGGCTGATCACCGCCGTGCTGGCTCCGGCGGCGAGCAGGTCGGTGGCCACCAGAAACACATCTTCGCCCGGCCGCGCCGGCACCTTCTCGAGCCCGCCCGCCATCGCCGTCTGGAGCCCCGGCAGGAGCACCCGTTGCGGCCGTTTGAGCGGCGGCGCCAGCCAGTCGTG
>CAMBSN010000152.1 GCA_945870505.1 Candidatus Kuenenia stuttgartensis | reverse complement strand
GAAAACCCGCACCGTTCCCAACCTGTGTCCTGCCCCCGTAGCACAGGTTGGCAACCTGTGCCGCTTCCGGAGCAGGTTGCCAACCTGCTCTACGGTCGGGGAAAACCCGCACCGTTCCCAACCTGTGTCCTGCCCCCGTAGCACAGGTTGGCAACCTGTGCCGCTTCCAGAGCAGGTTGCCAACCTGCTCTACAGGCCACTCGGCCCCGAAAAATTCCTGACCCCGACGAGACTTTTCTGCCGATCGTGCGCATAATAGTGGTAGATCCATCGGCGGCTGTCAGGGGCCTGCTGGTGGCAGGTGGCACATCCCGTGAACGGGCCCCATTTCACCGTGCGGCATCTCCGCAGCGGTTCTCGATATCGGTGCCGGCAACTGTTCGCGCAGCCGGTTTCCAGGCAGAATAGGATGGCCTTTGGAGGGTGTTCCAAGGGTGGGTTTTCGCCCGCAGTTCGCATCCGCCAGGGAACGCAGCCATGACGGCCACCGCCGGTCTTTCCGTGCACGCTCAACAGGTCGAGAGGATCCTCAAGATCGCCCTCGACAACGCTGCCACCGAGGTGCGGCTGGGGGCTGGTTCACCTCCGCATGTGTTGATCGACGGCAAGCTGCGTCCCGTTGGCAAGGCGCCCTTGTCGGCCGACGACGTGCAGGCGCTTGCCGCGGCGATTCTTCCCGCGGGCGGCGACCTGGCGAGGTTCACGTTCACCACTGCGCTTGGCGGCTGCGCGGGCTCGTTGATGGACGTGCAGGGCACCAAGGTGCTCGTGCTCAAGCCTGGCGCGGAGCCTGCCCCGGCGGGCGATAGCCCGCTCGAACTCGACATCATGTCCGAGGAAAAACCGCAGGACGACGCCGACGCCGCGGCCGCCGGCGACGCCTTTGCCATGCCCACGGCGGCGGTGGGCACGATCCAGATCGACAAGCTCCTCACGGCGGCGGTGAAGAACGGCGTCAGCGACATCCACATCACGGCGGGCCTGCCCCCGGTGTTCCGCATCGACGGCGGCATGAAGCCGCAGGCCACGAAGGTGCTCACCGGAGACGACACCAACGGCCTGATGAAGGCGATCACGCCCGAGCGCTGTCAGGCGGAGCTTGCGGAGAAGGGGGGCACCGACTTTGGTTTCGCCTTCAAGGATCTCGCCCGGTTCCGCGTGAGCGTGTTCAAGCAGCGCGGCACAGTAGCGATGGTGCTCCGCCAAATCCCCAACAAGCTCCTCACTCCCGAGCAGCTCGGCGTGCCGGAGATCTGCAAGAAACTCGTCTGCCGGCCCCGCGGCCTGTTTCTCGTGACCGGCCCCACGGGCTCGGGCAAAAGCACCACGCTCGCTGCGCTGGTTGACTTCATCAACAAGACCCACGACCACCACATCATCACGATCGAAGACCCGATCGAGTTTTATCACTACTCCCAGAAGAGCACGGTAAACCAGCGGGAAATCGGCACCGACGTGATGAGCTTCTCCGAGGCCCTCCGCCGCGCCCTGCGGCAGGACCCCGACGTGATCCTGGTGGGCGAGCTTCGCGACCTCGAAACGATCGAGGCGGCGATCTCCGCGGCCGAGACGGGCCACGTGGTGTTTGGCACGCTCCACACCTCGAGCGCCCAGGGCACGATCAACCGCATCATCGACGCCTTCCCCACGAACCAGCAGGAGCAGGTTCGCACGCAGCTCTCCACCGCGATCATCGGCGTGGTCTCGCAGGCCCTACTGCCCAAGATCGGCGGCGGCCGCTGCGCCGCCTACGAGGTGCTGGTGGTGGACGACGGCATCGGCAACCTGATCCGCGAGAACAAGACCTTCCGCATCAACTCATCGATCCAGACGGGCTCCAAGAAGGGCATGCGGCTGCTCGACGACGACCTCTTCCGCCTCTGGAACGAGAAGAAGGTGACCGAGGAGGCGGTGCTCGCCAAGGCCCAGAAGGTAGACGATCTCGCGAAGCGCATCCTCAACGCCAAGCAGGGCATTTTCGACGACGAAGAAACAGTCGCCCGCAAAGCCAAGGACCACGACAAGTAACACCGGCTCCCAGTAGCACAGGCTCCCCAGTAGCACAGGTTGCCAACCTGTGCCTACGAAAAACCAAACACGCCACCAGCACAACACGCTCCCCAGTAGCACAGGCTCCCCGTAGCACAGGTTTTCAACCTGTGCAAAAAACCCCGCACAGGTTCCCACCCTGTGCCCCCCATCACCCCCGACCCACTCATGGCCCTCAAGCGCATCGGACAAATCCTGGTTGACCTCGGGCTCATCGACGAGCAGCAGCTCGAAACGATGATCGAGGAGCGGTCCAATCGCGGCGGCGAGCTCCTCGGCCGGGTGGGAGTGTCGCTTGGCTTCTACACCGACGAGCAGCTCGGCGAGGCTCTCGCCGAGCAGTGGGGCACGACCTTCGTCACGCTTTACGACCGCCAGATCCCGTCCGACGTGATCCGCCTGATCAGCGAGCCGATGGCCCAGCTCTATCGCGTGGTGCCGCTGGAGCTCAAGGGCAACCGCCTCACGATCGCCTCGGCCGATCCGCAGAAGATCCAGATCGCCGACGAGCTGCGAACCCTGCTCGGCTACGACGTCCACGTCTGCGTGGCCACCGAGGCCGAGATCACCAAGACGATCGAGAAGCTTTTTACGTCGGAAAACGAGAGCGTGGAGTCGCTCGTCTCCGACCTGGAGAGCGACAACGAGCTCGCGGCCGCGGCGGCCGCCGCCGGCAAGGATGGCATCACCGACCTGACGAGCGTCGAGGCCCTCGCCGAGAGTGCCCCGGTGCGGAAGCTGCTCAACATGGTGCTCTTGCTGGCCATTCGCGACGGCGCCAGCGACATCCACTTCGAGCCCTTCGAAACAGAGTTTCGCATCCGGCTCAAGGCCGACGGCGTGCTTCAGGAGATGGTGCCGCCGCCGAAGCATCTTGCCTTCGCGATCACCACGCGCATCAAGGTGATGGCGAATCTCGACATCGCCGAGCGGCGGCTCCCGCAGGACGGCCGCATCGAGCTCTCGGTGGGCGGCCATCCCGTCGACCTCCGCGTGAGCGTGCTCCCTACGCTCTTTGGCGAGAGCGTCGTCATGCGAGTGCTCGACCGTGGCGTCGTGTCGCTCAATCTCGACAAGATCGGCATGGAAGAGGTGATGCTGCGGAAGTTCCGTGAAGTCTTGAGGCGGCCCAACGGCATCGTGCTGGTGACTGGCCCCACGGGCTCGGGCAAGACCACCACGCTCTACTCGGCGCTCTCGGAGCTCAACGACGTCGAAGACAAGCTGATCACCACGGAAGACCCGGTCGAATACGACATCGACGGGATCGTGCAGGTGCCGATCGATTCCGAGATTGGCAACACGTTTGCCGCCTGCCTGCGGTCGATCCTCCGTCAGGATCCCGACCGGATTCTGGTGGGTGAGATCCGCGACGTGGAAACGGCCGAGATCGCGGTGCAGGCTTCGCTCACCGGCCACATGGTGTTTTCCACGCTCCACACCAACGACGCTCCCTCCACGGTCACGCGCCTCCGCGACATGGGTGTGCCGCCGTTTCTGATCACGGCCACCGTGGAGGCGATCCTCGCCCAGCGGCTGGTGCGGCGGATCTGCTCCGCGTGCCGCGAGGAGGTGATGCCGGGATCCGACGTGCTAGCGGACCTCGACATGACCAGCGATCAGGCGGCCGACAAGAAGTTTTACCGCGGCAAGGGCTGCGAGAAGTGCAACCGCACCGGCTACAAGGGCCGCCTTGGCATCTACGAACTTTTGATCATGAACGACGAGATGCGCGACCTGATCATCCGCAACGCCTCAACAGAAGAGCTCCGCGAGGTGGCCAAGCGGTATGGCATGGTGACGCTCCGCGACTCAGGCATGCAGGGCATTTTCAACGGACTAACGACCGCCGACGAAGTGATCCGAGAAACCATCCTCGACGCCTAGGCCACCAGCTTGAACCGCAGGTTGCCAACCTGCGGCTACGACAAACAGTCACCACAACCCTGAACCACATCCACACCACCACCCCGTAGCCGCAGGTTGTTAACCTGCGGTCAACACAACAAACACCACCACGTAGCCGCAGGTTGTCAACCTGCGGGAAAACCAGCCATGCCAACCTATCTCTTCGAAGCCATCGACGCGGCCACCGGCAAGGAAATCCGCGACACCGTTGACGCGGCGAGCGAGGCCGAGGCCCAGGCCACGATCCGGTCGATGGGCTACATGGTCACGA
This sequence comes from Candidatus Kuenenia stuttgartensis, assembly GCA_945870505.1. Lineage (GTDB taxonomy): Bacteria > Planctomycetota > Planctomycetia > Pirellulales > UBA1268 > QWPN01. The sequence continues at coordinate 1,348 of CAMBSN010000152.1, read as the reverse complement.
AGCTCAAGGTCGGCAAGTCGAAGGCCGGCAAGGGGGGCGGCAAAGGCAAGAAGCCCGGCCGCACGTTCGCGATCGGCGGGGTGAAGGGCAAAGACCTCACCCTCTTCACACGGCAGCTCTCGATTCTCCAAGACGCCGGCCTGCCGATCCTCCGCAGCCTCAAAGTGCTCGCGGAGATGCAGAAGCCGGGCCGCTTGAAAAACTCGCTGCTCGACGTCTGCGACGAGATCGAGGGCGGCTCCACGCTTTCCGAGGCGATGAGTAAGAGCCCGAAGGCCTTCGACCGTCTCTACTGCAACATGATCCGGGCCGGTGAGGCGGGCGGTGCGCTCGAGGTGATTCTCCGCCGACTCTCGGAGTTCATGGAGCGGAGCGAGTCGCTAAAGCGGAAGGTAAAGGGCGCGCTTGTTTACCCGGTGGTGGTGGTGTGCGTGGCCGTCGGCATCCTCACCTTCATCATGTTGAAGATCGTGCCGCAGTTCAAAAAGATCTTCGACGACTTCGGCAGCACTCTGCCCGACATGACGCAGATCCTGATCAACATTTCCACCTGGGTGTCGAACTACTGGTATCTGATCCCGGCGATCCCGTTTGGCTTCAACCTGATCATCAAGGCGATCAAGCTGGTGCCCTACGGCCGGTTTGGCTGGGACCTCTTCACGCTCAAGATGCCGGTGTTTGGCCAGCTCGTCGAGAAAAACATCCTCTCCCGCTCGGCCCGCACCCTGGGCACGCTGCTCTCCAGCGGCGTGCCGATCCTCGAGGCGCTCAACATCACAAAGGAGACCTCGGGCAACATGATGTTCGAGCGGCTCTTCGCCAAGGTGTCGGATTCGATTCGCGACGGCGAGGCGATTGCGAAGCCGCTGAAGACCTACTCGGTGCCGCCGTTCAACATCGTGGCAATGCTCTTCTGGACGTTCTTCTGCCCCGGCATTGGTGCCCTGCTCTACCTCACCCGCTACAAGCAGTCGGTGGTAGACGACCTCGTGGTGAACATGGTGGACGTGGGCGAGGAGTCGGGCGAGCTCGACACGATGCTCTACAAGGTGGCCGACACCTACGACGAGGAGGTGGCGGTGCTCACGGAGAGCCTGACGAGCCTGATGGAGCCGTTACTCATCATCTTCCTTGGCGGTGCGGTGGGCTTCATCGTGATCGCCCTCTTCATGCCGCTGATCAAACTGATTCAGGACCTGTCGTAATCATGGAAAGGCCAAGCACCGTGTCCAGCGTTTCACCTATGGCTCTGTCGTCCGCCCGCCGCAGCGGCTTCACGCTCGTGGAATTGCTCGCGGTGATCATGATTATCGCGCTCTTGGCAGGGCTTGTGACGCCGGCGGTGATG
>CAMBSN010000151.1 GCA_945870505.1 Candidatus Kuenenia stuttgartensis | reverse complement strand
CTCGCGACGCTTCTCCAACAGGCCACGCACCGTCGCATGCACGCGATCGACCGTGATCCCCTGCATGCAGAGGTTGTTATGGCACGCCGACAGGCGGTTGTTGTATGCGCTCACGCAGGGCGTGCAGGGAAGGCCCAACGAGATGACGTGGCTCCGCGGCCCGAGCACACCCCAGAGTTTGGGCGTTTCGGGGCCGAACAGCGTGACGATCTCGATGTCGGTGAGGGCCGCGAAATGGGCCGGGCCGCTGTCGTTGGTCACCAGCACGTCGGCGAGCGAGTCGAGCACGAGGAGCTGCCGCATCGTCGTCTTCCCCGCCATCGAGAAACAGCGCGGGTCGTTCACCTGCCGCACCAGGTCTTCGATCGGCGGGGCCTCCGAGGGCGCGCCCGTGAAGCCGATGAAGAGTTCTGGATATTCGGCGAGCAGTCGGCGGGCCAGTTCCACGTAGCGGTCGCCCTCCCACTTCCGCAGCGGGATCAGGTCGCTGGCATTGGCGTTGAGCAGCACCAGCGGCCGTGGGTCACGGCCCCCGGTCGCAAGGTGCATGATCCGCCGGACCTCAGCGGCCTCGTCGGCGGATGGCTGAAATCGCCCGATCGACTCATCGAGCGATGCCATGTCGATGTCGAGCGCCGGCAGACCGGCGGGATCCCGCCACAGCGCCTCCGTGAGAACGAGCATCGCCCGGAGCGAGTGCACCTGCGGGTTGTAGACGAGCCGGTGTGTCAGCAGATCTCCCCGCCACGGACCATCGCCGTTGTAAGCGTGGTAGCCCACTCGGCGGGAGGCTCCCGTGAGATACGCCAGCACGGCGGACGAGCGGGCGAAAAACTCGAAGTCCAGCACCGAGTCGATCCGCTCGCGGCGGACCCTGGCGAGGCCCCGGATCATCCCGGCGACCGTGGTGAACAGGCCGCCTGACGGTACCGAAATCACATTGTCCGGCGGAATAATCTCAAGCATGTCGAGGATCGGACGGTTCTCCTCGAGCACCATGAAAAACACGTTTTCGGCCCCAACGCGTTCCACGGCCGTGCGCAGAGCCGGATAGGCGAGAACCGTCGCCCCCTGCTCGACGAGCTTCAGAAACAGAATCCGCTTGACCGGCCCCGTGCCCGGGCGACGGTCGATGATTCGCCGCCAGAGCGTGAGCACGGCGCAGGCCGGAATGCCGAGCCACCGGTCAACGAAACGGATCGTGGAGGCTTTCATTCAGATCAGGTTAACCGCGATGAACGCTCTTCGAAAGTCGGGCTCCCGTCCCTGCACGGCGGGCTTCATCGCCGGTATATTCCAGCAAAACGGAGCGTGATGTGGGCCTTCTTCCCTGGCACCAGGCTGCGATCCTCGCCGGGATCACCTTCGCCGTCTTCTCCCCCACGCTCGCATCGGGCTTCGTGTACGACGCGCGGCTGCAGATCCTCACCGATCCGTTTCTGCACGATCCGAGAAACTGGCTGCCCGTGCTCTCCTTCGGCACGCTGCGGATGGACGTCCTCGATTTCAATCGGCCGGTGAATCTCGCTTCGCTCATGCTCGATGCGGCAGTCTGGGGAAAAGCGCCGTTTGGATATCACCTGACGAGCGTGCTCCTGCACGTGGTGAATGTGCTGATGGTCTGGGCACTCGTCCGCGGCATCCGCCGTGATCCAGGGGCGGAGGATCTGGAGACCACCGGTTCCCTGACGAAGTACGGATCGCTCGTTGCGGCGGCCGTCTTTGCCGTGCACCCCGTCGTGACGGAGGCCGTGTGTGAGCCGACGTTTCGCGAAGACCTGCTGGTGACAAGTTTCTCACTCGGCGCCCTGCTTGTGGTGATGGGGCGTGTTCGGCAGGCTGTGGTCTCACGAGGTGGCGATCGCTGGCGAGCGATTGGCTGTGTGGCGTGTTGTCTGCTGGCCACCGCGAGCAAAGAGTCGGGCGTGGCGGCGCCGTTCCTCGTGGCGACCTTTTGGTGGGTGTTTCGCCGCGATGAGACCGACGGATTCTGGCGGAGCGCGATTGGCGGAGGAGCGCTTGTCACGGTCGCGTTTCTGGCGGCCCGGTTTCTACTGGAGCCGACGCCGTCGAGGATTTTCGACTCACGACCTGCGTATCCCGGCGGGTCGCTGGGGGCGGCGATGCTGATCGAACCTCGCATTCTTGCACTCTACGCGCAGTTGGTCCTCCTTCCGGTCAGCCTCAGTGCCGACTACGGTCTCTACTCCGTGCGACATCTGCCGTTGCCGTTCGCGGTTTTCATCCTGGCCGGACTCATCGCCGCGGCGGTCGTCGCTATCCGCATGGATCGGCGGTTCGTCCTGGCGATCGCCCTGATTGCGCTGCCGCTCGTGCCCGTGGCAAACCTGATTCCGATTTATCGTGCCGCCGCCGACCGTTATCTCTACTTTCCGATGACGGGCGTGGCGGTCACCATCGGGCTCCTGCTTGATGTGGCGTGGCTGGCGTCGCGGGCACACCTGCGGACTCGCTGCGTGATCGGTCTTCTGGCGGCCGTGGCGGCACTTGGGCTGGCCTGCGTCGAACGGCAGAAGGTGTGGGCTAATCCCATGGCCCTGTGGGTCGACACCTACCGGAAAAACCCGGTCTCGTTCACCGCGGCCACCGGCCTGGGCGAGGCGCTCCGCGAGGAAGGCCGCCTGGACGGAGCCGAGCAGGCGACGCGCGACGCGATCCGGCTGTCCGCAGGATCTCGCGGCGACAGCTGGGCGACACTGGCGCTGATTCTCGACAGCCAGGGCCGAGTTGCGGAGGCCAAAAAGATGCTCGCGAAGGCGCTTGAGATTGATCCGAGACTCAAAAATCCCGACGCCAGGGTCGATGCATTGGCCATGGAGCACGCGACGGCGGACGAGTTAAAGGTGCTGATGGGGAAGGTCGGACTCGAGCCAGCTGCGACCGATCGTCCATAAACTCGTCATGGAGCATTCGGGCGTGGACCGATCCAGGTTCTAAAGGCGAGCTTCAGCAGTTCCCGCACGCCCCGGCCGACCTCCGCGATGTCGGCCTTGCTCGTGCCCCGGGTGCGATCGGTGAACGTGATCGGGATCTCAGTCATCCGCCCGCCAGCGCGGTGCACGCTCCAGAGCAGGTGCTCGAAAAACGCGAATCCCTTCGAGAACTCCTGCGGCAACCGTTCGAATACCTCCAAGCGGATGGCCCGAAAGCCGCTTGAGGCATCGCGAACCGGCACCCACAGGACCCATCGCGTAAACCAGCCCACCAGCCCGCTCGCAACGTGACGCGAGAGAGGCCAGCCCACGGTTTGCCCGCCGGGCACGCGACGCGAGCCGATCACCACGTCGGCTGGTCGGCCGCCGACGGGATCGAGCGCGGCCAGGAGCCGCGGGATGTCGGCCGGATCGTGGCTGAGGTCGGCGTCCATGTTCACGGAAACCGCGAAGCCACGGCTCTTGGCTAGCTGAAAGCCTTTAAGGATAGCGCTGCCGAGGCCCCGGCGGCCACGCCGCACGAGCACGTGGAGGCGAGCGTTGTGTTCGGCCAGTTGGAGTGCGACGTCTCCCGTGCCGTCGGGCGAACTGTCGTCGATGATGAGCAGCTGCAGTTCGGGGTCGGCCGCGAGCACGGCCTCGATCAGCGAGGCCACGTTCTCTCGCTCGTTGTAGGTCGCTGCCTGCACGAGCACGGTCCCGACCGGCCAGTCGTCGCAGGAATGGAGGTCGTCATCGGCCATGGCGTCCTGGAGTTTACCCTGGGGGCCAAACGTGGTTGCACCGCGGAGAGGCTCCAGCCCTCGATGTCGTGGCACGAGCAACTCGCCCCCCTCGACGTCCCTGCTTACGCGGTCTTGCGGACGATGCCCGACTACACGACCGACGCCGCGATTGCCCAGCAGTAACGACTGCCGCCCTTGCCCCACGGCGAGGGATTGGCTCGAGTCGCCCAGAATGCGATGACCTCTTCAGAAGCGCGTTGGCTGGGAACACGAGACCCCTGTGGAGGGGCCGGCTGTGGCGGTAGGATTGCAGGCTTTCCGGCCTCCCAACTCGGGAGCCGGCCCCTGCCCTGCCCCTCGCCATCGCCCATGTTCGAACCCGTCCGCGGCCAACCCGATTTCCCAACTCTCGAAGCGTCGATCGCTGCCTGGTGGCGGGAACACGGCACGTATGAGAAGTCCCTCGATCGCCGCCGAGGCGCTCAGCGGTTCGTGTTCTTCGAAGGGCCGCCGACGGCCAATGGCATGCCCCACCCGGGCCACTGCCTGACGCGGACGATCAAGGATCTCTATCCCCGCTACCGAACCATGCGGGGTCAATACTGCGAGCGAAAAGCCGGCTGGGACACCCACGGCCTCCCCGTCGAGGTCGAGGTCTGCAAGGAACTCGGAATCCACTCCAAAGCCGAGATCGAGGCCTATGGCGTCGAGCCGTTCATCCACAGATGCCAGGAGAGCGTGTGGCGCTACATGAGGGAGTGGGAGACACTCACCGAGCGGATCGGCTTCTGGATCGATCTTTCCAAGGCCTACGTCACCTACCACCAGTCGTTCGTCGAGAGCGTCTGGTGGGCGCTCGCCGAACTCTTCGACAAAGGTCTCCTCTACCAGGGTCACAAGATCGTCTGGTGGTGGGCACAGGGAGGCACGGCGCTCTCCAGCGGCGAGGTGGGCCAAGGCTACAAGGAGGTGGCCGACCCGAGCGTGTACGTGGCGTTCCCGCTGCTCGATGCCGCAGGCTCTCCGACGAACCGGAGCCTGCTGGCCTGGACCACCACCCCCTGGACGCTCCCTTCCAATCAGTTCGCCGCGGTCAAGGCCGATCTCGACTACGTCGTCCTTCGCGAGGCTGGCGGCGCTGAAGCACCCGAATACGTCGTGGCCGAGCCCCTCGCCGCAACGCTTGCGGAGAAGCTCAAGAAGGAGTTCGAGGTCGTCGAGCGGTTCCCCGGTTCAGTCCTCGTTGGCCGTTCCTACCAACCGCCCTTCGACACCTTTCGAACGCCCGGTGCCCCCGACACCGCCACGCTTGCGGCTGGGGGCAGTGACGCCATCGCCTGGCGGGTGGTGACGGCGGATTTCGTGACCACCGACTCCGGCACCGGCATCGTCCACGTCGCGCCGGCCTTCGGCGAGGTCGATTACACCGTGCTCGTCGCCGAGCAGGCCCGCTTCGCGGTTGGGACGGGACCGACGCTCATCAACCCCGTCGCCGCCGACGGCACCTTCACGGATGCGTTCGGGATGGGGAGCGGACGGTTTGTGAAAGACTGCGACCGCGATATCACGCGTGACTTGCGGAGCCGCGGCCTGCTCGTCCATCAGGAGCAATACGTACACGACTATCCGTTCTGCTGGCGGGCCGACAACGACCCGCTGATCCAGTACCCCCGGCAGAGCTGGTTCATCCGCACGAGCCAGTTTCGTGAGCAGATGCTCGCCAACAACGCCCACATCAATTGGCTGCCCGAGCACATTAAGGACGGACGGTTCGGCAACTTCCTCGAGAGCAACGTGGACTGGGCGCTGTCCCGTGAACGCTACTGGGGCACCCCGCTGCCGATCTGGGTGTGCGAGGAAACGGGGAAGGCCGAGGCCGTGCGCTCGTATGCCGACCTGCTCACCAAGCCAGGAATTCAGGGAGCCGACGTGTTCACGAAGGCCAAGGCCGCCAACCCCGACCTCTCCGACGACCTCCGGGTTCACAAGCCCTACATCGACGCCGTCACCTACGACTCCCCCTTTGCGAAAGCCTCGCGGATGCGGCGGGTGACCGAGGTGATCGACTGTTGGTTCGACTCGGGGGCCATGCCGTTTGCCCAGTGGGGCTGGCCGCA
>CAMBSN010000150.1 GCA_945870505.1 Candidatus Kuenenia stuttgartensis | reverse complement strand
CGCGGGCTGTCGAGCCGCAGCCCTCGACCGTGAGCCCGTGAGGATTGCCGTAGCTCGTGCTCCGCAGGCCGAGCGCGGCGGCCCGCGCGTTCATTGCGGCCACGAACCGGCTGAGCGGGTCGCCCTCGCCATCGAGCCGGCCGCCGACGTGCTCCGCGAGCGCGACCGAGGCGTCGTTACCAGAAGGGAGCAACAGTCCGTAGAGCAGGTCGCCCACACTCACCTGGTCGCCCGGCCGCAGCTGCGCCGTCGAGCCCGTCTCGTTGCCAGCACGGGCAGACACGCTCACCATCTCAGCGAGGAAGCCGGCGTCGGCGGCCGCTCGCTCCAGCACGATCAAAGCCGTCATCAGTTTCGTAATGCTTGCCTGCTGCCGCCTCGCATCCGCCTCGTGGCCGAGAACCAGCTCGCCCGAATCAGCATCGACCACCGCCCACGCCGCGGCGGTGACGACCGGCGGCCCGGCGGGCGTGTCGGCCGGCGCGAGTGCTGCCAGCGGCGCAACCGCCTCTGTGCCGCTGACCACCGGCCCGAGCGCCCGCCATGTGGCAGCATCGACCGCCCCCGTCTCCGGGAGACCGGCCAACTTTTGAAATAACCGCACGCCGGTCGCCGTCGCCGGCCCAAACTCGCCATCCACGCCGAGCCGCTGTCCCTCCGGAAGCCGCGAGTTGAGACTCCACTGCAGATCCTCGACCAGCTTGCCGGACGTGCCGACGGCGAGGGTCCTCGGCTCCATCGGCCGCCCTTCGGGCCCGGTTCTCTCGAAGGCGTCGAGGGTGGCCCGGGCAAACTTCGCAATCAGGTCGTCGGCCGGCCCGCCCGGCGCCTTGCGGTCGCGGTTGTCTTTGGTGAGCAGGCAGAAGGCGATCGGACCGACCGGGCCGAGAATCACACCTGCGTCGGTCCGCACACCCGACACGAGCCCCGTCTTGTGGGCCACCTTTACGCCGGCCGGCATGTCGCGGCTCGCCGTGCCGCGGTCTTCGCAGGCCAGCATGTGGTCGAGCATCGCCGTGCACGCTCCCTCCGCCACCACGCCGTTCCGCTCCAGATCGCGGCCGTGGATCATTCCCATCAGCCGCACCATGTCGGCCGCCGTCGCGTTGCCGAGGCCAAACTCCCGGCTCCGCTCCGGGTCGAGCGACGACTCCCGCCGGTAGACGGAGGAGTTGAGCCGGATGCCACGCAGGCCGACCCGGTCAAGCACCTCGTTGGTGGTCGGCAGGCCAATGCGGCGGATGACGATGTTGGTCGCCGTGTTGTCGGATGTCGCCATCATCATCCGGATCGCGTCGCGAAGCGTAAACGTCGCGCCCGGCGAGAGCTTGTCGATCACCGCCGATCCAGGCACCACGTCGTCGGCCGCGAATGTCACCTGCTCGTCGAGCGCCACCCGCCCCTGGTGGGCCGCCGCGTAGGCCGCCATCATCACCGGCGCCTTCACGAGGCTCGCGGTCGGCATCGGTCGATCGGGCGACGACGCAAAACCCTTGCCCGTCTCCAGGTGGCGAACCGCAGCGGCCACCACGCCCTCATGCGCCGCGACCAGCGGCCCGAGAGAGTCGCGAAGCGTCTCTTCCACGTCGTCGGCCCGCACCATCGCTGCCGGCAGTAGCAGCAATAGAAACGGGATGACTCGCCCCGGCAGCAGCCACCTCGGCGCGACGGCGTCTGTCGTCCATCTCCCTTCGGTCGCCCCCATCGCGATCATCGCTGCCTCCGTGTCAGGTCTCAGGCGAGCGGCAGCGGCCCATCCAGCAGTTCCACGCCTGTGCCCGGTCGGTCAGGATACCGCCGCAGGCCACCCTCGACCACGACGCCCGACGCGATGTCGCTCGCCAGCAGGGCCGCGCCGTCCATGTCCACGAAGTCGAGCTGTGGCACGATCTGAGCGAGCGCTGAAATGCCGACGGACGATTCCGTCATGCAGCCGCACATCACGTCGAGGCCAAGCTCGCGAGCCCGGGTGATCATCCGCCGCGCGGGGGCGAGCCCGCCACACTTCACGAGCTTGATGTTGATGCCGTGAAACCGTCCGGCGCACGAATCGACATCGGCCTCGACGCCACAGCTTTCGTCCGCAAACACGGGCAGGGCGGAATGACGCCGCACCTCTTTCATGCCGGGATCCTCGGCGGCCAGCGGCTGTTCGATGAACTCCACGCCCAGATCCGCGAGCGGCCCGGAAAAATCGATCGCCTGCTTCACGCTCCAGCCGCAGTTGGCATCGACGCGAAACGGCTTGTTGGTGTGGCGGCGGAGTTCGCGGATGATCTCCAGATCACGATCAGTGCCGAGCTTGATCTTGTAGATCGGCCACTCCGGCACCTCGGCCATTTTTTGCACCATCCGCTCCGGCGTGTCGATGCCGATCGTGTAGTTGGACGCCGGGCCGGCGGCAGGGTCGAGGCCCCAGAGGCGGTGCAGGGGCCGATCGTGTCGCTTCGCCCAGAGGTCGTGGGCCGCCATGTCGAGGGCGCAGCGGGCGAAGGTGTCGTCGCCGAGACCGGAGCCGATCGCGGCGAGGACCGCATCGAGGTCGTCTGCCGCCATGCCGCGGAGCAGGGGAGCCGCGGCCGAGATCCGCCGGGTCAGCGATTCGACCGTGGCGCCGTAGTAGGGATTCGTCGTCGCCTCGCCGTAGCCGAAACACCCTTCCTCGTGCAGCTGCACGACCACGGTGTCTTGCACCTCGACGGTGCCCCGCGAGATCGTGAATGGATGGCGAAGCGGTAGGGCAAAGGCACGGACGGCGAGGTCGATCACGTATTCCGTCTCCGGGCCGCGAGCGCGAGCACCGCCTCGACGAGGTCGCCGCTGCCGTGCCGAATCGGGTCGGCCACGGGCAGCCCGAGCCGCTGCCGTACGCGCTCCCGCTCCGCGTCGGCTTCGGCCGCCGTGAGCCGGCGGCTGTTGATCGCCACGCCGATCACGCGACCACCACCACGAAAGGCCGCCATCCGTTCATAGGCTTCGATCACGCTCTCGAGCGGCGGCAGGGGGATGTGGGGCAGGCCCATGTGGTGCGGCCGGCCAGCCTCGTACACGAGAACCATGCCATGTGGGTCGCAGCCATGGAGCAGGCCGAGCGAGACGCCCGAATACTGCGGGTGCGTGATCGTCGCCTGCCCCTCGACCACCAGCAGTTCGTGGTGCTGGTTGGCGAGCACCTGCTTCTCGACAGCGCCGTTGACGAAGTCGGAGATCACGCGGTCGATCGGGCAGCCGTCTCCCTCGATCATGATCCCCGTCTGGCCGGTGGCGATGAACTTGGCGTCGGTGCCGCGGGCTCGGAGCGCCTTAGCGAGTTCCACCGACGTGACCATCTTGCCGACGGAGATGTCCTGGCCGATCGTGAGGATCCGCAGGCACTCCTCGCGGAGGGGCGGGCACTTTGCCACGTCCCGCTCGTCGTTGCGGCGAACATCGCGGATCTCGACGCCCCGGCTCCGAGCCGCTGCGGCAAACTCCGGATCGTCGGCCACGAAGTCGTGCAGCCCCGAAACGATCCGCATCCCGCGGCCGATCGCAGCGAGGATCACCGGCCGCCAGGCGGTCGGGATTCGCCCGCCGGGAGGCGCGATGCCGATGAGCAGTTCGTCCGCCAGCCCGGCCTCGTCGAGCGTTGCCACCACGGGGATCGAACCGCCCACGCCGAACAGATCGTGCGCGGTGCGGCCCGCCTGCGTCGAGTCGAGGATGGCAGCGATCTCGGGCGTCCGGTAGCGGAGCAGGCACGACGCGGTCTTGCCGGCGGCGGGCTCGCTGTGCCCCTCGGTGAGCAGGACGATGCGGCGGGAACGGTCCGGGGAGGTCATCAGGCACCGGCAGGGGAAAGGGCGGGATGGCACGAATATCCGCCAAGCGTGAGGGCACCGTCAACTCTCGACTGACCGTACGCCGCGGTTTACAACTGGGCCTTCGTTCTTCGTCCTGCAGGAGCCGCGCGATGACGGGAGGGCAACGCGTGTTTGCGGGGCTGGTCGCTGGCGCCGCCACGGGGCTCGCGCTTGCCCGCTTCGCGCCCGACTGGATCGCCACGGTCGATATGGTCGCCAAGCCGCTCGGCACGCTCTGGCTGAACGCGCTGCAGATGACGGTCGTGCCCTTCGTGCTCTCGCTGATCATCGTGGGCGTGGCCCAGGCGGCCGACGTCGCGGCGGGTGGCCGGATCGCTCGCCGCACGGTGATGTGGATCGTGCTGCTGGCGTCGGCTTCGGCGGCGTTCACGGCCCTCGTGGCCCCGGCGCTGTTCGCCGCCTGCCCGCGAAGCAGCGACCTCGTGGCCGCGATCCAGCCGGCTGATGCCGTTGCCCCCGCCGCACCGCCGGCGGCGGGTTTCGACCGGATCACCTCGCTCGTGCCGGTCAACGTGGTGGCGGCGGCGGCCCAGGGGGCGATCGCGCCGCTGGTGGTGTTTGCGCTCTGCTTCGCGTTCGCCCTCACGAGGCTGCCGCCGTCCCGCCGGGAGCCGGTGATCGCTTTGGCGCACGGTGTGGCCGACGCGATGGTGGTGATCGTTGACTGGGTGCTGCTCGCCGGTCCGCTCGGCGTGTTCGCGCTGATCTTGCCGGTGGCGGCGCGGGCAGGAGCGGGCGTGCTCGGGGCGCTGGGCATCTACGTGGCGGTTCTGATCGCCGTCTATCTACTGATCACCGCCGCGGTCTACGCCGTGGCCTGCCTTGGCGGCGGTGAGTCGCTCCGCCGATTCGCGGCGGCTGTGCTGCCGGCGCAGGCTGTGGCGGCGGGCACGCAGAGTTCGCTGGCGAGCATGCCAGCGATGATGAAGGCGACGGCTGCGCTCGGCTACCCGGCGCGGGTGGGCGGGCTCGTGTTGCCGCTGGCCGTGTCGCTCTTTCGGATCACAAGCCCGGCGCAGTACCTCACCGTGGCGAGTTTCATTGGCTGGGCGCACGGCACGCCGCCGGATCCCTGGTCGCTCGCACTGGCGGCGGTGCTTGCTGTGGTGATCAGCCTCGGCTCGGTGGGCTTGCCGGGGCAGGCGAGCTTCATGGGCACGACGCTTCCGGTGGTGCAGGCCGCGGGCATGCCGATCGAGCCGCTGGGCCTGTTACTCGCGGTGGACCTGATTCCCGACGTGTTCGCGACGGTGGGCAACGTCACCGGCGATCTCGCCGTGGCCAGCCGCGTGGCCCGCGCGGAGGAGGGCGTCACCGGGAAAGAAAGGCGGGAAGAAGGCTAGCGGGGGAAACGAGCGTGAGAGCGGAGGGCACGGGGGTCGAACCCGCAACCGGTTTCCCGGCACGACATTTCCAATGTCGCCGCTAGCCATTCGCTTACCCTCCGGGGCACGGTTTTTCGCGTTGCCCCCACCGATGCCCCCACCGTTTTCGGAATCGGGCGGCGGGAGAGGAGCCTACGAAACACCGAACAGCGACCTGCGAGTATACCGCCGGAACAGCCGCGAAAAACCCCTGCATTACCGCATGGGGCGGGCGGCCAAACAGGGCGGCGGCTGGCCCCACCGACAGACCGCTGGCCCCACCGTCGGCCACGCCCGTGCCCACCCAACGCCGGCCCGCTGGGTTCAATGGCAGCGGGCGGATTCAACCGGCGCGGCCACGACTACCGCCGACGGCCTGCCGGTTTAGTGCCCGCCGCTTCCGCAAAGGCATCATTCCCGCGAGGCCTGCGCAGGCGAGCAGCGATGCCCACGTCGAGGGCTCGGGTACGACCGTGATAAAGCCCGTCGCCGCATTGAACGTGGCCGACTGCCCTGCCGCGAGGCCGGTGGCATTCACCGCCGAGAAGTTACCCGAGCGGCCACCCGTGGCGGCGAAGATTTGCAGCACGTCCGTGCCGTCGGCGTAGGAGCCGCCGCTGAAGACGAGGTTGAGAATCCCGCCGAACACCACGCTGCCGTCGCCGCTCACGTGGTCGTAGGTGCCCGCCGTGTAGGCAGGGTCAGTGATCGCAAACACGCT
>CAMBSN010000149.1 GCA_945870505.1 Candidatus Kuenenia stuttgartensis | reverse complement strand
GCGGCGGCATCCTCTCCATCAACGGCACGAGCGCCCTCCAGGGCACGTCGGGCGTGACGATCGCCGGCGGCGCGGGCCTGACCTACACGGGCGGCGCGGCCACGTTCGGCAAGAACATCACCGTCACCGCCGGCAGCGGCACCGGCACGATCCGGAACTCCGGCGGCCTGCTCACGCTCTCGGGCAATCTCTCGAAAGACAACTCCGTCCTTCGGCTCACCGGCGGCGCGTTCAACGTCACGGGTACGATCTCGGGCACGACGGCGGGCACGAGCGATCTTCTGGTGGACGGCACGTCGAGCGTCACGCTCTCGGCTGCCAACACCTACAACGGCCCCACGTTCGTGATCGAGTCGAGCACGCTCGCCTACGGCATCAACAACGCGATCCCGGCAAACTCCGTCGTGACCCTCGGCAACGCCTCGTCGCAGGGCACGCTGAGCATGAGCGGCTACACCGGCGAGATCGGTGGCCTCGCGTTCGGTAGCGCCGGCGGCACGCTGCAGCTCGCGGCGACGAGCACGTCGGCCGCACCGCTCACCGCGTCCAGCGGCACGATGACGCTGACCAACGGCACGCTCGACCTCGCCGGCAGCGGCACGACTGCCGGCCTCTACCGCGTACTCTCGGCCCAGTCGGTCGCAGGTGCGTTCACAAACATCACCGGCACGAGCGCGGCCTATCAGGTGATCACATCGGCGACGTCGGTTGATTACCAGCAGCGGGCCGTCCTCGGTGCGGTCAGCGTGACAAATCCCGTCGTCTCGATCATCACGGGCGGCTCGGCAGCCTTCACCTACACCGTGGCCAACTCGGCCCTCTCTGGTGGTGCGGGCCTCGGATTCACGGCCGCGGGCCTCTCGAACGTCGCCGGATCATCGAGCGGCACCTCCACAGCCGGCGGCTCGAGCGGCGCGATCTCCGGCCTCGTCTTCACCGGCACCTCGGTCGGGTCCGGCCAGACTGGCGGGTTTACCGTCACTGCCCCGGCCGCCTTCGGCGCGACCACGGCCACGGGCACGGTCGCCGTGACGGTGCTCGACCACGCCCTGCCGGGCTTCCTCGCAGCAGGCATCGCAGATCCCTACACCTCAGGCACGCTGAACATCAATTTCGGCTCGATCGACGAGTCGGCAGGCGTGCAAAACTTCACCTACAGCCTGCTGAACCTGGCAAGCCAGACGTATGGCGCGGGCCTGACTGCCGGACTCGACTTCACGGGCGTCACGGCCGACGGCGATGGCTTCGCATCGGGCCTGACGACATTCAACAACCTCGTGGGCGGCGGCACGAGCAGCCTCTTCACGTTCACATTCACGCCGTCCGGCCAGGGCAGCTTCAATAAACAGTTCACCCTTTCGTTTTCTGACCAGAATCTCTCCGGCGCCTCGACCCGCCGTGACCTCACGATCGTGGGCAACGTGATCGTGGTCCCGGAACCAGGGGCGATCGCCCTCGCCGGCGTCGGCATCGCCCTCGTCTGCTGGACTGCCGCACGTCGGACGTGCCGGTCGGCACGTTGACCTGGCGGCCACCGTCAAGGCCCTGCACGACTCACAACCCGGCTGCTACCAACTTGGGGGTAGCGTCAGGCACGCCGCGTTGCGGCGGCGGGTGCGTTCGGTGAAGTGGAAATGACCGCGAGATCCGCCGGGCGTCAATGTCTTTCGCGACCGCGTTGGGGGCGGAAGATCGACAGGCTCCACTCGACCACCGTGGCCCGCGTGGCCAGCCGCACCGCGAGGGACACCAGATAGTTCATCCAGCCCGAGATCACGTACTGCCGACCCGCGTCGAACGCCGCGAGCCCGGTGCTGACCACCGTCTGCACGTCCTGCCCGCGCTTCCGCTCGGCCCAGCCGGGAACGCCGGAATGGTCGAAGAACTCGGTCCGCGTCGTTCCGGGGCAGAGCGTCGTCACGGTGACCCCGCGAGGCCGCAGTTCCGCCCACAGGGCCTCGCTGAAGTGCAGCACGTAGGCCTTGCTCGCCGCGTACACCCCCATGTAGGCGACGGGCTGGAACGACACGATCGACCCGATGTTGATGATTCCCCCGTGCCCGCGGCGGACCATCTCCTGCGCCGCCGAGAGCGTCAACTCGGTCAGGCACGTGACGTTGACCTGGATCAACTCGAGGGCCCGCCCGACGTCGGTCTCCTCCACTGCCGACACCATCCCGAACCCCGCGTTGTTGACCAGCAGTTCCACCGCGATGCCCCGGCGGGCAACCTCGGCGAGCAGCTCCTGTGCCGCACGCGGCTGGGACAGGTCGGCGGACACGATCTCGCAGCGGGTGCCGTGGGCCGCCTCGAGTTCCTGCGCCAAGGCCTGGAGGCGATCCTGACGCCGGGCCACCAGCACGCAGTGCATGCCCCGCGCCGCCAGCTGCCGGGCGAACTCGGCTCCGATCCCCGAGGAGGCCCCGGTGATAAGGCACCAGTGACCCGCGTAGGCTTTCAACACGATGTGAGACCCGCGGTGGATGTGGGTGAGCAGCTCGGAAGCATAGCCCTGCCAACGGCCCGACCGCCAGCGGTTGCCGCGGCACCGAGTCGGCTCCCGGCCGCGTTCAGCCGATGGTGGCCACCACGGTGGCGAGGTGCCGTTCGAGTTCCGGCGGCAGGCCGCCGGCCCGGATGGCCTCGTCCACCTGGGTCCGCAGCGCCTCGACGCATTCATCGGGGGTGGCCTGCTCGGGCAGGCCGATGACCACGTCGAGCGCGACGTGGGAGTCGCCTGTGAGGAAGCGGAACAGTTGCGCAATCGACGCCACCAGCGGGCTCGTGGTGCTGGCGGCGGCATCGTCGAGCAGCGTGCCGAGGAGGGCCGAGTTGAGCGCGAGCCGACGCTGCACCTCGGCGGCGGTGGCGGCGCGGAAGCCGGGCTCCTTCTTGAGCGCCGCGAACCGCACCGCATCGATCACGAGCATCTCGAGGCGGTTGGGTTCCCGGGTCGTCACGGTCGCCACGGCCGGCTGGCCCCGCCACATCCCGATCTCGCCGAGCACGGTGGGCGCGGCGAGCACGGCCACCTGTCGCGGCTCCGCGTCGTCGCGGGCATGCATGACGACCAGGGGTGCGGTCGTGGAGAGCACGACGTACATCTCGCCCACCTGTTGTCCCTGTCGGATGAGTGCCTCACCGGGGGCGAGCTCGATCGACCGCCGCTCGAGCGGCGGGGTGCAGGAGGGGTCGGCGTCGAGAGCATGGAGCAGGATCGCGCCCACGAGCCGGTCGTCGATCGCGTCGTCGGTGTTGACGTGCACCGCCTCGTGATACGCCAGGTGGAGCGCAGCCACATCGGGTCGCAGGGCCAGCGCCTGCCGGGCCTGCGACTTGCCGCGAATGTCAGCGAGGGTTCGCTGTCGCTTCTGCCGTCGGCGCCATTCCTGCCGCCGCCGCTCCAGTTCCTCCGGAACCTCGCCGTCTGGAAACAGGAACTGCCTCGTCTCGGGGTCGATGTGCCGCGCGACGTGGGCAGCGGCGGTCGAGCCCGACATGAAGGCCGTGAAGGGCACGATGCGGTGGGCGATTTCCTGGGCCATCCGTCGGACACGAGGTGACGGGGGCCGCTCACGAAGCCGCTGGTCGTAGGCGTCGCGAAACCGCTCGTGGGCGGCCAGGTCGCGCGGCACCCGAGTCAGCCCGGTGGAGCCGGCGAGCTGATAGAGGATCGTGCACACCTGGCCGGCCAGCACCCGGCCGGCGGGGCTGTCGGAGGCGAGTCCGCAGAGGCCCAGCCCGCGGCGGATCGACTCGATGAAGGCGGTGGCGACATAGGCGTAGTCGGCCTCGTAGCCTGGCACGACGCAGACGCGGCCGTCGCCGGCCGGAGTCACGACGCCGGCGACGTGGTGCCTGAGGTTGACCAGCCGAACGATCTCGTCGAACTCTGCAGATGCCCGGGCGAACGCAAACGCCCCCGAAAAAAAATCGCTGGTACCGCCGATCCGCTCTCCGGCGCGGAAATGGCCTTCGTTGCGAAACGACGTGGTCACGATCGAGCTCACCAGGAGCGTCCGATAGATGCCGCCCCAGGCGAAGCCCATGGCGTCGAAGGCGAATCGCCCTCGGTGGGCGACGAGGTTTCGCATCGTGCAGAACCGCCAGGCCAGTTGGCTGCCGACCTTCCGCCGCAGCGCGTCCCAGTCGCGGTCGGAGAGCTTGGGCAGCGGCCCGATCTCGTCAGCTGCCAGGAAGTCGTCGAGGGAGCCGCGGTTCGGCGGGCCTGCGGTCGGGGTGACGGGCGTCATGGGTGCGGGCGGAGGTACGTGAGAGACCGTCTGATGATCAAGGTTTCTGCACAGCAGTCTAGCTGCCGGACGAGGCCCTGCGCGGGCCGTTGAGCAGGCTGCCGATCGGCGTGGAGCGCACGCCGTAGCGGTAGCTCAGGAGCAGCACCGGCGTCACCAGCGCCATGACCACGAGAAACTTCAGGTCTGCCGGCACGGCCCACCGGCGAACGATCATCTGCGCCACCATCACCACCGGCGGGTGCACGATGTACATCCAGTACGAGGCGTCGGCCAACCATGACACGAGCGGGCTGGGCCGGGAGCAGAATCGGGAAAACAGCCCGATCAGTCCCAGCGATATCGCCCACGCGTAGGCGGGCTGCAGCACGCTCGCGAGCAGCCGGTCGTTTATGGTGGCGATGCCGATCAGGAAGAGCACGATCCCCGTCGGCAGGAGCAGCTTCCAGTGGCGGCCGAGCCGCGTATCGAGGCCCTCCGCGGCGAACGTGGCGACGCCGAAGAAGTAGAAGCAGGCGTAGAAGGCAAGCAGGTGCGGCCGCGGGAGAATCCCGAACGACGTGTCGGGGCCGTAGCCCACCGCCATCGACATCCCCATCACCATCTGCGGCACGCACGAGGCCGCCACCAGCCACCAGCGTCGGCGGCCCGTCGGCACTAGGCCCGTCCAGGCGAGCGCCGCGAAGGCGACGATGAGCCAGCAGAGGAACCACAGGAACCAGAGGTGGTGGAAGATGTTCGTCTGCACGAGGTGCACCGACCACGAACCAACTCGCAGGCGGAGCCATTCCGCCGACAGGATCTCGGACCAGGCGAGCGTCGCTCGGTCGAGTGGGCCGCCGAGGGTGCCCTGTGGATTCGGCCCCGGGGGCAGGCAGTCACGCAGTCGCTCGCGGCCGGCGAGGATCTCCTCGACGCCGACCGGATTCATGTCGCTGAGGGGCGCGAATTCGCTGACGAGATCGGCCGGCTGGCTCATCATCGCCGCAGGCAGCCGGCCGACGATGTTCGTGGCGTTCGGGTCCGCGCCCCGCTCCATGAGGAGCCGCGCCGCTTTGTCCCGGCCAAAGTAGGTGGCCAGGTGGAGCGGCGCGTTGCCGGTGCGATCGCAGCCATTGGCGTCGCCGCCGGCGTCGAGCACGGCTGCCACGATGTCCGGGTCGCCCCGCATCGTGGCCCAGTCGAGTGGCTTGAGGCCCCAGAGAGTGTCCTCGCGATCGGCCGCTCCAGGGGCCGCGAGCAGCCGGCGCACCGCCGCGTCGTCGCCTGAGAGCAGGTCGATGACGGCGGGATCGCGCTGGTTCGTCCGCAGCGCATAGCCCTCGATCACCGTGTCGAGCGGCACGATCGTCGCCGTGGCGATGATCAGCGGCAGGAAGATCCGCATGAACCGCTGCTCGAGCAGGCTCGCGAGCCCGCGGCGGCGAAAGACGAGCATCGTGAAATAGCCGCTCAGCAGGAAGAACAGCGGCATCCGGAAGCCGTGTACGGCCGCGATCAACAGGACGAGCCCGTCGCTCCGTTCGACGTCTCGCACGGGCCAGGGAAACGGCACGAAGCTCAGCGCCGCGTGCAGGGCAACGCCCAGCAGCATGGCGAAGCTGCGCAGGCCGTCGAGGTCGGTGCGCCGTGTCGTGACGACAGGTGCGTGCGCCGGAGTGGAAATGAAATCGAACTCCGCTGGGCGACAAGGTGCCTGAACACCAAAGAATAGGTCGGCCAATGGCACTTCGACCAGCGTCGGCCGAGCGGAGCAGATCATGAGGCGCA
>CAMBSN010000148.1 GCA_945870505.1 Candidatus Kuenenia stuttgartensis | reverse complement strand
CGCACCCCACGGCCCCCGCGGTTCAGGACGTGGGTGTAGATCATCGTCGTCTTCACATCGCTATGGCCCAACAGTTCCTGGACCGTGCGGATGTCGTAGCCGGCCTGGAGCAGGTGCGTGGCGAAGGAATGCCGGAAGGTGTGGCAGGTCGCACGCTTCGCGATCCCGGCACGGACGACGGCCTCCCGGATCGCCTTCTGGATGACCGTCTCGTGAAGATGGTGTCGATACATCCGGCCCGTGTCGCGATCGCGATAGTCGGTGGACGCAGGAAACACCCACTGCCACGGCCACGCTTGCTCCGCCGCAGGATGCTTGCGAGCGAACGCGCCGGGGAGCATAACCCTTCCCCGCCCCGCCTCCACTTCCGCCTCATGAAGACGCCGACCCCGATGAAGAAGC
The DNA here is from genome assembly GCA_945870505.1 of Candidatus Kuenenia stuttgartensis. Classification (GTDB taxonomy): domain Bacteria; phylum Planctomycetota; class Planctomycetia; order Pirellulales; family UBA1268; genus QWPN01. The sequence continues at coordinate 5,685 of CAMBSN010000148.1, read as the reverse complement.
TCGCCGATCGGCCCACGCAGGCAATCCGGCACCATCGAGATCCGGTCCTTGTCGCCCTTCGCCTGCCGGATCACCAGTTCGCCGCGCTCGAGGTCCACGTCCTTCACCCGCAGTCGTAAGGCCTCGAGCAAGCGGAGGCCCGCCCCGTAGAGGAGCATCGCCACGAGCCATCGATCGCCGGTCAGGAGCGCCAACACCCGCTCGACCTCCTCCGGCGTCAACACCGACGGCAGCCGCGTGGGCCGACGGGCCCGCACGATTCCCTCCATGCGGTTCAGCGGCCGGGAGAGAACATGCCCATACAGAAAGAGCAACGCGGAGAGCGCCTGGTTCTGGGTCGAGGCAGCGACATGCTCCCGGGCGGCGAGATGGGTGAGGAACTCGGCGACGTGCGGCTCGGCCAGGTCGCGTGGATGCGTCCGATGGTGGTGGACGATGTATCGCCGGATCCAGTGGGTGTAGGCTCGCTCCGTGTTTGCGGACAGCCGGCGGACGCGGGCCACGTTTCGTACCCGGTCCAGGAGCCGCGGCTCGCCGGGTGCGGGACGAGTGGGTGAAACAGGCCGTCGTGCAGGCTCAGGGGGATCGGGAGCCATCGCTGGTTTCCTCGTGGTCGAGGTGGCGTCGTTACGAAGCCGCGACGCTCATGCACGCCGCTAATTCAAATGGCGAGCGCAACGCTGGCGAGGGGCAAAAAACGCAGTCGCGGCCTGACGCCGCAGGCCCTCAGCCGCCGCAGTAGTCGATCACCCGGGCGATCTCGCTCTTGAGATCCTTCCGCGGCACGATCCGGTCGATGAAGCCGTGTTCCAGTAGAAACTCGCTCGTCTGAAAGCCCTTCGGCAGCTCCACGCGGATCGTCGCCTTGATCGTCCGCGGGCCCGCGAAGCCGATCAGGGCCCGCGGCTCCGCAAAGCAGAGGTCGCCGAGCGACGCGAAACTCGCCGCCACGCCGCCCATCGTGGGGTTCGTGAGCACCGAGATAAACAGCCCCCCGGCCTGCGAATAGCGGGCCAGCGCCGCCGACACCTTCGCCATCTGCATCAGCGAGAGGATGCCCTCGTGCATCCGGGCTCCACCACCCGACGCACTGATGATGATCAGCGGCAGCTTGCCGGCCGTCGCCCGCTCCACGAGCCTTGTGAGCCGCTCGCCGACCACGCTCCCCATGCTGCCCATGATGAACGACGAGTCGGTCACACCGCAGGCCACTCGTCGGGCCCGGATCATGCCCGTGCCCGTGAGCGCCGCGTCCTTCAGTCCCGTTCGCTTCTGCTCCGCGACGATTCGCTCCGCGTAGGGCTTCTTGTCGCGAAATCCGAGGGGGTCGGCGGGCTTCAGGTCGGCGTCCCATTCCTCGAACGTACCCGCGTCGAGCAGTTGCTCGATCCGCTTCGCCGCCGACACATACCAGTGGAAGCCACACTGTGGGCAGACGTTGAGCCGCTCTTCGGCTTCCTTGCGGTAGATCGTCGCCCCGCAACCGTCGCACTTCAGCCACAGCCCCTCGGGCACACCCCGCTTGGGGCGTGCGACAGAGGCGGGAGAGTCTTTCGCATCGGCCAGCTGCCGGTGGGCGGCCGCCTGCGGCGCCGCTGTCTGCACGGCGGCATCAGTAGCAGTCGCGGTCGATGGGCGGCGGCGGTCCATGCTCGTCACTGAGTGCTGGAGATGAATGACGGACGGCGGTGGCGACTCATGGCCTGCCCGCCGGAAGCCTCGGCAGTTTATCGCGGCGACGCCCCGCGGTGCTGCGCCGCTTTCAGCGGGAAACAAACGGCTGCGACGGGGCCGACTCCAACTGATTGGCGGGGGTGACCACCGTGCCCGGCCGCGGCGGCTGCCACTGCGCGGCCACCGGCAGCACGTCCACCAGATCCGCGGCGGCATCGAACCGCCACAGGTCGCCCATCGAACGTCCCGACACGAGCCACGTCACGATTGCGTCGAGCGGCCGCGGCACGACCACCGCAACGGTGCCCCCGGGATGACGCTTGAAGATCTTCTCGATCGCTGCTTCGACCCGCTCGCAGGCTTCCTCGAGCAGCTCACCCTCCGGCGGCGCCACCGACCACGGGTTGTCTTGCCACTGCCGGTGCAGCCGGGGCTGCGTGTCGCGAATCTCCTCCACGAGCCGGCCCTGCCAGAGTCCCATGTCTACGTTGCCGAGATTCGGCAGATGCTTCGGCTTCATGCCGCAGGCACTCCCGATGATTCGCGCCGTCTCCTCCGCCGTCTCGTCGGCCGAGGCATAGATCGCCGTCGGTGGATCGGCCGCGAGCCGTTCGCCGGCCCGCTTTGCCGCCGCCGCACCCCCGGTCGAGAGCGGCATGTCGAGCGTGCCGCGAATGCGTCCCTGAAGGTCGTAGTCGGTCGCACCGGCTCGGATCACGATCAGATGGTCAGGCACGGAAGGGAATATCTCCAGGAGGAACGATCAGGCCGCAGCGCGGGCCAGGGCCTCGAGGTCCGCGATCGCACGACCGTAGTCGGACGCACGCATCACGGCACTTCCCGCCACGATCAGTTCGGCGCCGGCGGCAGCCACCGGGCCGATCGTGTCGGTTGCGATCCCACCGTCGAGGCCAAGACGGAAGGACGCATTGAGCCGGCTGCGGGCGGCCGCAAGCCAGGCAAGTTTGTCGAGGGCGGAGGGAATGAACTTCTGCCCGCCGTAGCCGGGTTCCACCCCCATCACGAGCACGCCGTCGCACGACCCGAGCCAGGGCTCGAGAGCCTCCACCGGAGTGTTTGGGCTGATCGCCAGATGGGCCCGACTGCCGAGTGACGCGATCGTTTCGAGCGTGGCCCTTGGGTCGGCCAGAGCTTCGATGTGAACGGTGATGATGTCGGAGCCAAGCTTCGCGTAGGTCTCGATCGACGCCTCGGGCTCCTCGATCATGAGGTGCGTCTCGATCGGCACCTTCGCCGCGCGTCGTACCGCCTCCACCACGACGGGCCCGTAGGTGAGTTGCGGGACGAACCGGCCGTCCATCACGTCGAGATGCAGGGCCTTCGCCCCGGCCGCCTCGAGCCGCTCCACCTCGCGAGCGAGATGCCCGTAATCACAGAGCAGCAACGCGGGCAGCACGACGGGACCATGGGCGTCGAGAGTCGCCGAGAGTCGATCGGTGGCCTGGCCAGCCTGGTGAGACACGGTCGCGTGATACGGGGGGCGGCGGGCCTCCGGTGGCCCGCAACGCTGCCCACGATTCTACCAAGTGACCGGTTCCCGAAAGCCCAACGGCGTAAGCCGTGGGGCCGTTCCCAACCCCGCCCCGCGTCTTAAACCCTCTCCCCGGATAGACTTGCAGCAGATCACGCCGTTGCATTTTGCCGAAATGGCAGAGGGGCGAGTGCCACAGGTAAAAAACCTGTGCTACGGGGAAATCGCGATGAAAACGATATCCACGCCTCCCGCAGTCGATGGGGTTGAGGGCCCCGGAACGCTCCTCCCCAGCCGGCTCACGCCCGCCGATCGAGACCGGATCGAGGCCCGTGTGCAGGTGATCGGCCGCGACTTGCTCGCGGCCGCCCTCGCCGCGCGGCCGTCGGTGATCTCGCCCGACTACTGGGCCGAGCAGGCCGGCGAGTGGGCCACCGCCGACGACGACCTCAAGGTCCGCCTCTTCCGGCTCGTCGATTGCATGCCGATGCTCGACGACCCAGCCGCCGTCGATCGCCACCTCCGCGAATACATCGACGACGCCACCATCGACCGCCTGCCTCCCGCGATCGGCCTGGCGCTCAAGGCTGCCCGCACCGGCATCCTCTCGCCGCTCGCCGCCCGCGCAGTTCGCGCGGCGATGCTCGCCCAGGCCCGCCGCTTCATCGCCGGCACCAATCCCGCCGAGGCGGCGAAGGCCGCCCTCGCCGAGCGCCGCCGCCATCGCGGCTTCACGCTCGACCTCCTCGGTGAGACGGTCACCAGCGAAGCGGAGGCCGACGCCTATGCTGCGGCCTACACGCGTCTGCTCGCCGAACTTCCGCCGCAGGCCGCCCACTGGCCGCACGACCAACTCGTGGACGACGGTCCCGCCGCCAACGGCCAGTCGCACGAACTGCCGCGGGTGAATGTGTCGCTCAAACTCTCCGCCCTCGACAGCCGATTCGACGCCATCGACCCCGTGGGAACGTCCGACCGTGTCCTCTCGCGCTTGCGACCGCTCTGGAGGCTTGCTCGTGACGCGGGCGCGCAAGTCCATGTCGATATGGAAAGCCACGCCGCTAAGGATCTCACGCTCGAGATCTTCAAGCGGATCGCGATGGAAGACGAGTTTCGCGACTGGCCCCACTGCGGCATCGTGGTGCAGTGCTACCTGCATGAGTCGCCCCGCGACCTCGCGGCGCTCGCCGCCTGGGCGAAGAACCGCGGTACGCCGGTGTGGGTCCGCCTCGTGAAGGGCGCCTACTGGGACTACGAGACGATCCACGCCGAGGCCGCCGGCTGGCCGATCCCCGTCTGGCAGGAGAAGTGGCAGACCGACGCCTGCTACGAGGCCGCCACCACGTTTGTGATGGAACACGCCGACGCCCTCCGCCCGGCACTCGGCAGCCACAACCTCCGCTCGATCGCCCACGGCATGGCGGTGGCCGAACACCTCGGTCTCGATCGTCGCGCCGTCGAGATGCAGATGCTCTATGGCATGGGCGACGCCGAGAAGGAAGCGGTCACGAAGGCCGGTTGGCGGATGCGGGTCTACATGCCTTATGGCGAACTCGTGCCCGGGATGGCCTACCTCGTCCGCCGCCTGCTCGAAAACTCTTCGAACGACTCGTTCCTCCGCGCGGGCTTCATCAAGCACGTGCCCGCGGAGACACTCCTCGCGCCGCCGCGGCCGCCTGCCGGTGGACGCCACGGGAAGTCGCGTGCGGCGGAGGCGTCGCACGAACCACCCGCTTTCGACAACGAGCCGCTCGCCGACTTCTCCATCGAGGCCAACCGGCAGGCCATGGCGCATGCGGTCGATCGCCTCGTCGCGTCGCTCGTGACGGGGCCCGCGCGGGTGCCGGTCGTGATCGATGGCCGGGAGGTTGCGACGACTGATCGGCTCGTTCGTGAAAATCCTTCCGACCGCCGGCAGGCGGTGGCCGATGTATCGCTCGCGGGAGTCGCCGACGCCGAGCGGGCCGTCGCGGTGGCCCACGCCGCGCTGCCCGCCTGGCGGGCGGTGAATGTTCACCAACGCGCCGACGTCCTTCATGCCGCCGCGTCGATCATGCGGGCACGCCGATACGAACTCGCGGCCACGATGGTGCTCGAAGTCGGAAAACCGTGGCGAGAGGCCGACGCCGATGTCGCCGAGGCGATCGACTTCTGCGACTACTACGCGCGGCAGGCCGTCGACCTCTTCGCGGCCCGCCACGTAAACGTGCCGGGCGAGGAAAACGTCACGCGCTTTCTGCCACGGGGCGTGGTGGTCGTCATCGCCCCCTGGAACTTCCCGCTCGCGATCCTCGCCGGCATGACGACGGCGGCGCTTGTCACCGGAAACACGGTGGTGATGAAGCCGGCGGAGCAGTCGTCGCTGATCGCCAGGAAACTCCACGAGATTCTGCTGGAGGCGGGCACGCCCCCGGCCGCGCTCGCATTTCTGCCCGGCCGCGGCGAGGTGATCGGCCCCACGCTCGTGGCCTATCCCAACACGGCCCTCGTTGCCTTCACCGGCTCCCGAGACGTCGGCC
>CAMBSN010000147.1 GCA_945870505.1 Candidatus Kuenenia stuttgartensis | reverse complement strand
GTAGCCCTCGAAGGTGAGTTCGTTGAACATCTTCGCCAGCACCCTTCGCAGCAGGCCCTTCAGCGTCGCGTCGGAGAGCCCCTCGATCGCCCGCACGGCCTGCTCTTTGTAGCTTTCGAGCAGGAGCGCCGCCTTCTCATCGGCCTTGGCCGTGCGGATCGCCTCCCGCAGGCGGTCGGGCGTGGCCGCGGGATGGGGTTTGCCAGAGGTGATCGCAGCGAGCATTTCGCGGTCGTCGCCGCGGGCCCGTTCGGCCGCGAGCGCCAGCACCACGCTCGGCCGCGACTCGACGTTGCTCACGAGCCCAGCGTCGTCGAGCATGTCCTCGAGATCATCCTTGATCTGGTAGGCGATGCCCACCGCCTCGCTGTAGGCCCGCAGGGCGTCGGCCACCTCGTCTGCCCGGCCAACGCCGATAGCGGCCAATTGCAGGGCCACGTCGAACGCGGGCGATGTCTTGAGCCGAAAGATCTCGAGCACCTGGCGGCTCGCCAGCTGCGATGGGTTTCGACTCCAGGCGAGTTCGGCACCCTGCCCCTGGCAGAGCAGCCGTTGCGCGCCGGCCGCCTCGCGGACGGCAGCGCGAATGCGATCAGCATCGAGGCCCGATTCCGCCAGCAATCGATAGCCCTCGCCGATGAGGAGGTCACCTACGTTGAGCGCGATCGGCACGCCGTGTGCACCGCAGAGTGTCGGCTCGCCATAGCGTTCGAGATCACCGTCCTCGATGTCGTCGTGGACGAGCGACGCCTTGTGGAAACATTCCACTGCCACGGCGATTCGCTCGATCACCTCGCCAGCAGGGGGCGCTCCCGCCGCATCGGCGTCGGTCCGCAGCGCCTCGAACACCGCCGCGGCCAGAAAGGGCCGCCAGCGTCGGCCGCCGACGGCCAGCCACTCGCGGCCGATCTCTTCCGCATGGCCCACCGGCGGTCCCATCAGCCGGTCGAGAGCCGGCCGTTCGAACCAGGTCTTCACGGTGTCGTGCAGGCCGCCGAGATCGAGCCGTCGCGATCGGTCGGCCGCCTCGAGGTGGATATAGTCCCAGACCCAGTCGACGTCGACCGTCGTGTCGATGCAGTCGTCCTGGAGCAGAGGCACGGCCACCGCCGGGATCGCCGCCGCCTGCACGTGCGAAAATGTTTTTTCAAGCACCGGCATGCAGCTCACGCCGACGATCGCCTCGATCGTGCCGGTCTGCACCATTGCCATCACCAGTGCCGAGCCCTCGGCCACGAGCACTGCGTAGCCGAGTCGCTCGGCCTCCGCCTGGAAATCCTGGATCGAGCAGAGACCGCACTGCTTGCAGAGCAGGCCGAACTCGTCGAAGGGCGCCGGGCAGCGGTTTTCCACCCGCAGGCACTTGGGCATGAGCAGAAGACGACGTTCGAAGGGCACGGCAGCAAGGGCGTCGCGCCACGACTCATTGTTGACGGTGACGACTGCGTAATCGAGATACGACTCCGACAGTCCCGCCTCGGCGAGCGCGGCGGTCGCCCGCCTGCGCAGTTCGTCCATGCCCAGTGGCGGCACGGCCCGGTCACGGCTCATCCCGCGCCGCACGGCGTCGCGGAGGGCGTCGCGGTCCGCCTTTGTCGTGGGAATGCCGGCCTGCGGTGGCCGCGACCGGATCACCGCCGGAGGTACCGGCGGCGGCAGGATCGCAAGCGGAATCGTCGCTGGGTCTACGGTGGACATCGCGGGCACCTCTCCGGGGGAAGCCACAGTATGCCGTTTGGCACGGTCTTCGTCAGGTCGAGCGGCCCACAGCCGCGGCTCCAGCCGCCTCTTTCGCGGCAGAAGCCCGGGCAGCCGCCGCCTCCACTCGCCGCTGGATCTCCTCGGGCGAGGGCAGGGCATCGAGCACCTCGCGGGGGATCTGAGCTGCATCAGCGAGCTTCGTGAGGCACCGCCGCCGCTCGGCCAGCGCCTGGTCGGCACTCCGCTCCTTGGAAAACCTCGCCTTGGCATCGGCGCTCCGCTCCCTCAGTTTGGCGTAGATATCGCCGCCCAGGAGCGCGGAGATGTCGACCTTCATCTTCTCACGGTGCACGTCAGCCTCTGCCACCGGGCCGCCGTCGATCGGGCCCGCGTGGTACTTCGGAAACATGATCGCCACCTCGGGGCAAACCCGAGAGCAGGCCGGGCAGTTGACCTTACAGTTCGATGGGTTCTCCACGCGGAGCGTCTGATCGCCCGCCACACCGTAGACGTCGAACAGGCAGAAGCTCAGGCATTGCATGCAGTTGGTGCACCGCGCCGTGTCGATCACCGGAAACCACGGCTTCCAGGTCTCGGCTGTGTTGGCGACTGGTCCGTTGGCGACGGTCGATGCCTCCGGCGGCCGGTTCATCCGCCGCTCGCCGCGAGCCTCCTCGACGGCGGCAACGGTCTCTGCCACCGATAGGCCCGTGACGTCGCGCACCAGCACCTCGCATCGTCCGCTTGTATCGCTCACCGCGGGCGGCCCGTCGGGAAAACACCCGATCACGATCATCGCACCGCCGGCCTGCAGGTCGGCCGCGCCCGCTCCGGCCCGCGTGACGGCATACCCGCGGTCGAGGAGCGAGGCGAAGAGGCCGGCTCTGTCGGTGGCGGCCAGCGGAGTGGCTCCCGCGCCCTCGTAGACGATCACCCGCGGCGGCAGCAACGCTTCAGCAATCATGAGCCGGCTCCTTCGGGAGCAGCGAGCACGCCGGCCAGCACAGTCTCCGCGGTATCGGTTCGCATATTGAGGATCTCCACGCCCTGCTTTGGCAGCGGCGCATCCGCGAGCGTAAAAAGCCCCTGAACGGCGCGGGGCCAGCAGGCGACTATCCTGAGCGGGCGATCGCCACGGGCGAGTTCCGCCAGATGGGGATCGCGGCGGGCGGCCATCTCGCAGAGATCGGGCACCATCTCGAAGCCACGGCCCGCTGCTGCGAGGCCTGCGAGCACGGCATCCTTCACGGCGACCGGCACGACCTGCGCATACGCGCAGCGACAGTAGACGATCCGCGTGGCGTCGTCGGCAGGGCGGGCGGCCGTTTCTGTCTGCAGCTGAGGCTCGGTCATGGATGGACCCTTCCTGCGGCCGGATACGTGCCAAAGTCGTTGAACCAATACCGTTTCGCGACGCGGTACATCCAGTGCTTTTCCGGAATCTCGCGGCCTGGAAGATCCTGGCTCGACCGCGGCGTCATGGCCAGCAGTTCCTGTCGGGCGGTGCCCCGTTGGGTCGTGTCGTGGGCTCCATGGCGGTCGGCGATCTCGAGAATAAGCCGCGGATTCTCGAGCACCACGCAGCCGCGGCTGTGTTGGGCGGCCGCGTCGCGCATGTCCTTCAAAAATGCCGACTGCGTCACCTGCTCGTAAAACGAGCCTTGCCCTACCTGCTCCACCGCCAACTGGATGATCGGGCAGGGCTCGATGCCGCCCGATGGGCCCACATGGTGCGTGAGGCCGACCGCCATCGGGCAGAGCGCGTCCCCCTCGTCGTCGTAGTAGGCGTCTACGATCGCGATCGGGAGCCGTGCCCGCTGCTCCACCACGAACCGTCGCACGCGGACGAGCTGGTCGGGCGTGAGCGACAGTTCAGGCGACGCCTCCGGGCCGACGGGGCGATAGCCGTGAAACCAGGCGTAGTGCACACCCATGTCGATCAACCGCCGGAGCCAGGCCTCCGTGAGCAGCGTGTCGATGTTGGAGCGGCAGAGGCTCGAGGCCACGCCCGTGATCAGTCGCGCCTCGAGACAGAGTTCCAGGCCGCGGAGTGACCGGTCGAGCACCTGACGGTTCCCGCGACGAATGTCGCTCGTCGCCGCGTCACCCTCGATGCTCACCAGCGGCGTGGCGTTGCCGAGGGTCTGCAGGCGGCGGGCGATCTCAGGCGTGATCAGCTGGCCGTTGGTGAAGATCTGGAAGTAGCAGTCGGGGTGGGCGGCCAGCAGGTCGAGCAGCCGCGGGTGGAGGAATGGCTCGCCCCCAAGCAGCCCGAAGAAGACGTTGCCGTGAGCCTTCGCATCGCTGACGATCGCGTCGAGTTCCTCGAACGGTACCATCGTCCGCGGAGCCTGCACGTCGACCCAGCAGCCCTGGCACTTGAGGTTGCAGGAGTTGATGATCGAGAGATGCAGAAACGGCGGGAAGACGATCCCTCGCCGCCGCCTCGCCTTGAATTTCTCCACGGCGATCAGCCCTTTCACGCCGAAATTCCAGCCGAATTTCCAGAGGCAGTTGGGCGCCACCGACGTCAGCATGTGGCCGGCCATCTGGGGCAGGATCATCGTTGACTCTTTCAGGGAACGGGCGATGGGGGCAATGGGGACGGGAGCGATTTTCGCTGAGAAAATCGCTCCCGTCCCCATTTATACCCGCGCGGGGATGCGATGGGTGGGCACGGGCCGGCCGGGCCGGAAGTGTTCGATGTGGAGGATTTCGTGCGGGAGCCCTGTGGTGCAGGCCGATACCGCGGCCCGCACCGCCCGCTCCAGATCAGCCGGGTCGGCCTCGGCCCGCAGGTTGACGAGCAGCCGGCCGATGTCGATAGGCTCGGCCAGCCGGTGCGAGAGGTGGGCCACGTCGGCAGTGCGGACAAGGTTGGCCGCGGCGAGTTCGTAGGGATCCCCCTCGGTCGCGAGCGTGCCCTTGAGATGTGCGATTTCGCGGCCGCTTGCTTCGATCGCCGCGCGGATCTGCGAGAGGATCGCCACGAGCAGTTCGTTGCCGTCGAACTCAGCCGCGTCGGACGCCCCGATTCGCACCTCGGCGTTGAGCCAGCCGAGCAGCGACTCTCCGAGGGCGTAGCGGTCGTAATCGATCTCGGCGATCGCCGCCGCCTGCGACGTGTCGGCGAGCAGCCTCGCAAACCACGGCTCGAGGCCTGTGCCTTCGCGGGCCGAACATTCCAGGACAGATGCCCGTGGGTTCACCGCTGCGAGGGCCGTCCGCAGGCGTTCCCGTCGCGGGGCGTCGACCAGGTCGCACTTGTTGATGACGATGATCTCCGCCTCTTCCAACTGCTTGCGGTAGATGTAGGCGACGTGTTCCGAGAGCTTCGCGGTGGCGAGGCCCAGCACGCGTTCGGCCCGGAGCGGATCGACGACCACGCTCATCGGGGCCACGGTAAACCGGTCGCCGTAGATCTGCTCCAGCGGCAGCGTCACCGTGGCCACGAGGTCGGTGCAGCTGCCTACTGGCTCCGCGATCAGCACATCGGGCGCCGTCTCCCGTACGAGCGACTCGGCCGCCTCGACCAGCGACGTGAACCGGCAGCAGAAGCAGCCGCCGACGATCTCCTCGACCGGCATACGGTGGGCCGCAGCGAGGGCCGTATCGACGAGTCCTCCGCCCTGGTCGTTGGTGACCAGGCCCACGCGGAGGCCGCGGGCGGTGAGCCACTCAGCCAGCCGCAGGATCGAGGTCGTTTTTCCGGCCCCGAGAAAGCCGCCAACCATCACGTAGCGGGCTTTCGCAGCGGTCATGCATCGTCTCCTGATTCAAACTCGTCAGATTGGGCGGGCTCTGCGGGGGCGTGAGCGTCGCCATCACTATAGCGGGAGGCCTGCAACTGATCGATCGTCGCGGTGAGCAGCGCGATGTAGCCGTGCACATCGAGGTGGCCCGGTGTGGGTGTGCCCTGCACCGCGTAGAGCCAGCCGGCGCCGTAGGGATCGGAATGCGTGAGACATGCTTCGGCGGTGAGTGCCGGATTGGCGGCCTGCAGCATGCCATCGACGATGCAAAAAAGGTCGCTCACCGCCTTAAAGCCCTCGACGGTGCCGAGCCGCTCGCCGCCAGCAACGGTCTTGCCCGGCTTCACGTCGAGCACCATCTCCACCAGTTCGCCGAGCATCCGCGTGGCGAACTTCGTGAACCCAACGTGCCAGAGTCGCGGCGCGTCGCCGGTCACCGCCTCGCCGGCGGCGTCGACAACGGCCTGCCCGGCAGATCCATCCGCCGGCCGCATCCAGAAATGCGACGGCGTGTAGAGGCAGTCGACGGGAAACCGCGCCGAGAAGTGGGCATGCCGGAAGCGGACGGTTTCCATGACAGGATGCTACCCGTGTGCTACCCGTCCCCGCAACGGGCCGGTAGTTGCGGACGTGCAG
>CAMBSN010000146.1 GCA_945870505.1 Candidatus Kuenenia stuttgartensis | reverse complement strand
GCGGCGTTCGTCATCGGCTGGGCGACGCGCCGACGTCCGCGAGCCGCGGTCACGGCAGTGGTGGGACTCGCGCTGATGGCGATCTGGACTCCGCCGCCATTCGCGACGATCGCCCGGGCGGCGTGGTGGGGAGGATTGGCCGGGGTGTGGTTCGGTACGGCGGCCGGCACAGCGCGGCGGGCCACCGTCGGTATCGGGATCGTGCTCGCGTTGCAGCCGACATCCACGTGTGCCGCCGACACTGACCGCGGCCCCGCAAGGGTTTATGTGACCCCGGCCGCAGACGGGGGCATGGCCCTCGTGCCCGAGCCCTTGTTTCGGCGGCTCACCACGGCAGCAGCCGAGGCGGAATCGGTGCGGGTCCGCGGCTGCCGGCTCATGGTCGCGCCACAGGGGCGGTGGCGGCTCGAACTCGACGTCGATGGTGACCACGGCGGTGTGCTCACGCTCGACCAGCACGGCACGGACGTCCGCTGGGTACGGGCCGCGGCTCCGGCCGTTCCCGGAGTGTCGGTGGACGTTTCCGCGGACGGCGCCACCACGAGGATCGTGACTGTGGTCGCGGGTTTTCACCGGATCGCCATCGACCTCGCCGCCAAGCCCCTTCAGGCGGGAAGTGTCGAGTCTGTGACCGTTCGCCTGCCGCCTGCCGCCACCGCGATCGTTGACACGGTCACCGAGGCCGGGGCAGCCGACGGGCAACTCGCGGATCGCTGGCAGTGCGACTGCGGCGACGCGGCCGGCGGCTGGCGGCCCGTGGCCGGACCGGCGGGACTTTTTGACGTGTCGCGGGCCGAACTAGTAAGGCTGGTGCGATCGATCGATGCCCGCCACCCACTCGCCTCCCAGCCCGAGGAGGCGCAGAGCCAGAATGAGGTGTGGTGGGGCGAGGGAACGTGCGTGGTGAAGGCCACGTTCGAGATCGCCTCCGGCAGGCAACTGATTCGGTCGCTGGTGATCCGCGCCGATCGCCCGCTCGAGCCGGGGCGCGATGCCGGTCAACCGCGGCTGCTGCCCTTGGGCGCAGGCCGATACCTCGTCGAACTCCGCGAGCCGGCGGCCGGTCCGGTGCGGCTCGATCTCGTGTTTGCGATGCCTCTTGATGACCCGACGGGAGTGTTCGACGTGCCCGGCGTGTGGCTCGACGCGGTCGGCTCCGATGTCCGCACGGTGCGCTGCTCGGCTGCTACCGGGCTCGATGTCACGCCGGAGCTTCCGGTGGGATATTCGCTGCTGCGGCCGCGCGAAGGAGATCCACTCGAGGCGGTTGCGGCCTGGCGGTCTGAGACGGTGGCGGCGGCGAACGCGGGCAGCGCTGAGCGGCCGCTGGAGCGCGGCGACGCGGCCGACCGGCCCAAGGCCCGCGTGTCGGTGCGCCGCAAGACGGTGTCACCGCGGATCACGCAGCGGCTCGACGTGGCGTTGGCGGCCGACCTCGTCGAACTCTCCCTCAACTGCCAGATCGATTCGCGGGCCGGGCCTTTCACCGGTGTCACGATCGACCTGCCCGATGATGCGACCGTGGAACGAGTCGCGCTGGTAGGTGACGGACACGACGCGGGCGATACGGTCGATGCCCACGTGTCGAGGCCCGCGGCGTCGCGGCTGGTTGTCGCCACGCAGCATCCGCGGCCCGGCACCTATCGGCTCTCGATCGTGGCGCACGTTTCCGGACAGCCCGTGGTAGGCGGCCGCATGCCGCTGGTGCGCTGCGCGGTCACCGACGGGCTGCCAGTGGTGGTTCGCTGGCGATCGCTGCCTGGGATCGAGGTCGCCGTGAGGAAGAGCGGTGAGGCGTCTGCGGCGTCACCGGATGCGGACGACGACGTCGTGGAGATCAGTGCGGGCGATCCAGGCCCCGAGTATGAGTTCGTTTCCACGATGGACGGCGAGCCGTTGTCGCCAGAACGGCAGGAACTGCCACCGCGGGCCGCGGCACCAGACGAGGTGCCGCTTGGCAACTCGGTGGAGGCCACCCTCGTGCACCTGGCCATCGACGAGCGCGGCAGGATCTGGGGCATGGCGCGATTCGAGGTGGTGGCCTCCGAGCCTCTGGTCCGGATGCGATTTCCGCCGGGCATGAGGCTGTTTGACGTGCTGGTGGATGGTCGCGAAGCGCATGCCATGCCCGTTGAGTCGTCCGTGTGGGACGTGCGGTTGCACGATGTCGGCTGGCCGAGATCGATCCTGGCCGTGTTCGCGGGCGACGTCGGTTCGTTGGTCGATTCGGGTGATGCGGTGTTGCTCGAGCCGCCGCGGCTCGAGGGGCTTCCATGCCGCGACATGCTCTGGACGATCGACGCGCCGGCGGGCCTGCGGGTGCGGGTGGCGGAGCCGGCCCGCGTGGTCGATGCCGGGGTCTGGCGAGCCGCTCAGGCGGAGGTGCAGCGGCGGGTCACGGCCGTGTTCGCCGCTGCGGTGGAAGGCACCCTCGACATGGATCGCGAGCGGTTGCGGAGCTTTGCGACTGCCCGGGACGCTGGTGCAAGGCCCGCCCTTGAGGCGGAGTGGGAGCGGGCGATCCAGGGCGGTGCAGACCCGGGGCGAAGCCGCGTGTGGGTGGTCGACCAAGGGCTTGAGGGACTCACGATCCGGACGGTCCGGCCGACGACTCCGGGAACGGGGGGCCGCAGCGCGGCGACCGCCGTGCTTGTGGCTGCCCTCGTGGCGGGGTGGCTGCTTGCGGCGTGGCAGCCGGCGGCGTGGCAGGTGGCCGTCACCTGGTCGTGGCCCTGGCTGCTCGCGGCCGCCGGTGTCTCCTGGGTCGTCGCGCTTCGGCCGCTGCTGCCCGGGTTAGCCCTGGTCGCGGCGGGGCTCGCTGCCGTCGTGGCCCGTCGCCAAGGGCCGGCCGGCACGTCCGCGACGGTCGTCCCGGCCTCGCGATCCTGACGAAAAGCCCAATGCGCGGCGGGCAAAGCGGTCTGGCCCGGCCCGCGGACCGCCGCTACCGTCCGCCTCCTCGACGATCTGCACGCTGGTGAGGCTCACTCGTCAGCGGCCCGAAACGGATTTCGGGGAGGTCGGTCGAGTCGCATGGAGGCGACGGCGCGCATGGTGGATGGACGCAAAGGCGGCGGTCTGGTCCGGTGGTTCTCGGCATGGCTCGCGCTCGTCGCGGGCTGGCTCGTCGCCACCGACACGGCGGCTTACGCCGCTGGCTACCGCACGGCGAACTTCATCGTCGAGGCGCCCACCGAGGCCCTCGCCCGTAAGATCGGCGATGCCGCCGAGCAGTATCGAGACACGCTCGCCGTTGAATGGACTGGCAGCCCGCTACCGCGCTGGAGCCGGCCGTGCCCCATCACCGCGCAGGTCGCTCCCCACCTCGGGGCCGGCGGAGCCACGAGCTTCGTCTTCGACCGCGGTGAGGTGTTCAACTGGACGATGACGATCCAGGGGAGCGAGGAGCGGATTCTCGACTCGGTGCTCCCGCACGAGATCACGCACACGATCTTCGCGAGCCACTTCCGTCAGCCGCTGCCCCGCTGGGCTGATGAGGGGGCGTGCACCACGGTGGAGCATCCCGTGGAGCGGGCCCGGCAGCACCGGCTGCTGCTCGAGTTTCTCACCACGGGCCGCGGCATCGCCTTTCCTGAAATGTTTGCGATGAAGGAGTATCCCGCCGACGTGCTGCCGCTCTACTCGCAGGGCTACTCGCTGGCCCGCTACCTGATCGAGCGTGGCGGGCGGCACAAGTACGTCTCCTTCGTGACCGATGGTCTTGCCAGCGAGAACTGGTCGGCATCGCTCGAGAAGCACTACGGCGTGATGAGCGTGGCCCAGATGCAGCACGTCTGGCTCGACTGGGTGAAGCAGGGCTGCCCGGCTCCGCCTGCATCGCTCGCCGCGGCCGCGCCGGCCCCGGCCGCCGCTTGGTCGGCCACGACCCGCGGCCAGAGCCCCGACTCGGTCCCGGCGTCGCCGGCCGCGGCGGCCACCGCCCCGGTGACCACGAGTGCCGCCCGCACGTCGATCTACGCTCAGGCCAGGCAAAGCGGCCAGCCGGCCTCCACGGTCCGCTGACCGGCGCGGGACACGTGTCGCACCAGCTTCTGCTAACTGATGCGCGCCTCCGATCCGGCTGCTCCCCTTTCGGAATCGCACCCGAGCCCTAGGCGAGCCGGGAAGATACACCGGTTAAAAACCTGTGCTACGAGAGGCTGCGAGGGGCTGCCCGTGCCAGGGAGCCGGCGTTGCTGACGAGCGGAGCCATGGATGGCGGAGCGAAGTCAGCATCGAGCGAGCGAAGGCCTGGAAGGCCGAAGCAAGCGTCCGGCGACGGGCACGGGCAGCCCCTCGCCTCGTGAACGCGCGAGGATCACGTGTGAACCGTATGAGGCGGAGCAGGAGCGTTTTGTTAATCTGGATCTCGTCATGGATCTATTCCAGACCCGCGCGGTGAGCGCCCGCCGCGGGAAGCCTCTGATTCGGGCGATCGCCATGCTGTTGGCTGCGTGGGCGGCGACCGTGGCGTGCGTGCCCCGCGAGGCGATCGCTGCCGACGACGATTCCACGTCGGCCAAGGTTCCACGGTTTTACGGCGCCAAGCCGGGATCGCTGCTGAAGGCCCGAGGGCGGATCGCTACGGGAGACAAGAGCCTCCAGCGGGCGCTCAAGAATCTCGTCGCCACGGCTGACGAGGCGCTCGAGGTCGCGCCGCCGTCGGTGACGGAGAAGGAACAGGCTCCGCCCAGCGGCGACCGGCACGACTACATGAGCCTCGCGCCGTATTTCTGGCCCGATCCGACGAAGCCGGGCGGCAGGCCCTATGTCCGTCGCGACGGCGAGCGCAACCCCGAGAGCCGTGATCCCCGGGCCAATGACGGTCCGCGGATCGCGAAGATGGGCAACTCCATTGAATCCCTGTCGCTGGCCTACTTTTTCACGGGCGACGAAAAATATGCGACGCACGCCGCGGAGATGGCTCGCGTCTGGTTCATCGCTCCCGCCACGCGGATGAATCCGAACTTCACATACGCCCAGGCCGTGCCCGGCAAAGCCGATGGGCGGCCCGAGGGCATTCTCGAGGCCCGGCACATCGCCGTCGCCATCGATTCCCTCGGGCTCCTGGTGGATTCCAAGGAGCTGTCCGACGCGGATCGCAAGGCGATCGTCGCCTGGCTGCGGGACTACGTCCGCTGGCTGCTTGCCAGCCCGGCCGGCCGCGAGGAGCAGGCCGCCGACAACAATCACGGCACCTACTACGACGTGCAGGTGGTGCGACTGGCGCTCTGCCTCGACCGCAAGGACTATGCCCGACGGATTCTGGTGGCGGCCAAGAAGCGCCGCATCGCGGCGCAGATCGCCTCCGACGGCAGCCAGCCGCACGAACTGAAGCGGACGAAGTCGTTGAGCTACTCGCGGTTCAATCTCGAGGCGCTCTGCGAACTGGCGACGCTCGGCGAGCATGCGGGCGTCGATCTCTGGGGCTATGCCGGCCCGGACGGGGCCGGCATCCGGCGGGGCATCGAGTTCATCGCGCCCTACGTCGACGAGCCGGCCAAAAAGTGGCCGCATGAGCAGATCGACGAGGTCAAGAAGGAAGACTTCTTGCCGATCCTGCGGTGTGCAGCCCTGGCCTACAAGGCACCCGAGTTCGAGGCGATCGTCGAGAAGTATCCCGCCGCGAGAGCAGACCGGTTCCAGCTCTTATTTGTTCCCTGAAGCACCGGCTGCGGCCGGGCGGCAAGCAGGTGTGCGCTGCCAGTTTTTTGGTGCAAAACGGGCGTTCAATTATTCCTCGTCGGGTGCTTGACAGAAATCTGGCAGAGACTTAGTTTTTTCGAAATATTGCTCGGGAAATCCGGCAGCGAGTGGGGTTGGGGCTTGTTTCAGCCCTTTTCAGTGGGGGAAAAAGAATGCGACCGATGGTGAGCAGGATCGGCGGCGGCGCGTGTGGCACACGGGACCGTCGTCTGAAGGGCCTCGTTGGACGCGCTGCCGTGGCCACGCTGATCGCGACTGCCAGCCTGATGCCCTCGACTGCCTCCGCGGCGAACTACACGTGGACGCAAAACCCCAGCCCCACCTGGTCGGGAACGTATGCATGGAGCACGGGCACGAACTGGGCGGGTTCGACCGTGCCGACGTCGGTGAACGACACGAGGATAGAAATCTTCACGGCGTCGACTGGTTTCCCTTCCACGAGCGGCACGCTGACGTCAAACGTTGATCTGGGCACGAGCGGGACGTTCACTGTCAACAG
>CAMBSN010000145.1 GCA_945870505.1 Candidatus Kuenenia stuttgartensis | reverse complement strand
TCGCCCCGGGCCAACCCAGTTGGCCGCCTTGTGTCGCGGGAGCACGTAGCGGACGCGGGCGATGCGGCCGTCTTCGCCGCGGATCACGGAGAGCCGCTCCAGCGCGAAGGGCGGCCGGGCACAGTATCGCAGCAGGTGCTCGAGACTCTCAAAATAGCTCGGCACGTCGCGGTCGATGAGCGTGATCCGGAGGCAAGAAACGCTGGTGCCGTCATGTGACGACGATCTGTGGCATGCTCTTCGCGGCGTTGCTCCCGGACGAAATCGTCATTGGGGGCGGAAACATGACCCACCTGAAGACCATGCCCGAGCACTGTCGTGCCGGCAACAATGCCAACGCCTTCGAGGGCGGATTCCGGATCTGGCAGCCGGAATGGGCGGCGGCGGTGCCGGTGCACGACGAAGGCCGTAGCCGGTAAGAGCAGGCTGTCCTGCCCGTTTGGTGCGCCAGGTGGCCGTTTCGTGCGCGAGTCGCGAGAAATTCGATGAGCAGACTGTTAGATTTGCACCAAAAACTTGAGAACGGACGGCATCTGGCTATCCTCGTAGGGGTTTCGAGAGCGGATCAGCCGCTCGCGCGGTCTGTGACCAGGGAAAAACGCTAGCATGTCTGCCATACCTCGCCGTCATTTGAATCTGCGTCGTTCGTCTCGTCAGGATCGCATGGGTTTCAGCGGTGGATCGGCCGTCCGCCGGACCGCCTCCGGCAATCGCTCGGCCCGCGGTCCACTGACGCTCGAACTGCTCGAGGGTCGCCAGGTGCTGGCGGCGTTCGTTGCCGGGGAGACATACCTCGTCAGCACGCTCGCCGACTCGGGCACAGGCTCGCTCCGTGAGGCAATCATCGCCGCCAACACGAACAAGGGCGCCGATGCGATCGACTTCAGCGTCGCGGGCACGATCTCGCTCTCATCGGCCCTGCCGACGATCACCGATTCGCTGGAGATCGACGGCTCATCGGCCCCGGGCTTCAGCGGCAAGCCTCGCGTGACGATCGACTTCCAGAACAACGCCGGGCTCATCGTCTCCACCGGTGCCGACGGCTCCGTGATTCAGTCGCTCTCGCTGGTCGATTCGAGGGATGCCGGCATCAGCCTGGCCGCGTCGGGGGTGACTGTGGCGGGCAACTTTATCGGAGTGCGGGCAGATGGCGTGACAACCGAAGGTAACCGCGGCGACGGCGTCGCGATCCTCGCCGGCTCGCGTGACAACCTGATCGGCAACGACGACGCCGTCTCCGGCATCTCCTACTACAACACCCATAAGGGCGTGACGCTCACGAATGGTCGTCGGGTAACGGCGTGGCAGGGGATCACGGCGTCGAGCACGGCGGGCCAGTATCTCATGGCCGGCACGGTGGATGGCACGCTTTTCGGAGGGCAAAACCTCGGCCAGGGCATCCTCTTTGACGGCACCATCGACGGCGCGAAGGGCACGACCTACACGGTCGAGTATCCGAACGCCAAGTACACCAGCGCGTTCGGTCCGGATAATCTCGGCAACGGCCGGGTGCGGGTGGTTGGCAGTTACTTCACCCCCCTCGACCAACAGTCTCAGCCGCAGTTGCACGGGTTTGTGTACGAGGGGTTGGCAAGCAGGCTTGGCGGAACGACCGGCTACAAGACACTGGACTACGACCCGGGCACGTACAACGGGAGCGTTGTCCACAGCACGATGGGCGATCTCGCCGTGGGTGTGGCCGGCACGGTCGATGCACAGTCAGCCTTCGATCCCTCATTGCCGACGGCGGCATTCATCTACAACTTCAAAACGCAGGCATACACGCCGATCGAATATCCGCTCGGCGACTCAACGGCGGCGAGCACTTCGGCGTACGGGGTGTGGCAGAACGAAGGGTCGCACTACACGATCTGCGGCGGCTTCAAGGAATTACTTACCGGAGGTGCGCCAGACTTTCCGTTCGGCACCGCCTTCCTCGTGGATTACGACGCGAACACCGGCGAGTTCAGTAACTGGAAGAGCTTTCATCTCCCAGGTGACGATGGCAGCCGCACCCTGACGCACTTCGACGGCCTGAGCAGCGTCGAGGCGGGCATCTACACCCTCAACGGCATCTCGTCGTCGAAGGACGGCTCCGAGAAGGGCGCTGCCTGGGTGAACGTTCGCCGCAACGCCGACAACAGCTTCTCTGACGCCATCTGGGTTCCCCTCGACGACAAGGCCGTTCCCGGCACCACGACCTCCAATGCGGTCTACGGCAATCAAGTGGTGGGGATCGTCTACGACGGCCTTGTCTCGCGGCCCTATCAGGCAACGGTGCAGACTGGTTTCCAGCTCTCGAACGTGATCTCAGGCAACCGCGGCAACGGCGTGAGCATCACGGGCGTCGGCACGATGAACAACCACGTGGCCATGAACTTCATCGGCACCGACGTCACGGGTGCTCTTCGCCGCGGCAACGGCGGCAACGGCGTGGTGATCACTGGTGGCGCCAGCAACAATGTCATCGGTGGCGAGGCGACCGGCGGCAACGATCCAACCGACGCGGTGTTTGTACGGCCGCCCCAGGGCAACCTGATCTCGGGCAACTACGCCAACGGCGTGCTGATCAGCGCCGGAGCCAACTCCAACGAAGTGGCCGGCAACTTTGTCGGCACGAAGGCGTCTGGCAAGACCGCGCTCGGCAACGCCCTCGACGGCGTGGCGATCGTCGGGGCCGACAACAACCGGATCGTCGGCACGACGCTGAACCAGGATTCGTTCGTCTTCTACAACGTGCTCGCGGGCAACGGCGGCAATGGCCTGCGGATCACCGACTCCAACAGCACGACGGTCTACGCCAACTTCATGGGCATCGGCGCTGACAACCAGAAGCCGGTCCCCAATGGCGGTAACGGCATGCTCGTCTCGGGAAGTTCACAGGGCGTGACGCTCGGCGGTGTCATCCCCTTGGGAAACGTGATCTCGGGCAACACTGGCAACGGCCTTGAGATCAGCGGCACGGCCGGTGGCGTGGTCTCCTGGAATAGTTTCATTGGGCAGGTGGCATTCGGCGGCATCGCGCCAAACCAGAAGAATGGCGTCCTGATCACGTCGACTAACCCCGGGTTTCAGATCGACGACGAAAGCACCCACAACACTATCCGCACGTGCCTCGTTGGCGGCAACAGGGGTAACGGCATCGAGATTACCGGCGCTGCCAATGGCGTGCAGATTATCGACACGGCCGTGGGCACGAATTCCATGATCAGTGCGCCGATCCCCAACAAGGGCTCCGGCATCGTGATCGGCGGCACTGCTCACAACATCGCGATCGGCGGCTTCCGGCCGTCGGTCGAGGGCTTTGATGGAAACTTCGGCGTGCATGTCGGCAGCAGCGGCGGCTATGGAATCGAGTTTCGGGATCTCGCCTACGACATCGTCGTCTACAACACCTCGGTCGGCGTCGGCACCGGTCCGACAGCTGGGACCGATCTGGGTCTGGCGGCGAAACTCCCCAATCGCCGCGGCGGCATCCTCGTGGGCCAGGGCGTGACGAGCGTGACGCTCGGCGGCAAGCTGAACGAGCGGGATCCCTACAGTAACGCGATCGCCTTCAACGGTGGGGACGGCATTCGGATTGCCGGTGCCAGCGGCATCTCGGTGCTCGGCAGCATCATCGAGTCGAACATCGGAGGCGGCGTGACGCTTCAGGGCGGGGAGAACAATCAGATTGGCGCGAGTGGCAATGGCAACTCGATCGTCGGGAACGGCAAGTGGGGCGTGCACGCGTCGGGTTCGCTGGCGGGGTCTACCGTTCAGGGCAACGAAATCCGTGGCAACCGTGGCAACGGCGTCGTTCTGCGGTCCGCGCAGGGCCTGCTCGTCGGTGGCACGGCGAGCGGTAGCGGGAATTCGATTTTCAGGAACAAGGCCTTCGGCTTGTTGGCCGTAGGCAACTGCAGCGGCTCGACTGTCGAGGGCAACACGATCGTGCGCAACGGAGCGGGCAACGTGAACGTCGTCCGAGCCAGTGGTTTGGTTATGTATAAGTTCTTGGAAGTCAGAATCACCAATAAGTCAGCGCAACCGGCATCGATTACTGTGACGTGCAATTCCCCCGAAGGACCCGTTCCGTGCCCAACGCCGTCAGACACATCTGAGGTCGCCCCCTCCAGTTCGACGACGCAGTATCACGAAGTTGAAGAGGGCGGGGAGGAAGACTACCGCGTGAGTGTCACGGTGGGGAGCCGTCCTGCGGTCATGCTGACGATCCGCGACAAAGACGTGAAGGCACTCATGGCACGAAGTGGTGTTATCCGCGGAGCGCATCCGACTGTCAAAGTTGAAATCAACAAGCAAGGCAAGGTCACTTTCGGCCACGTGTTTCTGACGAAGGATGCCGCACCGTAAATGGCCGCGGCTGGGCTTGGCTCGCTAGCGATTGTATCGAGCGTCCTCCATCTGCTGCAGGAAACCCAACTCCGTCCCCGTTTCGCTCCATTTCATTTCTCCTTTCCTGTCTCGTCTCCTCTCAGGAATCTCGGAGTCCTCAATGTCGCCCTTCATTCGCCCCCGACCCACGTCGCTTCGCACTGCTCGCTCCAGCCGCCGTCGTTCGCGTCATGACGGCCGTGGTCGCGGCACCAGCGCCGGCAGCCGCTCTGCCCGCGGTCCGTTGACGCTCGAACAGCTCGAGGGTCGGCAGGTGTTGGCGGCATTCGTCGCCACAGAGACATTCGTCGTCAACACGCTCGCCGACTCGGGGCCCGGCTCGCTCCGTGAGGCAATCATCGCTGCCAACACGCACAAGGGCGCCGATGCGATCGACTTCAACGTCGTGGGCACGATCTCACTGAAGTCGGCCCTGCCTGCCGTTACGGACTCGCTTAAGCTTGATGGCTCGTCCGCCCCGGGGTACGCCGGCAAGCCGGTTGTCACGCTCGATTTCCAGAACAACGCCGGCCTCGTCGTCTCCGCAGGCGCCGACGGCTCCGTGATCAAGTCGCTTTCGCTGGTTGATTCGAGCGGCGCGGGAATCAGCCTGTCCGCGTCTGCAGTGACCGTGGCGGGCAACTACATCGGCCTGCGGGCGGATGGCTCGACGATCGAGAGCAACCGTGGTGATGGCGTGGCGATCCTGGCCGGCTCGCACGACAACCTGATCGGCAACGACGATCCTGTGAAGAGCATCCGATACTTTACGCCGGCGGGCATCTCGCTCCAGCCCGTCAAGGGCTTTCAAGGGCTGCGTGGTGGCAACCGCCCCGGCGAGTACCTCATCTCGGGGACGACCGGCGACAACGGCGACGGACTGCTGTTCGTTGGCCCGATCACTACGACGGGCGGCAAGTCCTACCCCGTGCGGGTGCCGGGCGCGCTATCTACGAGCGTGTACGGCCCTGACAACCTGGGCGGCAATCGCGTGCGGCTCGTGGGTTCCTACATCAATTCCGGCTCGGACACGCGACACGGCTTCCTATTCGAGGGCACGACCACCGACCTCACCAACGGCACCGGCACCTACACGACGATCGATGTCGATGGGGCGACGTTCACCTACGTCCACAGCACCATGGGCGGACTCGCCGTGGGCAACGCCGAAGGCCCGACCGTCGGGGACCCGCAGGGAACCGGGGAGGCCTTTCTGTATGACGTGGCGACGAAGCAGTTCATCGGCGATATCCGGTTTCCGGACTCCGTCAGCAGCACCGCGTATGGCATCTGGCACAACGGAGGCACGAGCTACACGATCTGCGGTGGATTCTCCAAACTGTCGATCGATCCGAACCAGCCGCTCGGCCAGGGCTTTCTTGTCGACTACGACTCCTCCACGGGACAGTTTTCGCACTGGAAGGCGCTGAACTATCCGAAAGGCATCGATGTTGTGACCCATTTCGAGGGCATCAGCAGCACCGAGGCGGGCATCTACACGCTGGCGGCAGCGAGTGTCCACACCGGTTCAGCGTTGCCGGGCTCGTTCGTGACGGTTCGACGAAACGCTGACGGCTCGTTCAGCGACGGTGTCTGGGTAGACCTCGCCTATCCGGGTTCGGCGGCCACAATCACGACCTCGGTCTCCGGAAGCGCCTTGACCGGCTTTGGGCTCGGCGTGAATGGCGGCGCGCAGGTTTTCCAGGCCACGGTCGACTCTGGCTTCCAACTCTCCAACGTGATCTCGGGCAACCGTGGCGCGGGCATCAGCATCACCGGTGACGGCGCGAAGAACAACCACGTGGCCATGAACTTTATCGGCACCGACGTCACCGGC
>CAMBSN010000144.1 GCA_945870505.1 Candidatus Kuenenia stuttgartensis | reverse complement strand
AGCTTCTCGACGGCCTGGCGACGGAGTTCAGATGCAGGATCGTCCAGCATCGTGTCGAGCATCGCATCGGCCCGCGGGGCATCGCGGTCGCTCAGCCAGAGATGCGCCAAACTGCGAACCCGAGGGGCCTGGGTGACATCCGTCACGACGGCGGTAAGGTCAGCGACGGGGACTGCGTCGCCGAGCCTGGCGACGGCCCGATCGAGACCACTGCGGAGCCAGTTGGCGCCGCCGGGCGTGGCGGTTCCCATGGGTTGGAGGCAGGCGACGAGCCAGTCGGCGGGTATCAGCGCGATGCGATCGGCCTGGAGGGCGAGTTCCGCATGGCCGCCCGGCCCGGCGGCATTGGCCAGGCGGGCTGCGATGGCCTTCGCCTCGGCGATAGTGTGCGGCGGAGTCGCGATGTCGCGAAGGTCTAATCCGGCCGGCGGCGGCACGGCCAGTCGCGCGGCGAGCAGGGCCGCGTGCTCCGCGACGACTTCCGCCTGATTCGCATCGGCCGCCACGTTCACCGTCTCGAGTGGATCCTCCCGCATGTCGTAGAGTTCGCGGGCCGCGATTCCGCCGTCGTTCTGTCGCCACTCGACGTAGCGCCAGCGGTCACTCCGCACGGCGTGGCCAAGAAGCGGACCGAGGTTTTTGACTTTTCGTGGGTAGACCTGGAAGGCGGGCTTTCGAGTCGGCAACGCCGGCTCGTCGAGCAGCGGCACGAGGCTCTCTCCCTACAGGTGCGCCGGCCGAGGGATGCCCGCGAGATCGCAGAGCGTGGGATAGATATCGACGAACTCAACGATCGCCGTGGATCGCTGGCCGCCGCGCCGGCCCGGCGCCACGACGATCAGCGGGGCCCGCGTCGCCTGCTCGTAGTTCGTGTGCTTGCACCACATCCCATGGTCGCCGAGGTGCCAGCCGTGGTCGCCCCACAGGACGATGATCGTGTCGTCGGCGAGCCCGAGGGCGTCGAGTTCGTCGAGGAGCCTGCCGACCTGGGCGTCCATGAAGCTCGCCGCCGCGTAGTAGCCGTGCACGAGCGAGCGCTGGAGCGACTCCGGTAGGTCGCCGCGCTCGGGGATGTCGGCGTAGTTGCGGAGTTCGTTGCCGAACTGCGGGGCGAACGGCGGGGCGGCCCGCGGCGGCACGCGGTTGTCGGCCAGCGGCAGCGTGGCTGGATCATGGAGATCCCAGGAGCGGGCCGACGCACAGAACGGCAGGTGCGGCTTGAGAAACCCGGCGGCCAGAAAGAACCGCTCACCCGTCTTTTTGAAGCTGCGGAGCCGCTCGATGGCGACCGCCGCGATTCGGCCATCCGCATAGGCTTCGTCGGGCACGTCGGCCCGTTCGAAGGCGGCCCCCTTGTCGAGGCTCTTTGCGTCACCCGGAGCGTTGGCGAAGAGCGCCTCCTCCCGCGTGGTCGCCGCGCGGGACTCCGGCAGGACGTATTCGATCGACTGCTCCTGCACATGCGGCACGCTCCACGAGATCGGATCCTCGCGGTTGCCGTGGCCGACGTGAAAGATCTTGCCCAGGCCGTGGCTGGCGTGGCCGTGCTCCTTGAACCACTCCGGCAGCGTCTTCACGGTTGGTGCGCGGAGGCGGAAGTTGGTGCCGAGGTCATAGATGCCGAGCGTCTCCGACCGCAGGCCGGTGAGCACCGCGTTGCGGGAGGGTGCGCAGACGGCCTGCATGCAGTAGGCCCGCTCGAAGACGGTGCCCCGGGCCGCGAGCCGATCGATGGCCGGCGTTTTGGCATGCTGGTCGCCGTAGCAGCCAATCGCGGGCTTGAGGTCATCGACCGCGATAAAGAGCACGTTCTTCTCGGCGGCGCGGGCGGCCGGCAGCAGGCCGATAACCATCGCGGCCACACAGGCGAGCATCCCAAACGCCCGTCGTAACCGGCGCAGCGCCTCCTCGAGCCGGGGCGTCGGGCAGCCGGTGTTGATGCGGACGAAGCCGGGCGCTCCGAACTCGCGGCCGTCGGACGGCCCAAGCCCCGCCGCCTCGCAGGCTGCTTGTGGGTCGTCCACGCCCGTGTCGCGGCAGTCGACCCAGGCGAGATACGTCGCCTTCGCCGGCACGCAGGAAAGCCCCGGCGTCGCGGCAACAGATTCCTGCACGAGGCCGCGGTGGTGGCGAAGCAAATCGACGAGCTGCCGTCGCCAGGGATCGCCGTGCGTCCAGGCCGCGATTGAGGCCGCATAGCCGAGCGGATTGATCATCGGCACGAGCCCGCCGCCGGCGATCCGCCAGCGGCGACGCATCTCGGCCGCGGGCAGGATCGCCGCGGCGCAGCCGAGGCCTGCGAGGTTCCAGGTTTTTGATGCCGCCACCAGCGTGACGGCCGCGTGGGCGGCCGAATGATCGAGGCTCGCGAAGGGCACGTGCCGCTCGCCGCCGTGATCCTCGTCGAGAAGGAGATCCGACCAGATCTCGTCGCTCACCACCGTGATCCCGTGCCGCGCCGCGAAGTCGGCAAGCTTCAGCAGGTCTGCGCGGCCAAACACCGTGCCCGTGGGATTGTGCGGATGGCAGAGCCAGAGGAGTTTTGATTTCGGAGAGGCGGCGGCTTCGAGTGCGTCGAAGTCGATCGTCCATGCCTCGGCCTGTTGGACGAGCGGCACGCGCACGCACCGTCGTTCCGCAAGGCCCGGCAGCGACAGGAACGGCGGATAGACCGGCGTGAGCGTGAGGATCTCGGCGTCGGGGTCGGCAAGCAGCCGGGCCGTGAGCGCCAGGCCCGTCACCACGCCCGGCGTGCCCACGATCCGGTCGGGATCGACCCGCCAGCCGTGTCGCCGATCAAGATGCGCGGCGAGCGCCTCGCGAAACCCCGGTGGCTCGTGCGTGTAGCCAAACACACCGTGGTCGACGCGTTGGTGGATCGCCGCCAGCACCTCATCCGGCGCAGAAAGATCCATGTCGGCCACCCAGACGGGTAGCACGTCGCGGCCCGCGTAGCGGTCCCATTTTTCCGATCCGGTGCCGTAGCGATCGGGGCATGCGGCAAACAGCGGATCGGGGTGAGGGCTCATGGCCCGATTGTAGCCGGCGGGGTGACTCGAAGTGCCCGCGGTCTTGCGGCCGGTCGGCTTTCACGATGCGCGGTACAAGCCCAACGTCGTGAGGCGTGGGGTGAACCGGGGCGTGGGCAGGCCCGAGCGCTGTGTCCCCTTTGCTTACGCGATTGGGCTTTCTGGTCGTGGAGCGAACGTCTGCTCCGTTGCCTCCCATACCGTGCAGCTTGGTGCATAGCCGAGTTCGCGCCGCGCGGCGGAGATGTCGAAGTAATGGTCGGTCGCCATCTCTTCGGTAAGGAACCGCGTCAGCGGAGGATCCGAGGCGAAGCCGAACGTTCGCCACGCCCCTTCGGCCACCGTCGCCAGCAACTGGGCCGTGGCCGCCGACAGCCGCCGCCGCACCGGCGGCAGTCCGTGAAGGGCCAGCACGCGGCCGATCCATTCCCAGAGCCGCACGGGCGTGCCCTGGCTGATGAAATACGCTCGCCCGCCCGCCGTCGGCCGGGCGTCGAGCGCCTCCGCTGCAAGCACGTGGGCCGCCACGCAGTCGTGGATGAACGTGAGATCAACGAGGTTCGTGCCGTCGCCCACCTGCACAAGCCGGCCGGCGCGGGCCCGCTTGAGAATCGTGGGCACGAGGTTCGTGTCGCCGGGGCCGAAGATCAGGTGCGGCCTCAGGGCGAGCGTCTTCAGCCCGTGGCCGTGGGCGTCGAGCACGGCCCGCTCGGCGGCCGCCTTCGTCTCGGGATAAAACGCCTTGTACCTCGCGGGATAGGGCTGCGACTCGTCGATGCCCCGTAGGTCGTGATCGGTGGCCACCACGCTCGGCGAACTGGTGAACACGAGCTTCTCTACGCCCGCCGCCCGGCAGGCGGCGATCAAATTCTGCGTGGCGAGGAGATTCCCGCGGACGAACGCCTCCCTCGGGCCCCACATCTTCACGTGGGCCGCAGTGTGGAACACGCACTGGGCGCC
The DNA here is from genome assembly GCA_945870505.1 of Candidatus Kuenenia stuttgartensis. Classification (GTDB taxonomy): domain Bacteria; phylum Planctomycetota; class Planctomycetia; order Pirellulales; family UBA1268; genus QWPN01. Next base: position 2,438 of record CAMBSN010000144.1, on the reverse strand, counting down.
GGAAAACACCGTGGCGAGAGCGGCCTCGGCCTGCGGCGCCGCAAGATCCTGGATCGCCGTACGGATTCCCTCCGCGGAAAGTTCCGCGTGGGGCCTGCGGCCCAGCGCCGTAACGTCGTGGCCAAGATCGCGGAGCCGCCGGCAGAGCGCGGCGCCGACGAAGCCGCCGCCACCGGTGACAACCGCCTTCATGCCGTCACCGCCGCGGCAGCCTCCGGAAACGCGATGGCGGTCTGGGTGGCGGCCCAGGCACCGAGGCGATCACGAAAGATCTTGGCGTTGTGCCGGGCATCGACGGGAAACGACTGGTGGAAATAAAACCGCCGGATCGCAGCTGTGACCGGATCGCTTACGCCAACCGCCCGCAGTTCCGCGGCGAGCGTCTGGCGGGCCTGCGGCGTGAGGGGCCATGAGGCCGGCTCGACCGCGAGGGCCGGCCCGCCGGCGACTTCGATGAGGGCCGATCGGCGGATCTGCGGATGACGATTGAAGATGTTTTCCACTGGCACACTGTGGAACGTGTGGTCGGGGGTGCTCACCACGTGGGCCTTGCGGCCGCAGAAGTAGAGCTGGCCGCCGGCGTCGAGGTAGCCCATGTCGCCCATGCGGTGCCAGACGCGGTCGCCGTCTTTGATCTTGCTGGTGGCGGTCGCCTCGGGTCGGCGGAGATACTCGCGGCTCACGGTGTCGCCACTGACCACGATCTCGCCGATCACCCGGTCAGGGCAATCGACAAGCGGCACAGCCGGCTGCGCGGTGAGCGGCTGAACGACGCGCAGCGCGACCCCCTCGATGGCGCGGCCCACCGGCGTTCCCTGTTCGCCGGTCACGGCCAGCACCGGCCGATCCTGCCACAGCTCGTCAGCCGACGCGATCGTCACGGGCAGGGCCTCAGTGGCGCCGTAGGGTGTGAAGCTCTCCGCCTGCGGGCAGGCAGCCTTCACCAGATCGATCGTGGTCTGCGACACTGGCGCGCCGGCCATGAACACGCGGCGGAGCTGCGGCAGCGTCGCGCCGGTCTGCCGACAGTATTCGCCGATCTTCGACCAGAGCGCCGGCGACCCGAACGACGTCTGGTTGCCGAGGTCGCGCATCACGCGAATGATCTGGGACGGTACGAGCGACAGCGGCCGGCTTGGGTCGAGCGGTGGAAAGATGCTGCCCACGCCTAGCGCCGCGGTAAACAGGCTGAAGACTGGCAGCAGCGGCAGATCCTGATCGCCGCCGCGAAAGCCAAACTGCCCACGAAATACCGCCAGTTGCTCGCTGAGCATCCGGTTGGTGAAGACCACGCCCTTGGGTCGGCCCGTGGCCCCCGAGGTGAATGCCACGAGTGCTGGGTCGGCGTCGCCGCGGGGAACTGGGGTCGGGGGCGCGGCGGAAGGCCGCCGCAGGTCGCACAGCCGCATTGCGCCGCACGGCGGAAACCGGCCGGCGACGACGGAGAACCGCAGCGAGCGAAACAGTTCGCCGGCCTTGAGGCGGAGGAGATGGGCGCGGGGCACGCCTATGAAGCCGCTTGGCTCGGCCTCCCGCATGCAGGCTACGACCGCGTCCACGCCCATCCCGGGATCGATGAACACAGGCACCGCGCCGCGGCCCATCACCGCGTAGCTCAGCGCAAGGAAGTCGGCCCCCGGTGTCACGAGCATGATCACGCGCTCGGCCGCCCGCAGGCCGGCCTCCATCAGCCCGTGCTCGTAGGCGTCGATGCGGGCGGCGAGCGCCCCGAAGTCGAGCGTGTCATACCGGGGCGTGCCGCGCCACCCCGGAAACGAGACCTTCGTCACTGCCGACACCCACGGCATCGCCGTGGCGGCGGATCGCAGCGCCTCGTAGAGCCCGCCGGCCGGCAACCGGGAGGCGGCAGCCGTAGGCGGCGGCGCGGTCGCGGCTGGAGCGATGACGGGCGCCGGCCCGAGGAACTCGCGGACGGCGGCGATCGACCGGCCGGGCGCGTCTTCCAGCACGAGATGCGAGGCGTCGGGAACACGCACCACGTCGGCCTGCGGAAATCTCGCGGCGACCTGGCGGAGGATTCCCGGATGGAAGCAGGGGTCTTTCATTCCCCAGATGATCTTCACCGGCGTGTCGGCGAGCGTCGGCAGCCGTGCCACCATGTCGTCCATCAGCGGCGCCGTGGGGTGAGACGGCGAAAACGGAATGTCTTGGACGAAGCCCCAGATGGCCCGCCGTCCCGCGCGGGTGTGGTAGGGCCGCAGATAGCCCCGCTTCACCTCCACGGGCATGGCCTGCACAACGCCGAACGACGTTAGCAGTTTCAAAAACTGCATCGTGTCGTGCGTGAGCAGCTTGCCGATGACCGGCGCCGCCGCGCGGCGGATCATGCCGGGGAGCAGCGACATCTCAGCGAGCGTGGTGTTGAAGTAGACGAGCCGCTCCACGTCGGCAGGCCGCCGCACGGCGAGGCCCGTGCC
>CAMBSN010000143.1 GCA_945870505.1 Candidatus Kuenenia stuttgartensis | reverse complement strand
CCGGCCGCGTCGAGGGGACGTCGTAGTCCCAGGCGAACCGACGCGACTTTGTGAGTTGGAGAGGCCGGCCGCGGTATTCGAGCGAGTTGCCGGTCGCCGACTGGGCGATGCCCGTGTCGCCGAGCGGCTGACGCTGCGGCGCGGGGCCTAGGCCCGCCTGCGGCAGGAGCCCTGCCGCAGAGGTGTTGGCAGGACGGACGAGCACGCTGCGCCCAGGGCCGGCGGGTGCTGCCGGTGGGGCCGCGGCAGGCTGGCCGTCAGACCACGCCCCGGCCGATTCGGAAGACCAGCCCCGGAGGTCATCGGTCGGCCCGGTCGCCGCCGCCGCGGGGGCATGCATCGCCGTCACGGGCGCGGGCGGCGCCCCATCGGCGACTGGCTGGTCAGGCAGCGGCGGCACGCCGATCTCCTTAGCGAGCGCAGTTTGGTCCACGCCGGGATCGGATGGCTCGAGCGTGAACTGTTTCGTAGCCTGATTACCGGACGAGTCGGAGATCGCGACCCGCACCGTCATCGTGGTCACCTTCTCACCGGCCCACCAGATCTCCTCGCCGACGAGGTGAGCGGGCGACTCGCGGGCCAGCACGGCCTGGGCGGCCACCGACTTCCAGCCGTTGTCGCCCGGGCCACGGTATTCGACCTTCAACGACTCGAGTTTGAGTGAGTCGTCAGCGGCGGCATAGCGGCAGATGATCTCGCCGTCGGCGCCCTTCCAGACGCGGCCGGCGAGCCTCGGGCCGGCGGCATCGACCAGCACGCGGATGTCGGGGCCCTCGCCGCCGCGGGACCGGCCCTTCTTGTCGACCGCCCGCAGGCGGAACCAGTATTCGCCGTCGGTTTCAGCACGGTAGGTGAACGAGGTCGCGGAGGGGGCCGCCTCGCCCGCCGCCTGCCAGTTGACGCCCATGTCGGTCGAGACGTTGAGCACCACCTTCTGCGGCGCTGCCTCGGCGTCGGGGTCTTCCGACTTCGGAATCCGGAACGGAATGGCGAACGTGCGGTGCTTCGTCCGCAGAAGTTCGGGGAGGGTCGGCTGGGCGGGCGGTTGGCCGATCGCCGGCAGGCCGAGGCAGACGGCGATCACCACGGCGGCGGCGAGCCGCAGCCACGTTTCCCGACGCATCTCGTCGGGCGAGCGCCAGACCTTCAGGAAGACCCTCATGTGGGGAGTGATCGGCAGTCGTTCGCCCGAAAAGTCAACTTTTCTGTTGCAGTCGGCAGAATCGGTAAAGAATGACGGCCCTTCGGCAGTACGTGCTTGTTGGTTTGGGGAAGATGCGCGAACCGTGGGGCGTGGGCGGATTTCTCTGGACCCGGGCTGCTCCTGACCGGCATAATCGCGCCGTGAAGGCCGTCGCATGGTGTCTGGCGGCCGGATCGAGTGCCAGACGGGAGCCCGGCCGTGAACGCGTTTGTCGTCAGTGCCGCCCTACTGGCCCTGGTGGTAGCCGCGGGCGTGGCTGCGATCACGGCGATTCGTTCCCGGATGCGGGCCGATGACGATCAGGCAACCTGGGAAAGAACACTGACCGATTACAAGAATCTCCGCGACGAGGGTGTGCTCAGCGAAGAGGAATACCGAAACATAAGAACACTCGTTGAACCGCGCACTCGGTTTAGCGTGCCCGCGCCAGACGAACGGCATCCGCCGCCCGTCGATGCTGCCGGGCTGGAGCACGGGAGGGACTGATCTGATGCCATCCGGGAAAGACGTCGGCGGACTGGGACGACGGGCCGCTGGCGGGACGACCAAGAAGAACGCCTTCTGCTCGTTCTGCCGCAAAAGCTACCGCGACGTCGGGCCGCTCGTAGAAGGCCCGGGCGACGTCTACATCTGCGGAGAGTGCATCGAGCTGTGTCAGTCGATCCTCGACCAGGAGAAGAAGCGACGGGGCACCAGCAAGCAGCTCTTCACGACGATCCCCTCGCCCCGCGAGATCGTCTCCCACCTCGACCAATACGTGATCGGGCAGCAACACGCCAAGCGAGTGCTCGCCGTCGCGGTGCACAGCCACTACAAGCGGCTCAACCTCGGCCGCGAAGCGGGCGACGTCGAGGTGGACAAGTCGAACATCCTTCTGCTCGGGCCGACCGGCTGCGGCAAGACGCTGCTTGCCCGCACGCTCGCCCGGATTCTCGATGTGCCGTTCGCGATCGGCGACGCCACCACGCTGACCGAGGCGGGCTACGTGGGCGAGGACGTGGAAAATCTGCTCCTCAAACTGCTCAACGCGGCCGACTTCGACATCGAGGCCGCCCAGCGGGGCGTGCTCTACATCGACGAGATCGACAAGATCGGCAAGACGAGCCAAAACGTCTCGATCACCCGCGACGTGTCGGGCGAGGGCGTGCAGCAGGCGCTCCTCAAGATGCTCGAGGGGACCGTCGCCAACGTGCCGCCGCAGGGGGGCCGCAAGCACCCGGAGCAGCAGTACATCCAGATCGACACCTCGAACATCCTCTTCATCTGCGGCGGGACGTTCGTCGGGATCGAGAAGATCATCGGTAAGCGGCTCGGGAAGAAGACGATCGGCTTCGGCCAGCACACGGGCCTCCGCCACGACGCCGACCTCGCCGAACTCCTGCCGCACGTTGACTCCGACGACATCCTCGAGTTTGGCCTGATTCCCGAGCTCGTGGGCCGTCTACCCGTGATCTCGTCGCTCCAGCCGCTCGACGAGAAGGCCCTCGTCAACGTGCTCAAGGATCCGAAGAACGCGCTCGTCAAGCAGTATCAGAAGATGTTCAGCCTCGAGAGCTGCAACCTGGAGTTCACCGACGAGGCGCTCGTGGCCATCGCCCGCAAGGCGATGAAGAAGGAGACCGGTGCCCGCGGGCTGCGGAGCATCATGGAAGACGTGATGCTCGACATCATGTTCGACCTGCCCGAGAACCAGGGGGCGACCTACCTGATCAACGAGCGAAACGTCGCGGGCACCGAACCGGTGCTGCCGGCTCGCGAGACCCGCACGAAGAGCGCGTGAGCGGGGCTCCGTAGCACAGGTTTTCAACCTGGAGCGCATCCGGCCCTCGTAGCACAGGTTTTCAACCTGTGATGCCTCGGGTCGCACCTGTTGCTTGTGCAGGTTGCCAACCTGCACCGACGTAGCCGCAGGTTGGTAACCTGCGGTGCGGTCGAGCACGCTTGGGCGTATGTGCCCTGTAGCACAGGTTTTCAACCTGTGATGCCTCGGGTCGCACCTTTTGCTTGTGCAGGTTGCCAACCTGCACCGACGTAGCCGCAGGTTGGTAACCTGCGGTGCCCCCCCGTCACGCCGAGCGTCGCTCAGCGGCGGCGTCGAGCACCGGGAGGCGGATCGTCATCGCGGTGCCCCTGCCCGGGGCGCTCTCCACGCGGATCCGGCCGCGGTGGGCCTCGACGATTTCTCGGCAGGAGGCGAGCCCCATGCCGCTGCCCCCCTTGCCGGTCTCGTCGGGGCCGGCCTTCGTCGTGAAATGGGGCTCAAAGATCCGCCGCATCACGTCGGGGGCCATGCCGCAGCCAGTGTCGCGAACCATCACATCCACAAACCCGCTCGCCTCGTCGTGCGCGAGTCTGAGGATCAGCCGGCCCCCGGTCGGCATCGCCTGCCGGGCGTTGACCATGAGGTTGAGCAGCACCTGCTGCAGCTGGCCGGGGTTGGCCGAGACGCGGGGCACCGGGGCAAACTCCCGCTCCACCTGCACCCGGTATTTCATCATTTCCCGCTCGAGCAGCACGAGCACGTCCTCAACGAGCACGGTCATGTCGACCGGCTCGAATCGCGAGGAGCGGTTGCGCGACATCGACAGCACGCTGGCGGTGATTTTCGCTGCCCGCGTGCCCGCGGAGAGGATTCGCTCCAGGGCCTTGTCGCGGGTGGCCTGATCGCGGTGCCGGAGGCCCATGCGGGCGTAGTTGAGGATCGTGGTGAGGGCGTTGTTGAACTCGTGGGTCGTGGTGCCGAGCAGCTCGCCAATGCTCCCCTGCTTGCGGGCGTCGAGGAGTTGGCCGCGGAGGCTGGCGAGTTCGGCGGCGTGGCGGGCCCGCGTCGCCTCGAGGTCGCGGCGGAGGCGGGCGGCCTCGGCATCCACGGCGGGCGGGGCAGGAGTGGGGCGGGGCAGGGGGGCTGCTGGTGGCGGAGCCTCGTGGCCAATCGCCGGAGCGACAACGATCAGCCCGCGACAGGAGGGTTCCCCCTCCTGGTCGCCGGCACGCTCTCCGCTCTGGATGCCCTCGATCATCGCTGTTCCCGCGTGGCCGGCCCGGCCGGCAAGGTCCCCGCATCGAGCAGGCTCCGGGCGACCGGGAGCCTTTTCCCCGTTCGCCCCGCCCAAATCTCGACCCCGTAAGGACTTGCGTCCTCTTGGCTGGTATCGTCGGTCTTCAGTAGAGGCCTATACAATTGAGTGTGGTGATCCATTCGGGTTTCTCGACCGTTCAAGGTTCCGTAGTCCGCCCGACGAGTCCCTCACGATTCAGGAAGCCATGACACTCTCCCGACACCTCCGCCGCTCAGGCATGACGTTGATCGAGTTGCTGGTGGTGATCTCGATCATCGGGCTCATGCTCGGCATGCTCCTGCCCGCCGTGCAGAGTGTTCGGGAGGCGGCCCGTCGCACGCAGTGCAAGAGCAACCTCAAGCAGGTCGGGCTGGCGCTCACGATGTTCATGGACCGCAAGACGAAGGGCCGGTTTCCGGTCGCAGCCGGGCTGCCGAGTTCTGAGATCCTGCTCCGGTGGCCTTCCGAGCAGATTCGGCCGAGCATCGTCTCAGCCCTTGGCTCCTACATGGAAAACAGTCGCGCGGCCTTCCGCTGTCCGTCCGACTCCGTCTATTTCGAACGCGAGTCCGGCTCGGAGTACAGCCAGCAGATCCAGCAGAAGCTCGCCCAGATTCCCGTCGCGCAGCGGCCAGCGGAGTACAAGGACGTGCCCTACGAGGGCACGAGCTACGAGTATCCGACCCGCCGCCTGCTCGTCACGACCGGGACCGACAGCGGCCTGAAGGGCAAGACCCGGGAGGAGGCGTTGACCTCGAGCCGCCTGGGCAGCAATCTCGCCTCATCGAAACTCTGGGTGCTCTACGAGTTTGGCCCGTTCCACATGGCGGGCTTTGCCGGTCTCTTCAACTCTGACGACGTGGAAGCCAACCGCACGGACGATCCAAACTGGTCACCCCCCGAGGGGTCGCGAAACTTCCTCTACTTCGACGGCCACGTCGACAACCTCTGATGTCCCTGCCCGCTCCTCTTTTTTCTACGATCCGGAGATCCTCCCGATGAGCACCGCAGCCGTTCGTTCCTCCAGGGCTGCTCAGGCGTCGTCGCGATCCGACGAGAAGCCAGCCTGGGGCTTCTGGCTGGCCGTGCTGGCCGGAATCGCGGTGCTGGCGGTGCTCGTCGCCTGGCTCCTCGGGTGGATCAGCTTCGGCACCGATCCGAGGGTTGCCGAGATCCAGAAGATGCAGGAGGAGGCCCGCACGCAGTTCGCCGAGGGCGGCGGCCCGCGGAGCGTGGCCGAGGCGACGGCGGCCGTCACTGCGATGAACACGATTCGGGCGAAGGTGGAGGCTCTTCCGCCGCATCTCCGGCCCGAGGTTGAGCGGCAGGGGGGCTCCGTCTTCCGCACGGCGATGCGGGCGCGGATCGACTCCTACTTCACGGCGCCGCCCGAGAAGCGAAAGGCCGAACTCGACCGCCAGATCGACCAGGAGGAGATGATGCGGAAGGCCTTCGAGGCCGGCCGGGCTGTCGCCGGGATGTTTGGCGGCGGTCAGCCAGCGGGCCAGAGCGGCGCAGGGCAAGGCGCCGCTGGTCAGGGCGGCGCTGGTCAAGGCGGCGCTGGCCAAGGCGGTCAGCAGGCTGCCCAGGCGAGCGGCGGGCGGTCGGGGGGCGGCCCTCCGCAGAGTGGCTCCGAGGAAGACCGCAATCGCTGGCGAAAATCGATCATCGATTCCACGACGCCGGAGCAGCGAGCGCGGTACGTGGAATACCGGCGGGCAATGGACGAGCGGCGCGAGCAGCGCGGGCTGCAGTCGTGGGGCAGGTAGGCGGTGGCTGACACGCTCGGCCTGCTCGAGGAGGCTCGGCAACTTGCCAAGGACCTCGGCTATCGCGTTCGCGAGGAAGCCCTTGGCGACCTGCCCGGGGGTCCGTGCACCGTCGGCGGCGTACGGCACGTGCTCCTGAATCTCGAGCACACCGCCGCCGAGCGTCTCGACCGGCTGCTGGCGGCGATCGGGTGCGATCCGGGAATCGCTGCCGAGCCGAAGAGCCGGCTGCTCGAGGCGCGGCTCAAGAAAGTCACCCGCGGTGAGGCGGCTGACTGACTTTGGCGGGCGGCGATGTTCGCGCCGTCCTGCGTCGGTTCGGGGCTGCCCGTGCCCCGTCGCCGGACGCTCGCTCCGCCCATCGTGGGCTCCGCTCGCTCGATGCTTTCTCCGCTCCGCCATCCTGGCT
>CAMBSN010000142.1 GCA_945870505.1 Candidatus Kuenenia stuttgartensis | reverse complement strand
GCGGCCGATTGCCGCTGTGTGGGAGAGTTTCGCTCGGTGGCCGAAGCGATCGCGGGCATCCCCACCGTCGCGCCGAAGGTGGTGCTCGTGGATGTCAATCTTCCCGATGGCACCGGCGTCGACTGCGTGCGGAGACTCGCGCCGACGATGCCGTCCACGGAGTTCGTGATGCTCACGCTCTACCAGGATGGCGACATTCTCTTCGATGCCCTTGCCGCCGGCGCCCACGGCTACCTGATCAAGCCGGTCCGGGTCGATGAGCTACTCGCTGCGATCCGTGACGTGGTGGAAGGGGGCTCACCGATGTCGAGCATGGTCGCGCGGCGGATCGTGCGGTCCTTCGAGCGGCACGCTCCGGTGCACGTCGCTCCGCTCCCCAAGGGACACGAGATGCTGGAACTTGCCCCCCGCGAACGCGAGGTGCTCGACTTGCTCGCCGCCGGCGCGATGTACAAAGAGGTCGCCAAGCAGCTTGGTGTCAGCCGTAATACGGTGATCACCTACATTCGCCGGATCTACAAGAAACTCCACGTCCACTCGCGGCATCACGCCGTCGAGCGATACCGGAGGATGCAGTGATGCCCATCGGCAGCTCCACGAAACCATCCATGCACGCCCTCCGATCGCTCGGTCGCCTGATCCTGCTTCTGGTCGTGACCGCGGCGCCGGTCCGCGCGGCTGAGCAGGCCACGCCCGTGATCTCCGCCGACGCCTTCGAAAGGGCTTCGTTTACTGTGTCCGACGCGATTGCCACTGGTACGTTCGGCCCGCTCGACGGCGTCGCCGGAAGGCCGCACGGCTGGACAGTCGACGTCGCCAGTCCGGGGCGCCGGCTCTGGTCGGTGCAACTCGCGATTCCGGTCGTAGGCCCCGTGGCCACCGGCGACGCGGTGCTGATCTCCTTCTGGGCGCGGGCAGATCGTTCGCCTCCGGAAGGGGTTGCTGGCGGAATTATTGCCGTCGAAAACAAGACGCCGGGCAACCCAAAGCTCGGCTTGGGCGGCTTCACGATCGACGGCGAGTGGCGGCGGATCGACGTGCCCTTCCTCGCGGGCGTCGAGGCGATCCCGGACAAGGCGGTGCTCGCCTTCCAACTCGGCGAGCGGCCGCAGCGACTCCAGATCGCCGACCTGACAGTCACGAACCACCGGCGCAGCGTGCGGCTTTCCGACCTGCCGCGTGCCATCATCCACTATCCCGGCCGGGAGGCCGACGCCGCCTGGCGACGGGACGCGCTCGCCCGCATCGAGAAGCACCGCGTTCGAGAGTTCGGCGTGCGGCTCGTGGACGACGCCGGGCGGCCGCTTCCGGGCGCGACGATGCGGGCCCGGCTTGCCCGGCATGAGTTTCTCTTTGGCGGCACGATCAAGGCGGAGTTTTTCAAGCCCGGTGACACCAGCTGGCAGAAGTACCGCGATACGATCGACCGGCACTTCAGCGCCGTCGTCTTCGAGAATGACCTCAAGCCGGGCTCACTCGAGGAGTCGCTCCGCGACGACGATGACCATCTCCGCTGGGAATGGACGGCGGCTGCGGCGGAGTGGTGCCGCGAGCGGAACATCGCGATCCGAGGCCACTACATGGTGGCGGGCGTCTGGGGCTCGTTCGCCTCTCGGGATCGTTCGACCGACCCTACGCTCCGCGACCGGCTGTTCGATCACATGCGTCTGCTCGCTGAAAAGGCTGGTCCGTTCGTCCACGATTTCGACGTGCTGAACCATCCCGTGGGCTGGTCCAACCCGCCGCAGACGGTTCGCGATGTGCTCGGGCCCGGGTTTTATGCCGACGTGATCCGCTCCGCCCGCAGGCTCACCGACCGGCCCCTCTGGATCAACGAGGACCGTACCTTCAACCCCGGCTTCCAGCAGGAACACTACGTGTCTTGCGTCCGCGAGCTTCTCGACGCAGGCACACCGCCGGATGGCATTGGTATCCAGGGCCACTTCCACTCCGGCTCGCTGGTCGCGCCAGAGGAGATGCTCCGCGTCAGCGACCGGCTCGCGAGCCTCGTGCCGGCGCTGATGCTCACCGAGTGGGACGTGATGACCAACGGCGACGAGGAGCTCCAGGCCGACTACCTTCGCGACACCCTGATCGCCGCGTACTCGCATCCCGCCTACCGTGGCTTCCTGATGTGGGTCTGGTGGGAGGGCGCCGGCTGGCGCCCAGAGGCGGCGCTCTTCCGCCGCGATGGCAGCGAGAAGCCCAACGGCCGCGTCTGGCGGGAGTTGGTCTCAGAGCGCTGGCGAACCGACACGTCCACGACCGCCGACACAGCCGGCCTCGCCCGCTTCCGCGGCCACGCCGGCCTCTATGACCTCACGATCGAGCATGAGGGCCGCACGGCGACGGTGCAGCACGTGCTGCCGCTCACCGCGCCACCGGAGCCCACCACGGTCACGATTCGCTGGGACGCGCCGCCTTGATGACGCGCCGGGTGGCGGAGACGGCGCACCAAGCTCTGGTTCGGGCAGGGGAGGCGATCCCTGATCATACGATAGGACAGAGTTCCAGCTCCGCCCACGTCGTGGGGTCGCCGTCCCACGGATACTCGGGAGGCGCGAAGCAGGGAACCTTGCCGAGGCGGCGATCGACGACTGCGGCGAAGAAGCCGAGCGTCGAAACCTCGGAGGGATCCCAGCCGGGAAGTGCTGCCGCACCGATGAAAGCGTCGATTCTCCAGCCGTCAGCCGTGGGCGTCGATTCGATCGAGATCGCACCGGCTGGCAGCTCGGCTGGCACTTCGCTGGTTCGCGGGATCGTCGCCACCACGGCGGCCGGCTTGTCGGCAAGCTTGCCGCCGCCGGTGGGCAAGAGCGCGAGCCGGCGGCAGAAGCGGCCGGCTCGGTGGCTGTCGCCGGTCGGTCGCGTGGCGATCCAGAGATGCAGGCCGTCGCTGTCCTCGGGCCGCGTGGTGTGGCACCACCGCGACGTGCCCACACCCCGTGCCACTCCCCGCACGGCGAGGCCGTCGGAGTTCCAGGCCGTCCAGAGGTCGAGCACGTCGGGCACTCCCGCCACGTCGGCGAACGACGGCAGGCGGCAGGTGTCGTCGACGCCTGATTTCGAGGGTGGCCAGAGTGCGTCGCGGCGAAGGCAGCGCAGTCGAAGCTTGAACAGCGCGGCGGGGTTGACGAGCGGGCTCATGCGGGGAGGCGAAAGGTCCGGTTATGCGGATTGGGAAACGCCGAAGGGCGCGCCAGAGTGTCCTATAGTAGCAGTGCCGGAGGACTGGCTTTCCCCCGGACCCTGCCGGATCGTGTCGAATGCGCGTGCTCGAAATCGCCAGCGAGGCCGTTCCCTTCGCCAAGACCGGTGGTCTGGCCGATGTCGTTGGGGCGTTGCCAGAGGCTCTGGCGGGGCTGGGCTGCGATGTGACGCTCGTGATCCCCGCCTACGCCGAGGCCCTCGGTAAGGGCTTGCCGATCGAGCCGGCCGGGATCGAGTTCGACGTGCCGATTGGCACCGGATCTCGGCGGGCACGGATCCTACGGTGCCGCCGCGAAGGGCAGCGGGCCGATGTCTACCTGATCGCCAACGACGACCTCTTCGACCGGCCGACGCTCTACGGCGGAGCCAGCGACTACCCCGATAACGCCGAGCGGTTCATCTTCTTCTCGCGAGCCGCGGTGGAACTCGCCTGCCGGCTTGGTGGGTCGTGGGACATTCTCCACTGCCACGACTGGCAGACGGGCCTCGTACCGGCGTACCGCCGGTTGCTGTACGGCTCGAACCCCGCGGTTGCCAACGCCCGCACCGTCATGACGATCCACAACATGGCCTACCAGGGACTCTTCTGGCACTGGGACATGCTGCTCACCGGGATCGACTGGAGTCACTTCACCTGGCGGGAGATGGAGTTTTACGGCCAACTCAACCTCCTGAAGACAGGCGTCGTGTTCGCCGACGCCGTGAGCACCGTGAGCCCGACCTATGCGAGGGAGATCCAGTCGGCGCCGGGCGGCTGCGGCCTCGAGGGCTTGCTCGCGTCACGTCGTGATTCGCTCGCGGGCATCGTCAACGGCATCGACACGTCACTCTGGAACCCGGCGGCTGATCCACTCCTGCCGAGAGGCTTCGGCGAGGCCGATGTCGAGGAGGGCAAGTATGCGGCCCGCGTCGCGCTCGCGGCCCGTCTAGGCCATGCTGCCCCCGACGCGCGGCCACTGGCGGCGTTCGTCGGCCGGCTCGTCGAGCAGAAGGGCATCACGCTGATCCTCGATGCGATCACGAAGCTGGCGGGTACGGGACGCGTGCACTTCATGGTTCTGGGCACGGGGGGCCGCGACGAGGAACACGCCTTGCGGCAGGTCGCCGCAGCATTTCCGGGCACGGTCGACGTGGTCATCGGGTTCGAAGAAGGGCTCGCCCATCTCGTGCAGGCAGCCGCCGACATCACGCTCGTGCCCAGCCTGTTCGAGCCCTGCGGCCTGACGCAGCTCTATGCCCAGCGGTACGGCTCGATCCCGGTGGTCCGTGCCACGGGGGGCCTCGTCGACACCGTGGTCGATGCGACGCCGGAGACGATCCGCGATGGCTCGGCGACGGGCTTTGTGTTCAACGGTTTTGATGCGGCCGGTTTGGAGCACGCCCTGGGTCGAGCCCTGGCGGCCTACGACGACAAGCCCGTCTGGAAGAGACTCGTCGGCAACACAATGCGGCAGGATTGGTCGTGGCAGGCGAGCGGCCGGGAGTACATGCGGCTCTTCGAGCAGACCCGAGCGACGACCCCGTAGGTCAGGTTTTCAACACGTAGCTCAGGTTTTCAACCTGAGTAGAAAACACGGCCGTTATCTTTCGGCACAGGTTGAAAACCTGTGCTACTTGGGCACAGGTTGGCAACCTGTGCTACTTAGAAACAGGTTGGAAACCTGTGCTAAATCGACGCAGGTTGGAAACCTACGCTACTCGGGCACAGGTTGGAAACCTGTTCTGCGGGGTGGCAAGCGGGGCAAGCTGCGTGTGACCATGCGCTGCGCGTGGTCCGGTTCACGGCCGACCGATCGCTGCGACCGATACATCTGGCATGAGTCGCATCATCTTTGGTTTCGTCATCCTGTCGTTGCTCTCCGTCGCCTCAGCCGGTGAGCCGTGTGGAAAGTGCAGCCACTGCAAGAGGACGGCGGCAGGCAACGAGACGCCCTACGGCGACACCGGCTGCGGTCCGCGGTACTGCGGCGCCAAGCACGATGAGTGCTGGGCGCCCGATCCGTGCGACGCCTGCGCGAGGTGGAAGGGATGCAACGGCACCCGACAGATGCCCGAGAAACTCGCCCCCTGGCAGCTGCCGCCAGGCCGCGGTTTCCAGAGTGGCCAGGATGTCGGCTACCGATCGGCGCCCTGCGGCACCTGCAACCCCTGCGGGCCTCAGTTTCCCTGGCTCTTCTGACGCTCCGCCACGAGCGTGGCCGCGAACGTGATCTCGTCACCGCGGCCGCGGCAGGCGCGGCGGAGAAGTTCCCACTCGCCCGACGCTGCTGCAAGATCGACGAGCGAGGGCAGTGCCGCCGCGGCCTGGAGCGGGCTCGGCATGCTGCGATCGTCCCGCGGCCGCGAGAGCGCCGCATGCAGCGCCTCCGCAGGTCGGCCCAGCCGCGCAAGCAGCAGCATGAGGACGTCGTGCGGCAGCGAGCCGGCCTCGGGTTCGGCTGTGGCCGCTGCCGAGCGAAAAAAGCGGATCGCGTGGTCACTTTCGATCCCGAGTTGGCTGCCGTAGAAGAGCCGCGACGCCTCGCCCACATGTTCGAAAGGCGGCTCGCCGGGATAGACGAGGTCGGCCGGCAGCCGGCAGGCATAGATGGCGAGTTCCCATGCGCGGCGGATCGTCGGTTCGTCGTCGCAGAGCCGCGCGATCCTGAGCACCGATTGCAGGTGGGAGACGTCCACGTGCAGCCCGATCTCGCTCGTGCCGAATGCTTCGAGGAGGGATGGAATCGTGGCCGGGCTTGGCGCGGCGATGCCCCGGGTCTCGAGGTCGCGGAGGAGGTTTCCCATCAGTTCGGCGTGCAGGTGGGCGGCGAGCACGCTCGCCGCAGGCCGCTGGCGAGCCGCGGGTAGCCGCGACACCGCCTGTTCGTAGGCGGTGATCGCGTTGCACGTGCCCTGCGTTGCCAGCACGATCTCGATGCCGAGGGCCGGATCGGCCGCGTCCCAGAGGACGACGCCGAGCGTCTCCTGGAGCACCCGGTCGGCCTCCTCGTTGGTATGCGCCGTCGCCAGCCGAGGCCGTGCGAGGGTCGCCAGCCGCGCCGCCACCTCGGCGGGCTCGGCCGCCGCGCGGAGATACATCCAGCTGGCTGCGATCTGCCCGTCGTTGAGCAGCGGCCAGCCCGCCTCACGGCAGGCGGCAAGCGATCGCACGTCGAAGGCATCGCGGAGATGCGGCGGCACGTCGCCCGGCGTGCCGACCGGGGGTAGTCCGCAGGCGACCCGTGCCTGGATGATCCGCGCGTCGAAGAGGGCATGCCAGCGCTTCCGCGCAGCGAGCGA
>CAMBSN010000141.1 GCA_945870505.1 Candidatus Kuenenia stuttgartensis | reverse complement strand
GAACTGCCCGAGCGGCACTGCCTTGAGGCCCGCCCGGTAGATTTCCGACTCGTAGGCGGAGTAGTTGAGCGCGAGGCCGATGATCGCCGCCGCGAGTGCCGGCAGAGCGAGGCCAATCTTTGGCAGCAGGAAGAAGATGGCGTAGAGCTGGAGCATCAGCGGCGTGCCGCGGAGCACCTCGACGTAGCCGGTGAGCAGCGGCCTGAGCCAGGCCGGGCCGTACAGCCGACCGACTGCCACGGCCAGGCCGGCCGCGACCGCCAGCGGGAACGCGGTGCACGACAGCAGCACCGTCATGCCGGCCGAAGAAAGCAAGAGCGGCAGCGCCTGCCGGACGAGTTCGCCGAGCGTGCGGCCGCGGGCGACGGGAATCTCGGCCGCGTCGCGAAGCATGAGCATCTGCTGCCGGCCGGCGAGGTCCCAGCGATCGTAGAGTGCCTTGAGCCGGCCGTCGGCGATCAGTCTGCCGATGGCCTCGTCGATCGCGGCGGCGAGCTTCGGCGTGCGGTGGGAGGTGAGCACGGTGTAGAGGCCACCGGCGAATGGCCGATCAACGTTTCGCAGCCCGGCGAAGCGATCGGCGTAGAAGGCGACGATGCAGTCGTCGAGCACGGCGGCATCGAGCACGCCGGTCTGTACCTGCTCCATCGAGTCGAGCGTGCCGTCGTAGCCGATCACCTCGATTTGGGCCTCACCGCGCGCGGCGCGGGCCCGCATCTCGATCTCGGCAGCCGAGCCGGTGAGCACGCCGATCCGCCACGCCCCCGATGGTCCGGGTTCGGCGAGGTCGGGGAGTGCCGCCGGCGGTGCGGCGCGGCGGCTCACCATCTGCAGCGCGTAACCGAAGTAGGGACGCGAGCAGCCGTAGTCTCGCCGCCGCTCCGGCGTGAGTTCGATGCCGTTGATCACGCAGTCGACCGACTGGTCGAGCAGGAGCGGCAGCCGGTCCCACTGTCCCTGCTGGAAGCGGGCCTTCACGCCGAGTTCGCCGGCAAGCAGTTTGGCGAACTCCACCTCGAAACCGGTGAGCCGCCGCGGGTTGGCGGGATCCGGAAACACGTGGGGCCCGCCCCCCTCCTGATCGGCGGCCCAGACCAGTTCCCTCCGCGATTGGATCTCGTCGAGTTCGGCGGCGCCCGCCCACGAGACGATGGCGGCCACGATACAGGCAAACGCCACGATCGTGTGTCGGCAGCCCATCACGTCCCCGGCCTCCGCAGGCGGCCGAGGCCGGGCATCTCGCCGCAGCCGCTGGCGAGACGGTCGGCCTCGACACCGAGTCGTGTGCCCTCGTCGATCCATGTCGAGGCGGCAGCGGCGGCCACCGCAAAGTCGGCGAGCAGCGGATCCACGAGCCGCGACGAGGCGACGGAGCCGACGAGCCCCTGGATGTCGCGGTCGAGGCCCAGCCGCACCAGCGCGAAGATCAGCCAGCGGAGCAGCAGCCCCCAGAGGATCACCCAGACGATCGCCTCCTCGAGGAAACCGATGCCGGAGACAGGCTTTCCCTCCCAGAGGTTGCCATGGAAGAAGTTCCAGCCCGCCCGCACGAGCACCGTGACCAGGAGCGTGGAGAAGAGCACCTCGAAAAGCCAATGGAAGGCGGTGCGACCAACGCGGGCGCGACGCTCCACCACGAGTCGGTCGATGCCGGCAGAGAGCCACGCTCCCGCGCGATCGACGAGCGCCGCAGTCGCCGCGGAGGCGGTAGCGTCATCGAGCCGCGCCCGGCCAACAAGCGGCTCCTGCATGCCTGCCCGCGCGGCAAGTCCTGCCAGCACGCTCCGCGACTGCTCCACTTCTCCGGCTGGCAGCCCAAGTTCCTCGACCGCCTTCCAGCCGCCATCCCGAGCGGTGCCAGACACCGATTGACCGGCCAGTAGCCTACCGACGACACCCGTTCCGGGCCGCACTCGACTCCAGAGCGACCCCAGCGCCGCGATCACGTGCAAGAAACTCGCGAACGGGCCGCCATGCCAGCGTGCCACCACATCGTCGGCGATCAGCCGCTGCCAGGCCGAGCGATTGGTGCGAAGCGTCTCGCTGATCGAGCGGGCGAGGATCGCTTCCAGACGGCTCCGTTCCGCGTTGACACCGGTCGCGAGCGCCGCCACCAGTTCCCCGCTCGCGGCGAGGTCAGTCCGGGCCTGCCGCGTGAACCAGGCGGCGAGGTCGAGGGCACCGGTGCGGCGCACCCGCCTGGCCGCGCGGCCCGCGAGTTCCCCGTCGATCGCGGCCACGAGGTCACGAAAGCCGGGCTCCGGCTCGAGCCCGGCCGCCATCCGCGCGGCCGCCTCGACTCCGTCGATGCGAAAGATCCGCGGCACGTCGAAGCCCTGCGACTCCAGCTCCTTCCGCCAATCGTCGCGGATGTCGGGATCGCGGGAGGCGTGGGTCTGCACGAAGAGCAGCGGCCGGCCGGGCGCGAAGGTCGCCACCTCGCGGGCCACGATCCACGAGCGGTACTTCTGCGCCGTCGAGACGAGCAGGAGCACGTCGCAGGCCGGCAGCACCGCTTCGAGCAGGTCGCGGTTGCGATTGGCGGCGCTCGGCTTCGACGACTCGGCGGACGGCGTTCCTGCCGTGGCCTGCGTGTCGGGATCGGGACAGTCAACGAGCACGATGTTGGCGACCGCGGGCGAGTCGCTCCGCACGAGCCGCGCCTGCATCACATCGAGTGGCAGCCAGGAGACGTCCACATCGCGGGCCGCCACGACGACGGGATTGATGGTCGTGGGCCGGGCCACGTCGCCTGCCGTGCTCACCTCGCTCCCGGCCAAGGCGTTGACGAGCGTACTCTTGCCGGTGCCGGTGCCGCCGACCACGCCCACGACGAGCACCCGCGAGAGTTCGAGGCGCGCCTTGTCGAGTCGCGGGGCCACGCCCTCCCACTCGCTCTTCACCCGGCGGGCGGGCGGCCAGGCAGGCCCGGAAGGCGCCCAGCGGCCGAGCGCCTCGACGAGCAGATCAAACGCCGCGAAGTCGGGCTCCGCGGCCGGGGTGGACGACGTTGATCCGGTCGGTGTGTCCATCGTCAGCCGCACTCCCGCGAACATTCCACGAGCAGGTGTCGAGCCCGAACGAGTTCGGGCCGCGAACCCGCCGACGCCAGTCGTCCGATCTCTTCGACGCCGTCGCCAAGCACCACGTTATGGAGCGTCTCGGCGAGAATCCGGCCCCGTTCCGCCGACCAGCCGGCGAACAGCCGCTCAATCAGCGGCCGAATGCCCTGCGAGGCGGCCGCGACCGCCCCCTCGCCTGCCAGCGGCGCCGCCACCGTGACGCCGAAGTCGAGCACGTGATGCAAGACACCCGCCGCCGCGGGCACGGCGGCGGCCCCCGCGCTGAAGAGCGCCAGCGTCATCACCGGCCGCACGACCGATCCGACGGTGAGCCCGGCGAGCACCGCCTTCACCATCCCGGGATTCGCGGCGGCGAACCGGTCGAGTTCAGCCCGCACGAAGGTGCGATAGTCTTCCGACACCAGCGGCAGCGCCGCATGACGCCGCTCGAGGTCGGCGTACCACGCCTTGCGGTCGGCCGTTGCGAGCCGAGGTCCGAGCAGCCGCCCGAGTCGGTCGTCGCGGCGACAGGCATCGTCGAGCCGGTCGATGAAGTCGGCGAGAGCCCGCTTGAGGGCCTCGAGTTCGGTGGCGGCGAAGTCTTCCTTCCGCTCCGCGGCCGTGCGACCGACGCCGAGCCGGTGGGCGGCCCACGACACACCCCAACCGATGGTGCGGTAGCCGCTGCTCACGACGAGATCGACCGCCGACCGCCGCGGCTCGAGCCACGTCCAGACCTCGTCCCAGACGATCTCCCGGGGTGGCGACGGCAGTTCCACCTGCACGCGGCCCTCGCGTTCCAGGAGTCGCTGGGCATCTCGCCAGCCGGCAGCGGCTCGGTCGATGGCGTCGAGCCAGCCTGCCAGCCCCTGCGCCGGATCGGCCACCACCCGCATCGCGCCGGCCATCGCCTGCCGTTTGATGCGGTCGAAGTCACCGGTCGCGAGCCGCTCCGCAAGCGGCACCTCGACGCCGCCAGGCGTGAGTTCGGGAAGCGGATGCAGCGTGATCCTGCCCGCCTCGGCGGCGTCGAAGTCATGCGGCCCGGCGTAGACCGCCGCCGCCGCCACGCCCGTCTCGGCGGCGAACGTGGCCAGCCAGCCGGCGATCCGCTCTCGCTGCCGCGGCCAGTCCACCATGTTGAAGACGACGATCACCGTCTTGCCGGCCGCCGCGGCGGCCGCAAAGAAGTCGCGGACCGCGGCGTCGTTGTACTTCTGCTGCGTGAGCACGGCGACGATCACGTCGGCGGCGTTGCGGACCAGTTCGGCCCGGTGCCAGTTCTCCCGCAGGGTGCCGTCGATGTCGGGCGTGTCGAGGACGACGAGCCGCTCGGGCTGCTCGCCACCGGAGTCTTCCCTCCAGACGAGCACGTCGGCGGCCGCGACATCGACCGCGTCGGCCTCGCTCCGCCAGGCGACCGGTCGGAAGCCCGGGAAGAGCGCGGCCAGATCAGTGCGGGCGGCGACGCCCCGGGCGAGGCTGGCGACGGGATGGAGCGTGCGGGCAGCTTCGGGCGTCGAGCGGCTGATGCCCGAACCGACGAGCGAGTTGGTGATCAGGCTCTTGCCGGTGTTCGTGCCGCCGCAGACGGCGGCGACCAGCAGCGGCTCCCGCGACACCTGCGGCCGCAGTTTGCCGTAGAGGGCGCCGTGCCACGCGGCAACCGACGGGTCGGCGACGCCGAGGGAGGCGGCCACTGGCGTCAGGCGATCGACGACATCGCAGAGTTCGGCCACGCTCCCGGCCCAGGCGGCAAACGACGGCGCGGCGGACTGGCCACTGGACACCATGCTCTGCCGCGACTCGGCACTCCGCTCCTTTTGGATCCACTGCGCCGGCCGGACGGCCGCGGCGTTCGTTGCCGCCGCCGTTTCGCCACCCTAGACTGCGACCATCGTGCTCGACCGCGAGCCGATCCAAGTGTGTCCTCGGCGGGATTTCCCCGCAAACCCGGCACGCCCTCCCCCTTTCGTCCGCCTCCTCCGCCATGCTCGAACGCCGTCCCGTCTTTCCCGGTGTGATCGAAATGAACTATCAGGCGGGCTGGCGGATCGGCTGCAACGTCTACCTCGTCTACGACGACCGCGACTGGGCGCTCATCGACATCGGCTACGAGGAGAGCGTCGACGAGATCATCGAACTGATCCGGCAGATGGACTTCCCGCTGTCGCAGTGCCGGGCGCTGGTGGCCACCCATGCCGACGTGGACCACATCCAGGGGCTCGCCAAGGCCAGGTCGATCCTCAAAGCTCCGGTGCTCGCCCATCCGAAGGCCGTCCCGTCGCTGGAGAACGGCGATCGTATCAAGACGTTTGCCGAGATCGACGCACAGAACGTCCACCTCGAGATGCCGAAGGTGAAGGTGGACCGCCAGATCGTCGATGGCGACACGATCGAGGTCGGCGGCCGGTCGCTCGAAGTCTGGCTCACGCCTGGCCACACCGACAGCCAACTCGGCTTCCGAATGGGTAACCTGCTGCTCTCAGGCGACAACATCTACCGCGACGGTTCGGTCGGCGCGATCGACGCCCACCACGGCAGCGACATCCCCTCCTTCATCCAGTCGCTTGAGCGGATCGCCGCCAGCGACGTGGAGTGGCTGCTGCCGAGCCATGGTCCGATCTTCAAGAAGGATGACCGGCTGCTGGCCGGCACCATCAGCCGCCTCAAGGGCTATCTCAACCTCGCCGACTTCGGTACCTGCGCCCCGCACTGGCCGCTGCTCGACGAGTGGGACCGCGACCTCGCCGAGGGACGGTTTCCTGCCCCCTGACCCACCGGGCGACCCTGCCGGATTTTCCGTGAAGACCGGTCGTAGGGACGGTCGATACTCTTCCTGACGCTGGATTCTCAGGGGGACAATCCGATGCTTCGTTCCTTCGCCGCCGGAGCGGTCACCGCTCTTGCGCTTGTCGCTTTCGCCGCCACGGAAGCGGCCGCCCAGGCACCCGTTGGGGCCGGCACGCAGGCCTACGGCTACCAGTGGGGCAACTCCTACAACGCCCAGGACTGGAACCGGCTCTACCACTATCCGTACGTCTGGTATCCGCAAAACTTCTACCAGGACGGCTACTACCAGAGCGCCAACGACCTCTACTATCGCTATCCGCAAGAGATGCGGGTGCCGGTCTACAACCGGGCCTGGCAGAACGAATACCCGAAGTCGCGCCGCTACTACCAGGGCCACCACTTCCATCTCGACGTGTTCTGAGTTCACGCGAAACACGGGCATCCTGCCCGTTTTCGCTTGGGCATTCGGAGCCGCAGCCAAGGTGCGGCTCGAATGCCGAGTTCACGCGAAACACGGGCATCCTGCCCGTTTTCGCTTGGGCATTCGGGGCCGCAGCCAAGGTGCGGCTCGAATGCCGGCGGTCGCACCTCCAGGCGACAACGCCGGGCCATCCATGCCCTGCAGTCTTGGGCAACCGCCTGTCCAAGCCCAACGCCGTAAGGCGTGGGGCGGGTCCAGGATGAACACGGAGCCCAGCGAGTTCCGCCCGAGGCCTCACGGCCTGCGGCTTTCACGGGCACGAACTCAGCGAGGGGCTGCCCATGCCCCGTGAGCCGGGCTATGGAAGCAAGCGCAGCCACGACCAATCCGCCTGCGGCGGATCGGTGCCCGGCGAAGCGCAGCGGACATGCAGTGAGTGT
>CAMBSN010000140.1 GCA_945870505.1 Candidatus Kuenenia stuttgartensis | reverse complement strand
TTGTAGAGCTTCGGAACCAACTGGGCCCGGGGCGGCACCTTCTCGGGTGGCAGCTTGGGCGGCTCGACCACCTTTGCTGGGGCGACGGGCTTGGCGGGAGCGACGGGCTTCCCGGGAGCGACGGGCTTGGCGGGAGCGCCAGCCTTCGCCGGGGCGGTCGGCTTCAACGGAGCCGTCGGCTTTGCAACGGCTTTCGGAGCGGGCTTGGCAGCCGCTGTCTTTGCGGCGGGCTTCGCCGCCAGCTTCGGGGCGGGCTTTTTCGGGGCGGGGGCCGGCTTCTTTCCGGCGGGCTTCTTTGGTGCGGTCATGCGTCGTCCTGCGAGGCCACGGAAGGGGATGATGGTTCGGTGTCGCTGTCCGCCATGGTCGGCGGAAGGACCTCGTGGAGCATGCGGGCGATCTCGATCGACTTCTTGATGCCCCCGTCGAGTTCAAAGCGGAGTTTCGGCGTGTAGCGGGTCTCGATTCGGTCAGCGATCCGCGACTGAAGGAAGCCTGCCGACCGGGCGAGGCCCTGGATCGCGAGCTTCTCCTTCGCCGGGCCACCCATGATTGACACATGGACGATCGCCGACCGCATGTCGGGGGCCATCTCCACACCGGTGACCGTGACATCCTTGACCCGAGGGTCGCGGACCTCCGTGAGGATGGCCATGCTGACCACCTCCCGAACCGCCTCGGCCGCCTTCAACAGTCGTCGGGTGCTCACGACAGCGTCCGCGCGACTTCCTCGACGCGATAGCACTCGAAGATGTCGCCCTCCTTCAGGTCGTTGAAGCCGGCGAGTTTGATGCCGCACTCCAGGCCGTCACGCACCTCGCGTGCGTCGTCTTTCTCTCGCTTGAGCGACTCGATCCCGTAGTCGCCGATCACACGATTGTCGCGGATCACCCGCAGGCGGGCGTTGCGGGCGATGATGCCTGCGATCACGCGGCAGCCAGCGATGACGCCGAGGCGGCTGATCGAGAAGGTCCGCTGAACCACGGCGCGGCCGAGTTCGTTTTCCCTCTTCTCCGGGGCGAGCATGCCCTCGAGCGCCTTCTTCAGGTCGTCGGTCACCTGATAGATGATGTCGTAGCGGCGGACCTGCACGCCCTTGTCTTCCGCCAGCGACCGGGCCCGCTCGTCAGGCACCACGTTGAAGGCGATGATCACCGCGTCGGAAGCGTCGGCAAGTTGGACGTCGGCCTCGGTCACGCCGCCGACCGTCGCCTGGAGCACCCGGATCTTGACCTCCGGGTGGTCGAGTTTCTGCAGTTCCTTGAGGATCGCCTCGATCGATCCACGGACGTCGGCCCGGAGGATGAGGTTGAGCGTGGGCGCCTTGTCGGCACCGAGCCGGTCGGCGAGGTTCTCGAGCGTGACATGGACCGGGGCGCTCGACAGGTGCGAATGGCGGCGGATGTCGGCCCGCTCGAGGGCCACCTCACGGGCCAGCGCGATCGACTCCACCTCCTGGAATCGGTCGCCGGCACCCGGGGGCACATCGAGGCCGGTGACGAACACGGGTCGGGCGGGGCCCGCCTCGGTGACCTTTCGCCGAGTGAGGGTGTCGAACATCGACTTCACGTGGCCAGTGGCCTCGCCACAGACCAGCGGGTCGCCGATGTTGAGCGTGCCCTTTTGGATCAGCAGGCAAGCCACGACACCGCGGCCCTCGTGAATCGAGGCGTCGAGGCAGACGCCCGCGGCCATCCGGTCCGGATTGGCCCGCAGGTCGTGGAGTTCGGCGATCGTCAGCAGCGTGTCGAGCAGGGAATCGACTCCCTCGCCCGTCACGGCGCTGGTCTTCACCACTTCCGTCTCGCCACCCCACTCGGTGGGCAGGAGTTCGGCAGCCGCGAGCTGCTGGTAGACCCGCTGGACGTCGGCGCCCGGCAGGTCGATCTTGTTGATGCAGGCCACGATCGGCACGCCCGCGGCCTTGGCGTGGCTGATCGCCTCCTCCGTCTGCGGCATGACACCGTCGTCGGCGGCCACCACGATCACCGCGCAGTCGGTGACGTTGGCGCCGCGGGCACGCATCTGCGTGAAGGCCTCGTGGCCCGGCGTGTCGACAAACGTGATCGACTTGTCGTTGCGGTCGACGGTGTAGGCCCGGATGTGCTGCGTGATCCCACCGCTCTCGCGGGCGGCCACGTCGATGCCGAGGATCTTGTCGAGGAGCGACGTCTTGCCGTGGTCAACGTGTCCGAGGAACGTGACCACCGGCGACCGCGGCGACCGCAGGGACGGATCCTCGTCAACGGCGTCGAAGCCGGCGAGCAGTTCCTTCTCGAGATCCTCCGCCGTCTTGAGATCGAGTTGCACGCCCAGTTCGGCCGCCAGCAGCTCCACCGTGTCACGGTCGAGCACCGTCGACATGCTCGGCATTTGCCCCATGCCGAAGGAGAGCAGTTTCTTGAGCACCTCGCTCGCCGACAGGCCGATTGCCTCCGAGAAGGCCCTCACGTTGCAGGGCACTTGAATCGAGGCGTTGGTCTTTCGCGGCGCGGCGGTCGAAGCACCACTCTTTCTGGGTCGCGAGCCGCGGCGGCGCCGAGATCCAAAATCGTCATCGCCCATGCCGCGGCCGTCGCTGATTCTCCGGCGGCCGATCTGCCGTTGCTCACGCCCCGCGAGCGCGTCGTCCTTGCCGTCGCCCCCCTTGGTGGGCGTCCGCCGCGGCCGTACGCCGGGTGCCATCGGCGGCGGCACGGCGGTTGGTGCCCCACCAGTGCCGCGGAGCAGGCCGCTGGTCCGCTGCCGGGTGGCGTCGGCGGCTCGCTGCTGCTCGTGCTTTCGCATGTGGTCGGCGAGCGGCTTGGCGCCACCTGCCTTGGCGCTGCGGATTGCATCGAGCGGGAGTTTCACGTCAGGCTTCTGGGCCACCGGTTCCAGCGCGCCGGGCCGCGGCGTGATCGGGGCACGGCCAGCCGCTGGAACGGGAGCGAGCTTGAAGGCCGGCCGCGGCACGGGCTTGGGGCCGTCGCCACCTGGGCGGACGGTCGGGCGGGGCTTGGGCTCGGTGGCCACCGGCTTCGGCGGCGCCATCTCAGGGGGCTTGCTCTTGGCCACACCAGCCGGAGCGATGTAGTCCTCACGCTTGAGCGTGGTGGTGACGGGGGCGGTGGGCTTAGCTGCGGCAGGGGCGCCGGGCTTCACCGGCGCGGGGGCGGGCCGCTCAGGCGGCCGAGACTTGGCGGCGATGAACTCCTTGAGTTTCGCCACCTCCTCGTCGCTCATGCTGGCGAGCGCCGAGCCCTTGTCCTGAATGCCGGCGCGCGTGCACAGGTCGACAAGCTCTTTGCTGTCGATCTTCAGTTCTTTCGACAGCGTGTAGATTCGGACAGCCACTCGACCCTCTCTCGCAACGCCTTACGCCGATCACCTTCATACGCTCGATCTCAACCATCACGACTCGGGCACGGATTCCGGGGCGGGCACCGCCCCCGACTCCGCCACCTGCTCCGCCGCCACTGCATCGGCCGCCACTGCATCGGCCGCGTCGGCGTCGGCCGCGTCGGCGTCGGCCGTGGCCTTCGCAATACGATCGGCTTCTCGCTGCTTCCGCCGCTCGTCGGCGGCGGCAGCCTCGACCTGACTGGCCCGTTCCTCGGCCACTAAAACGATCGCGTCGACCTGCTCTGCGGTCAAGCCGCCCATTTCCATGAGATCGTCGGGCTCGATCACCGAGAGATCGTCGTAGGAAAGGAAGCCCTCGCCCACGAGCCGCTCGGCCACCGATTCGTCGAGGCCCTCGATCGACGAGAACCC
This sequence comes from Candidatus Kuenenia stuttgartensis, assembly GCA_945870505.1. Taxonomy (GTDB): domain Bacteria; phylum Planctomycetota; class Planctomycetia; order Pirellulales; family UBA1268; genus QWPN01. The sequence continues at coordinate 2,961 of CAMBSN010000140.1, read as the reverse complement.
AGCGATTGCCCGCTCAATCTGCTGGTCGAGCTCCTCGCGGGTCATGATTTCAATGTCCCAGCCGCAGAGCTTGCTGGCCAGCCGCACGTTCTGGCCGCGGCGGCCGATCGCAAGCGAGAGCTGATCCTCGCGGACGAGCACGATCCCGCGGCCGAGCATCTGGCAGAGGATCACCTCGTCCACCTCGGCCGGTTGGAGGGCATTGGGAACGAGCACTTGAAGGTCGTCGTTCCAGCGGACGATGTCGATCCGCTCGCCGCCGAGTTCCTCGACGATGTTCTTGATGCGATTGCCGCGGACACCGACGCAGGCTCCCACGCAATCGATCCGGTTGTCAGAGCTGATGACGGCCACTTTGCTGCGGTACCCGGGCTCGCGGGCGATGGCCCGAATCTCGATCACGCCGTCGGCGATCTCCGGGATCTCCTGCTCGAAGAGCCGCTGCACGAGCTGCGGGCGGATCCGGGAGAGGATGATCTTCACGCGGCTGCCGACCTTGCGAACCTCGAAGATGGTGGCGCGGACCCGCTCGTTGGGATGGTACGACTCGCCCGGGATCTGCTCGCTCCGGGGCAGGATGGCCTCCTGGCTGCTCACCTGCACGGTGGCAGTGGCGCCTTCGAAGCGGGTGACCACGCCCGACACCATCTGGCCGATCTGCTCCTCGAACTCGTCGTGGATGGCGTCTCGCTCGGCCTCGCGGATCTTCTGGATGATCACCTGCTTGGCGGTCTGGGCGCCGATCCGGCCTGAGAGCTCCGCCGTATCGAGCGGCTGGCCGTCGTGCGTGCCGGTCACGCTGCCGTTCTCGCGATCGATCTCGATCGTGATGACCGAAGTCTCGCCGTACTGCCGCGACAGCGCGGTGACCAGGGCGGCCTCGATGGCCTGGAAAACAATCTCCTTGTCGATGTTCTTGTCGCGATGGATCGCGTCGACAATGCGGAGGATTTCTTCGGGCTTCATAGGGTTCTCGGATGCCAACCGTGAAATGGCTGTGCCGGCACGGCCGACGCCATTTCACAACATGGGCGCCGAAACACCCCCGCATGCGTTTATGCGCCGGGGCATTTGGAAGCGTATCCGCGAACCAGCAGCCATCCTCACGAGGAGCAACCCGTGAAAACTAAGCCGTTTGCGGGGGACTGTCAAGGAGAGGCCGTCTGGCCCGCGTCACGCTCAGGCCCGCCACGAACGGATGACCACCGCCCCCGATTGGCCCTGGGGCGTGACCGAGGTGGAGATGAACACGTCGCCCGCCGGGTCGCCCCGCCGCGCCGCCCGGATGCCGCAGGCCTCGTCGTCGGCCTCGTGGTTGAGGAGTGGAAAGAGCTCTCCGTGATTGAGCGCCAGGATGCTTGCCACGCACTCCGCGAGACCGCTGCCGCCGCCGAGGTTCCCGAAGTGGCTCTTGGCCGCCACGGTGGGAACGGTGCGGGCCGCGTCGCCGAGCACGTCGCGAATCCCCTCGGCCTCCTCGCGATCGCCCGTCACGGTGCTGGCCCCGTAGGCGTGCACGTGCCCCAGGTCGGCGGGGCGGACGCCTGCCATCTCAAGGGCGCGTCCCATGGCGAGCGCGACGGACTGCCGGCGACGGCCCACAGCCGCGCGATCGGTCGAGCACCGCGCGGCATGGCCGACGATCTCACCGAGGATCGTGGCGCCGCGGGCCAGTGCATGCGACAACTCCTCGAGCACCACCACAGCAGCCCCCTCGCCGAGCACCATGCCTCGGCGGTGCTTGTCGAAGGGGCGGCTCCAGGTGGCCGGGTCGTCGTCACCCGTCGCCACCTGCTCGCTCTGGATGGCGTGCACCGTCTTCATCGGGTGCACGCGGGTGCCGGTGGCGCCGGCCACCATGATGTCGGCGGCGCCACGCTTGATCGTGACGGTGGCCTCGCCTACGGCGAGGTGGCCGCTGGCCTCGCGGAGCGTCAGCGAGTTGCTGGGACCCCGCAGGTCGTTGTAGATGGCGATGTGGCTCGCCGGCATATTGGGAAGATACTTCAGCAGCCACAGCGGCGTGATCTTCGCCATCCCTTCGGTGCCCCAGAGCTGGAAGTCGAATCCGCCGTCGGCGGCCCGGCACGCGGCCACCCCCGAGGTGAAATCCTCCGGAATCGTGAGCATGTAGTCCGACCCGAACACGCAGCCGAACCGTTCGGGCGGGTGATGGGCGGAGGCGTCGCCGCAGTTGTGGAGGGCCCGTTGGGCCGCCGCCACGGCCATCTGGCTCTCCCGGCACATCACCTTGCAGCCCTTGCGGATCGCCTTCTTCTTTTCCGGGTCGAGCGGGCCGAAGTTGTCGATCTCGCCCGTGAATGCCCGGGCCTGGGCGGCGTGGTGCAGCGGGATGCCGCGGCTGTCGAAGGCGTCGAGCGGTCCGATCCCGCTGCGGCCCTCGACGAGCGCCGTCCAGAACTCGTCGAGTCCGAGGCCGAGCGGGCAGACGATGCCCAGGCCCGTGATCACCACCCTTCGGTCAGCCGCTCCACTCATGCGCGCATCCTGTCATGTTCCGGCCCGGCCGGGCCTTGGTCTGTTTGTCGCGACGTTCAGGGGCCGCCGCCGAGCCTCGGTTCGACCACGATCACCACGTCGCACCTTTTATCGTCGGTCAGCAGCGACACGGCCGACACAGTCTGTGCGGGCACGGGCCACGGCACCAACCCGAGCCCGATGAGCAGCGTCTGGTTGGCTGGCCAGCGGAACCGCTCGCCCACCCTCACGGCCGCCACCTGCGGCACCTCCACCTGCACCCGCTGCTGGTTCACCGGCGACGCGAGCGACACCTGCGCCAGCCGTTCGAGCTGGTCGATCCGACAGCGGACGACGGCCTCCACGGCGGTCCGGTCGCGGGTGAGCAGCGGCTGAATGTCGATCGCGAGTCCTTCATCGCAGGTGGACGACTGCATCTGCCACCCGGGCCAGACGTCGGGACGCGGGGCGATGTCCTGCACG
>CAMBSN010000139.1 GCA_945870505.1 Candidatus Kuenenia stuttgartensis | reverse complement strand
GTTTCTGAGGCCGCGTGCCTTGGCGGGGTTGGTGGTGGCGCGACGGGCAGCGGTCGCGCGGGTTGTAGCGTCGCGTCGTAGCACAGGTTTTCAACCCGTGCTCCGCGCCGCTCGGGGCTGCCCATGCCCGTCGCCGGACGTTCGCCTCGGCCATCCTGGCCTCGGCTCTCTGCATGTCCGCTGCGCTCCGCCATCGTGGCTGCGCTTGCTCCCATAGCCCGGCTCTTGGGCACGGGCAGCCCCTCGCTCGTTACGTTTTGTGAAAGCCGACCGGCCGTGAGGCCGCGGGCTGCCGTCATGAGCGGAAGCGATGGGATGGGGCTGGCAACACGAGCGGGCTGACGACAGGGCGGTCCCCACCGCTTACGCCGTTGGGCTTGCGAGACGAGTGTCGGCCGCCGGCTCGGCCCAGCGGATGTCCACCTTCATCCCGAAGACCTTCTCGAAGAGGTCGGTTCGCCGTTCGGCGCCCCAGATGTCCACCTGCGGCTCTTGGTCAGCCACCACCTCGAGCACGGCCCGGCCGTCGTCCACCGACGCGACCACGTCGCGGACCTGCTGCGAGCGGCTGCGGTCGAGGCCGCCGGCGATCCGGAGAATGGCGGCGAGCCGCTGCACCCGCTGCTGATCGTTGGCCGCCAACCGCGAGAGGTTTTCGTGCTTCTTCTTCGGCAGGGCCCCACGGTGGTAGCGGGCCACGTTGGCGATCAGCTCCAGGTCATGCGGCCGCAGGCCGGGCAGGCGGCTGTTACGAATCAGGTGATAGCTGTGCTTGTGGTGCTGGTCGTAGTTGATCACGTAGCCCACGTCTTGGAGCCGCGCGGCGCATTCCAGCAGCAGTCGGTCGCCCGCCGGCAGGTCGAGCGGCGTCGCGAGCTGCTCAAAGATCCGGCCCGCGAGCGCCGCCACGGTGCGGCCGTGCTCCACCTCACCGGAGCAGGCAGCAGCGAGCCGTTCGATCGCCGTGTCGCGGAAGGCAGGGTCGTCGCCGCCGCTACCGACCACCGCCTCCTCGATCATCTCCCGCAGCAGGCCATCGCGGACGCCCCGCGTGTGGATGGCGAGCGTGTTGACGTGGAACCGCTTGAGCAGCGAGTCGATGATCGACAGGCCCGCCACGATGATGTCGGCACGGTCGGGAGTCATGCCCGGCATGCCACGCCGTGCCCGTAGCGACATCTTCCGCAGCCGGTCGAGGAGGTGGCGGACCTCGGCGTGCGACACCGTGTAGCCGGCGACCGGCACGTTCGAATCTCGCTTCGTCGCCATCACGAGTTCGGCGAGCGTGGTGAAGGTGCCGCCGCAGCCGACCAGCAGATGGGGGGCGAACAGCGGCTTCGTGGTCTGCTTCTTGAGCACCGCGGCGATCTCGTCGTCGAGTCGCTCGAGGCCCCGGGCCGCTTCGGGGGAGTCGCAGCAGTCGCCGAGGGTGAACTGCTCGGTGAGTCGCACGGCCCCCAGCGGCGTCGAGAAGATCGACTCGATAAGGTTACCCGTGGCGAACACGATCTCAGTGCTGCCGCCACCGATGTCGGCGACGATCGTGTTGCGGCCCGAGAGATCGAAGGCGTGCTGCACGCTCGTGAACGCGAGCCTCGCCTCCCGCTCGCCCGAGATCACCTCCACCTCCAGGCCCACCTCCTCACGGACGCGGCGGCAGAACTCCGGGCCATTCCTCGCCTCGCGGACGGCACAGGTGGCGATCGTCCGCAGTCGCGTCACCTGGTAGCCGGTGGCGATCTCCTTGAAGGTGCGGAGGGCGGCGACGGTGCGGTCCATCGACTCGTCGTCGAGCCGGCCCTCGGCGGAGGCGCTGCGGCCGAGCCGGGTCGGCTCCCGTTCCTCGTCGAGGATGCGGTACGTGCCGCCGCGGAGGGCCTCAGCCACCAGCAGCCGGACCGAGTTGGAGCCAATGTCGATCGCCCCCAGCCGGCAGGCCAAGTCGGCCGAGAGGTAGATCTGCCGTTCGTCGGTGATGGGCGGTGCGTCGGGCACGAGTCCACAGCCTCGGGGAGTCAGACCAATCATACCGTGATCTCGGTACACTACCGCTTCGCTTTCTTTCCGCCGAGCCGCTCCGGTCATCCCGCCGCCGTGCCGTCCATCGCCGAACCGATCGTCTTCCCGCAGGCCGCGGGGGCGTGCGCGCCGTGTGCCGTGGCCGTCGGAAACTTTGACGGCGTGCACCTCGGCCATGCGGCGATCGTCCACCGGCTCCTCGAAGCGGCGGACCGGCACGGTGTTCCAGCGGTGGTGCTGACGTTCGATCCGCACCCTGCCAGCATTCTGCGGCCCGAACAGGCTCCGCTGCCGCTCACCACACCGGCGCGGCGGGCCGACCTCCTTCTATCGCTGGGCGTCGATGCGGTCTGCGTGCAGCCGGCCGACGCGGCGCTGATGGCCCTCGAGGCCGAGGCGTTCTACGAGGGGATCCTGCGCGGGCGGTTCGCAGCCCGGGCGGTGGTGGAGGGCCAGGACTTCCGGTTCGGGGCCCGGCGGCGGGGCGATGTGTCGCTGCTTGCCTCGCTCTGCGGGCGGGATGGCGTGGACCTCGACGTGGTGCCGCCGGTCGTGGTCGACGGCGAGCCGGTGTCGAGTTCGCGGATCCGGGGCCTCGTGGCCGCGGGTGGCCTTGGCGCGGCGCGGCAGTTGTTGACGTCGCCCTATCGACTCTCGGGCGAAGTCGTGGTGGGCGCCCGCCGCGGTGCCACGATCGGCTTTCCCACGGCCAACCTCGCGAGGATCGCCACGCTCCTGCCGGCTCTCGGCGTCTACGCCGCGGTCGCCCGCGTCGATGGCGCCGCGATTCCGGCCGCCGTGCACGTCGGCCCCAACGTCACGTTCGGCGAGACGAGCGTCTCGGTCGAGGCCCACCTGATCAACTTCGCGGGCGACCTCTACGGCAGGGTTCTCGACGTTGACTTCCTCGACCGCGTCCGTGACACTCGATGCTTCGCGTCGGTCGATGACCTCAAGGCCCAGTTGGCCGACGATGTGGCGGTCGCCGGACGGATCGTCGCAGCTGCCTCCTCCTCCCCCGGAACGACATGATGCGACTCGACTGGTCGGCGCTCCTCGAGGTTCTCCGTGGCTGCTCGAAGGTGGTGCTCACGAGCCACGTGCGGCCCGACTGCGACGCCCTCGGCAGCGAACTCGGCATGGCCGGGATCCTGGAGGCGATCGGCAAGGACGTGCGGATCGTTAACGCTCAGGCGACCCCTGCCAACCTGAAATGGATCGACCCGCGGGGGAAGATCGAGTCGCTCGCGGAGAAGGTGCGGCCCGCCGACCTTGCCGACCGCGATCTCTTCATCGTGCTCGACACCAGCGCCTGGGCCCAACTCGGAGCGATGGGCGACGTCGCCAAGTCGATGCGCGACCGCGTGCTCGTTGTCGATCATCACGTTAGCGAAGATGACCTCTCCGACCGGTGGTTCAAGGATACGGCGGCCGAGGCGACCGCCCGGATCGTCTACGAGATCGGCCTGCGGCTCCGCGTGCCGCTCACCGAGTCGATCGCCACGCCCCTGTACGCCGGCCTCTCCACCGACACCGGCGGCTTCCGGTTTCCAAGCGTGAGTGGCGAGTCGTTTCGGATCGCGGGCCGGCTCGTGGATGCCGGGGCAAATCCGACGGCCATCTACCGCGAACTCTTCGAGCAGGATTCGCTCGCCCGGCTCCACCTCGTGGGGCAGACGATCGCCGGCGCCGTCACCTCGCACGACGGCAAGGTGATCATCTCCACCGTGCGGCAGCACGACATCAAGGAGGTGAAGGCGCAGCCCGCCGACACCGAGGACCTCGTCAACCTCACGCTCGCCGTGAAGGGCACCGAGGTGGCCGCGATCCTGATCGAGCAGCCGGACGGTCGGATCAAGGTGAGCTTCCGCAGCCGCGGTCGGCTTGACTGCAACGCGCTCGCAGCCCGATTCGGTGGTGGCGGCCACAAGGCGGCAGCCGGCACGATCATCGACGGTCCATTCGATGCCGCGCACGAGCGCGTGGTGGCCGCGGTGGACGAAGCCTGGCTCGCTCAGCAGGCGGCGGTCGCCTGAGCGGTTGACGAGGGCGTTGGAGCAGTCATTCCATGGCACGACCGCGCGGGAACGATCGTTCGGCTGCGGTCAGGCCCGATGGCGGACGCCGTGACTTTCTGGCCAAGGTGGTCGCCGTCGCGTGCGGCGGTCTGGCCACGCTCCCGCCGGTGGTCGCGGGGCTGTGGGCTTTTCTCGATCCGCTCGGTCGGGCTCGCGGTGCGGCGTCGTTCCTCTCGGTGGCCGATCTCGCCGCGATTCCAGACGACGGGCTGCCGCGGCAGTTTCCCGTGATCACCGACCGGGTCGATGCCTGGACGGGGTTCGCTGCCGAGCCCGTTGGTGCCGTCTATCTCAGCCGCGAGAAGGGTTCCCGCGAGGTGCGGGCGCTCTCCGCCACCTGCCCGCACGCCGGCTGCTTCATCGACCTCGAGAAGGCGACGCAGTGCTTCCGCTGCCCGTGTCACAACAGTTCATTCACGCTTGATGGCAGCATCGTCAATCCAAGCCCGAGCCCCCGCGCCATGGACGAACTGGAGTGCCGCGTGGGGGGCAACGGCCAGGTCGAGGTGAAGTGGCAGAAGTACCGCGCGGGCGTCGCGGAGAAGGTGGTGCAGGGATGAGCCGACCCGCCGCCCGAGCCGTTTCAGGACAGCCGTTGCGAAAGGGCGTGTTCGGCCGGCTGGCAGACTTCCTCGACGATCGCACCGGGTACCGTGCGGTGGTCCACGAGGCCCTCTACGAACGAGTCCCCGGTGGCGCTCGCTGGCGGTATGTCTGGGGTAGCACGCTCGTGTTCGCCTTCATGACGCAGGTGATCACGGGGCTCTTTCTCTGGGCCAACTACTCGCCCAGCGCGCAAACGGCCTGGGAAAGCGTCTACTTCATCCAGCACGAGGTGGCGGGCGGCTGGCTGCTTCGCGGCATCCACCACTTCATGGCCCAGGCGATGGTGGTGCTGCTCGCCCTGCATCTGCTCCAGGTGGTGATCGACGGTGCCTACAAGGCGCCCCGCGAGGTCAACTTCTGGCTCGGTCTGGTGCTGATGATGCTCGTGCTCGGCATGGCGCTGACGGGCTACCTTCTCCCCTGGGATCAGAAGGGCTACTGGGCCACGATCGTGGCTACAAACCTCGCGGGCATCGTGCCCTTCGTTGGCCCGTCGCTCCAGCAGCTCGTGATCGGAGGCCCGGAGTATGGCCACCACACGCTGACGCGGTTCTTCGCGCTGCACGCCGGATTCCTGCCGGCCACGCTCGTGATGTTTCTCGTGGTGCACCTGGCGCTCTTCCGCAAGCACGGCCTGCATGCGAAGCGGCCGATCACGAAACCCGACGCGATGTTCTGGCCCGACCAGGTGCTCAAGGACGCCGTGGCGATGCTCGCCGTGATGGCCGTGATTCTCGGCGTGATCCTCATGCCGGCCCTGCGGGCGATGCTCGCCGGCGAGGTGGTGCATCCGGGGCACCTCGGGGCCGAACTGGGCGCTCCGGCCGATCCCTCGCTCCCCTACGCCGCCGCGCGGCCCGAGTGGTATTTCCTGTTCCTCTTTCAGTTCCTGAAGGTGTTCGAGGGCTGGGGGGCGACGGGCGAGTTCTTCGGGGCGATCGTCGTGCCCGGCCTGATCATGACCGCGCTGGCCCTGATGCCGATCGTGGGCAACTGGCGTCTCGGCCACCGGTTCAATGTGGCCTTCACGCTGGCGATCTTCGCCGGAGTCGGGCTGCTCACGGCACTGGCCCTCAACGAGGACTACTGCGCGCTGTGGGTGAACCGTGCATCGCTCGCCGAAGCGGAAAAACTCCACGACCAGACCGGCGGCGATGCCGCGAAGCTTGTGGCGGCGGTCGGTGGTGACCGCACGAAGACAGCCGCGATCGAGCGGCAGTGGAAGACGCTCGAGAAGGTGCGCCGCTCGCAGGCCTATCTCGACGCCGTGAAGCTGGCCGAGGCCGATGCCGCACGGGCGGTGGAACTCGCCGGCCGGCCGGAGCGGATTCCGCCAGCCGGCATGCTCGAACTGGTTCGTCACGATCCGCTCTCCCAGGGGCCGCGGCTCTTCGCTCAGCACTGCGGGAGTTGCCACGCCCACGTCGACCCGCTTGCTCCCGACGCCGAGGCCGTGATCGCGAAATCGTCGGCCGCCAATCTTTACGGCTTCGGCTCGGCCGACTGGATGCGAGGCCTGCTCGATGCCAATCAGGTGGCGGGGCCGGCCTACTTCGGCAACACGGCCCACAAGGAGGGCGACATGGTGTCGTTCGTCCGCGACGATCTCACCGACGAGGCCACGTGGCCGAAGGGCGACATCGATGCCGTGGTCGCCGCGATGGCCGCGGAGGCCGGCCGGCCGGTGCCGCAGGAGATTACGGGTCTCGTGGAGAAGGGCCGCGAACTTGTGGCCGCGAGCGACCGCTGCGGTGGCTGCCACGCCTTCCGCGGCAACGGCACCGATCTCGGAGCCGCGCCCGACCTCACCGGCTGGGGTGGCCGCGACTGGCTCGTGGGGATCATCACTGATCCCACGCACGAGCGGTTCTACGGCAACACCAACGACCGGATGCCGAGCTTTGGCAAGGCGGCCGAGGGTGCGATCCCGCCGCTCTCCCGCGAGCAGATCGACCTCATCGCCGACTGGCTCCGGGGCGAGTGGTACCGGCCTGCACAGCACTGAGCGAGGGCAGCATGCGACACGATCTTCTGCTCTGCGTGTCGGTGGTCCTGCTCGCGACAGTGTC
>CAMBSN010000138.1 GCA_945870505.1 Candidatus Kuenenia stuttgartensis | reverse complement strand
CTGGCTGCTGCTCGTCGCCGCTGCAGCCGCCAGGGCCGACGACCCGGCCGACAGTGTCATCACGCTGCTGCCGCCGGTTGACCAGGAGTCGCTGAAAGAAATACAGCCGCAGCGGGATCAAACCATCTTCGACCGCATCCGGCTGGCGGCCCTCGGCGACCCGCAGGACCTCACTGAGCCGCTCCTGCCCGACGACGTCGCCCCGCCGGGCCAGCCCCGGCAGGAGTTCGAGCCGCCAGCGGGCCGCAAGCTGCCTCCCGGGGCCAAGCCGGTCGCGCTCCAGCAGTTGATCTTCACGGCCACGGAACTGCCCAGGCTCGGCTCCGACGGCCTCGGCCTCACCACCCTCGACACGAGCCTGACCATCGGCCTTCCGGCACCGACGGTCAATTCCCCGCTCCTCATCACCCCAGGCTTCGGTACGACGTTCGTCGACGAGACGACCGGGCCGACCGATCCGGGGCTGCCGTCCCAGCTCTACGAATCGTGGCTGCAGGCCCGCTGGCTACGGAAGATCGGCGAGCGGTTCGGCGTCGATCTGGCCGTGGCACCAGGCTGGTACAGCGACTTCGCGAACGACACCCCGCAGGCTCTCCGCGTCACGGGGCATGGCTTCGGGGCGTGGGAATACTCCAAAAACCTGCGGGTCGTGGCGGGCGTGATCTATCTCGACCGCTACGACGTCAACATCCTGCCCGCGGGCGGCCTGCTCTGGACCCCCGCCGACGACAAGCGGTTCGAGCTGATCTTCCCACGGCCGCGGCTGGCGTGGCGGGTGGCCGAGAGCGACCGTGCGGCACAGTGGGTCTATCTGGCGGGCGAGTTCGGCGGCAACCAGTGGGCCGTCCGCCGCGATAACGGCGCCAACGACGTGGTCGTCTACCACGACTACCGGATGCTGGCGGGCTGGGAGCGACGGCCGGCCGATCTCGGCGTCAGCTGGCGATTGGAAACCGGCTGGGTGTTCGGCCGCCTCGTCGAGTATTACATCACCGACACCGCCGACTACCGCCCCAGCGACACCTTCCTGGTCCGCGCGGGCATCTGGTACTAGCCGGCCAAGGCTCGTCTGCGACGACGTCCTCGAAAACACCGCAACCCTGGCGTCTATACTGACGCCATGCACGATCACGAAGGCCACGTCAGACGCGCCACCCGCAGGGTGACACCCGCAACCCACGGCCACGCCCGCTTCCTGGCCATCGTGGCGATATGCGGGCTGATCGTGTCCACCGCCATCGGCGTTGCGTGGGCGAACCCTGCCCATGCGCAGCCCCCCAACGTGATCGTCATCCTCGCCGACGACGCGGGCTACGGCGACTATTCGTTCGTCGGCAACACGAACCTCTCGACGCCCGCGATCGACTCGCTGGCGCGGGATGGCGCGATACTGGAACAGTTTTTCGTGCAGCCGGTCTGCTCGCCCACCCGTGCCGAGCTGCTCACCGGCCGCTATGCCCCGCGGAGCGGCGTGCGGGGTGTTTCGCTCGGCCAGGAGCGGATGGATCCCGCCGAACGCACGCTGGCCAACGTGTTCCACGATGCCGGCCATGCCACCGGCTGCTTCGGCAAGTGGCATAACGGCACGCAGTGGCCCTACCACCCACAGGCCCGCGGTTTCGACACCTTTTATGGTTTCACCGAAGGTCACTGGAATAGCTACCACGACGCCCCGATGGAGCACGATGGCCGGTACGTCCGCGGCACGGGTTTCATTGCCGACGACATCACCTCTCATGCGATCGACTTCGTCAGGCAGTCGCAGTCCGCAGGAAAACCCTTTTTCTGCTACCTCGCGCTGAATACACCACATTCCCCAATGGATGTGCCGGACGACGAGTGGAACCGGTTCCGCGACAACCCGATCGGGCTCCGCGGATCCGAGGGCGACCGCGAGGACCTGCCGTTCACCCGCGCCGCATTGGCGATGATGGAAAACCTCGACGCGAATGTCGGCCGCATGCTCGCTACGCTCAACTCACTCGGCATCGCCGACGACACGATTCTGGTGTTCTTCTCCGACAACGGCCCCAATAGCAGCCGCTGGTGCGGCGGCCTGCGGGGCCGCAAGGGCGGCACCGACGACGGCGGCGTGCGGAGCGTCTGCTGCCTCCGCTGGCCGGGACGGATCAGGCCCGGCACACGCATCCCTCAGCTCGCCGGTGCGATCGATCTCTTGCCGACGCTCGCGGGCTTGGCCGGCGTCGCACTCGGCCCGACGCAGCCGCTTGATGGGATCGATCTCTCGCCGCTCCTGCTCGGCACGGCAGCGTCTGAGTCGGTGGCGAAGCGGGCCGACGGTCGCACACTAGTCGCGAGCTTCGGCGGCAAGGTGAGCGTCCGCAGTAAGACGCACCGGCTCGATGCTGATGGGAGGCTGTACGACGTGACGGCCGATCCCGGCCAGACCCGCGATCTCGCCGCCGTGCTGCCAGAAGAGGCCTCACGGCTCAGGGGCCTCGCTGCAGACTGGCGGCGCGACGTGCTCAATGCGGTGCCACCGCCGAAAGAGGAACGGTTCCCGGTGGCCGCTGCCGGTGCACCGCACACGGAGCTGCCAGCCCGCGACGGCGTGCCGCACGGCGGCATCACCCGCAGTTCGAAGGCTCCCAACTGTTCCTTTTTCACGAATTGGAAAACGACCGACGACTCGATCACATGGACGGTCGACGTGCTCACGGCGGGCAGCTACGACGCCGAACTCTGGTACACCTGCCCTGATGCCGATGCCGGCTCAACGATTGCGCTCGCCTGCGGCCCAGCATCCACGCAGGCCACGATGCAGCCCGGCTGGGATCCGCCGCTGGATACCAACCACGACCGCGTGCCCCGCAAGGGGGAGGGATTCGACAAAGAGTTTCGGCCACTCGCGCTTGGCCGGATCGAACTCGCCGCGGGCCCCGCCACGCTCACGCTCCGGGCGACGACGATTTCCGGTCGCAGCGTCGCCGACGTTCGGCGGCTCGTGCTCGTGCCGAGCAAGCGATAGCGTCCGCAGGTGTCGCGGGCCCGGACCAGAACGCCTACAGTGGTGATGGAATCAATGTGTCCACAGAGGATCGAATGCGATGGAGCCCCGAAAGACCCACGCCCGCAAGGAATACGAGCAGGGTGCGCTCGACGAATCCACCGTCGACCGCAACCCGATCCGGCAGTTCTCGATCTGGTACGACGCGGCCGTGGCAGCCGGGATCCTCGAGCCCGAGGCGATGACGCTCTCCACCGCCACGCCTGACGGCCGCCCCTCGGCCCGCATCGTGCTCTTGCGGGGCTTCGACGACCGCGGCTTCTGCTTCTACACGAACTACGAAAGCCGCAAGGGCCGGGAACTGGCCGACAATCCCTACGCCGCGCTGACCTTCCACTGGACCGCGCTCGAGCGGCAGGTGCGGATCGAGGGCCGCGTGGAGCAGACGACCGCGGCTGAGAGCGACGCCTATTTCCACAGTCGGCCAAGCACGTCGCGGATCGGCGCCTGGGGCTCGCCGCAGAGCGAGGTCATTCCTGACCGCGACACACTCGAACAACTCTTCTCCCGCTTCCGTGCGGAGCACCCCGACGACGCGGCGATCCCGCGGCCGGATCACTGGGGTGGCTTTCGACTCATCCCTGAGCGGATCGAGTTCTGGCAGGGCCGCCCGAGCCGGCTCCACGACCGGCTCCGCTTCCGTCGCGAAAACTCCCAGGGTTGGATCATCGAACGACTCGCCCCCTGACTTCCCCTGAAGCCTTGGAATCCTCTCACTGGAACCATCTTATGTCCGATACACCGCTCGAACTCTCCGCCGCGGAAGCCAAACGATTGCTCTGGGAGGCGCATCCGGGCGAGATGCTCTTGCTCGACTGCCGCACGCCCGAGGAGCATGCGACGGCGAAGATCGCCGGGTCGCTCCTCGTGCCGATGCAGGAACTGCCCGAGCGCATCGGTGAACTCGATGCCTGGAAGACGAAGCCAATCATCGTCCACTGCCACCACGGCGTTCGCAGTCTGAGAGTCACACACTGGCTCCGCGAACGCGGTTTTCCCAACGTCTCGAGCATGCAGGGCGGCATCGACGCCTGGAGCACCGACGTCGATCGAAACGTGCCGCGATACTGATCCCGGCCAATCCCTCTGCCACCGCCGACCCCGCGTCATGACCCTCCCCCGCCACCTCCGCACGGTCTTTGCCGTCTGCTTCTGGGCGTATGGGCTCTTCCTCCTGATCGCCACGCATGCGCCCGCCGACGAGGTGCAGTTCATCGTGCGAGCCGCCGACTACGGCCTGCTCGATCCCGACAAACTCCTGCACATGGCGGCCTACGGGGTGCTCGGCCTGCTCGCAGCCCTCGCCTATGGCGGCCGGTGGCGGCCCATGTCGACCGCTGTGATCACACTCTTTGTCCTGATCGCCGCCTGGGGAGCCGTGGACGAAATGACGCAGCCATTGTTCGGTCGGTTGGCCGATGCAAAAGACTGGGTCTACGATCTCATCGGCGGCGGGCTCGGCCTGGCGGCCGGGTTCGCCGCATCCCGCTGGCTTGCGCGGGACTAGCTGGCTTACAGAGCGTCTTCGGTCCGTAGCGTGACCTCGATCAGCCGTTCGAGTGCCTGCGCGGGGGACTCGTGCGGAAAATTACTGAGCACCACTTCCTTGGCGTAGAGCTTGCCGATATACCGCCGGTGCTTGCCGACTGAGGATTTGCTGGCCAGGAAATCGCGGTGTGCCGAATTGATGATGATCTCGTTGGCCTTGGCGTCATACCGCGACCGCCCCGGCTGGCCGTGCTCCGGCGCGAGGCGATAGGACGGCAGGCCACGGCCGCCCGGCCCGTTGCCATCGGCCGCCTCGTCGTCGATGAATTTTACCGTCACGCGATCCGAGATCTCCTGAGACTGCATCTGCCCCGCAGCCGTGGCATCTCCAGCGACAGCACCCCAGGCGTCACGAGCGACAGCGGCTCCCGCGTGTTGCGGCGCATCGATTTCCCGTGCGACCACCTCGACTGTCACCACGCCGATTGCGTCGGCTGCGACCCGGCAGGTCGCCTCATCTGCACCCTCAAGCTCGTCTGCACCTTCGAGCCGGCCGTCACCCTCGACCACCCGCCACGCAAACACCACGCCCTCCGGAATCGCCATGCCGAGTGCATCGCGGGCCACGGACGTGAGTTGGCACACGCCGCCCGGCGGCCGACGCGGATGCCGGGGGGAAATCCGCACGCTGTGCAACGGGCCAGGATCGAGCGGCAGGAGCGGCGGGGCGGCCGAGGGAGTTTCGCCGGCCACCTGGATCGAGTCATCTGGCTCGCCAGGCAAAGACTCACCGCGACCGCCGGGGCGATTGCCTAGGGCAGGCGCCGCTGCGGGGATGTCAAAAAAAATGTAGTCGGCCGAGGGCAAGTCGGAGAGCGCGGTCACGAATGCCTTGTGCACCTGCTTGAGAATCTGCCGGCTGGCCCGGTCGGTCTCCGCCTGCTCCCGCTGCTCAAGCGCCGCCGAGATCTCAGGCTCAAGTGCCGTGGCGGCCGCGACGAACGCGTCGAACGCCTCGTCGGCGACGATCCCGGAACGGGTGCCGGGGGCGAGCAAGAGCGGATCGAAATCGAGCAGCCCTTCGAGCCGGCCGTCATTCCAGGGTGCATGCTGGAAGGGGAGCAGTTCGCAGACATCCCTGAGCACCCGCGTGCCGTCCTTGCACAGCGCGATCGCCGCATCGGGGTGGCTCGACTCGCACCGCATGTAGAGTTCTACGTGCACGTCACCCAGCGGAGTCCTGCAGCGCCGCGGAATCTCCAGCCGTTCGCCGTCGAACTCCCGCGGCGTCACCAGCTGCTCGCTCCGCGAGACACGATCGACCACCTCAATCTTTACGCCGGTGTTGCGAATTCGGTCGCGGAGTTCGGCCGAGAGATAGCGGGCCAGCTTCTCGCCGGTGACGAGCTTCTTCGTGGCCTCGAGCAGCGGGCCGACGATCACCCGCGTGCCGCCGGTGGGCAACTGGCCGCGGACCGGACGGATCGTGTAGGTGCGGCCGCCACGTGTCAGCTCCAGTTCGTGGAGCACGCCTGTCGGACCGCCGGCGATCATCCGTAGCTCGCTGCCGAGGCTCCAGAAGCTGAGCAGGCCGATGCCGAACTCACCGTGTACGCCCTGGCGGTGCTGGGCGTCGAGGTGCCGCTTCATCGAGTCGCACAGATGGGTCGCGATCCGGAGGAAGTCGGGGTTGCCATCCTCGTCGGGGGCGACGCCCCGGCCGTTGTCGACAACCTCCAGATAGACGTCGCCCTTCTGCCGCCGGCGGAGGATGTGGATATGCGTGGCACCCGCATCGATCGCGTTTTCAGTCAGCTCGCAGATCGCCTTGAGCGGGTGGGTCTGCGAGTGCGCGATGATGTTGATCGCATTCCACTGGTCGCCGATCTGGAGCGTGCCGGTGGTGGTCTGCGGCTTGGCTGCGGAAGAGCGGGACATGGGCGGGCCCATCGAGAATGGATGGCAATGGCGTGCCGTATGACGCACGCGCATCCTCGCCCGCGACAGCCGGCTTCGCAAGGGCCACGCTCACTCGCAGTTGCCGCAGGTGCCTTTGAGCAGCACCTCGGTCACTGCAGGGATCCCCTGACGCTTGCCGGCAGCTGGCGATTTTTTTCCGGCCTTCGTGCCTGTGGGGCCGCCCTCCGCAGCAACCGGCTTCTTCGCCCCGGCCCGCTGGGTGATTGCCACATTCACATCATCAAGGCACGACACCTCGCCGCAGCTGGTGCAGACGAAGTGCGGATGATCCCCGCCGTGGCTAT
>CAMBSN010000137.1 GCA_945870505.1 Candidatus Kuenenia stuttgartensis | reverse complement strand
GGATTGGCAGGATGCCCGTAGCGAACGTCCGGCGAGATGGCACGGGCAGCCCCGAGCCTCGCGAACGCCTCAAGATACAAGTGTGACCCGTATTAGGCTCGTCGCTTTTCGATGGCCCGAACCATCGCGGTCCCCATGTCGGCGGGGCTTTCGGCGACCTCGATGCCGGCATCCCTAAGGGCCGCCAGCTTGGCCTCGGCTGTCCCCTTGCCACCCGAGATGATCGCCCCGGCATGGCCCATTCGCTTGCCCGGCGGGGCCGTCCGGCCGGCGATGAACGCGGCCACGGGCTTCGTGACGTGGTGCTTCACATACTCGGCCGCCTCTTCCTCCGCACTGCCGCCGATCTCGCCCATCATCAGGATCGAGTGGGTGTCGGGGTCGGCCTGGAAGAGGGCGAGGATGTCGATGAACGAGGAGCCGACGAGCGGATCGCCGCCGAGGCCCACGCAGGTGCTCTGGCCGTGGCCGAGCTGCGTGAGCTGCCAGACCGCCTCGTAGGTGAGCGTGCCCGAGCGGCTCATCACGCCCACGTGGCCAGGGGTGTGGATGTAGCCGGGCATGATCCCGATCTTGCACTGACCCGGCGTGATCACGCCCGGGCAGTTGGGGCCGATCAGCCGGCTCTTCGAGGCCTTCACGACCGGCATCACGCGGGCCATGTCGATCACCGGGATCCCCTCGGTGATCGCGATCACCAGTTCGATCCCGGCATCGACGGCCTCCAGGATGGCGTCGGCGGCGAAGGCCGGCGGCACGAAGATCATCGTGGCGTTGGCTCCGGTGGCGTCGCGGGCCTCGGCCACCGTGTTGAAGACAGGCAGGCCGGCGACTTCCTCGCCTCCCTTGCCCGGTGTCACGCCGCCCACCATCCGCGTGCCGTAGTCGAGGCAGCCCCGGGTGTGGAACTCGCCGACCTTGCCGGTGATGCCCTGGCAGATGACCCGCGTGTCGCGATTGACGAGGATGCTCATGGGAGTTGTGTGTCCGGGTGATGTGTGTCCGGGTGCAGGGTGGGATGTGCGATTCAGGCCTTGGCCGCAGCCACGACCTTCTTGGCGGCGTCGGTCAGGCCGTCGGCGGTGATGATCTTCGCGCCGCTCGAGGCGAGGATCTTCTTCCCCTCCTCGACCTCGGTGCCCTCGAGGCGGACGACGAGCGGCACGGTGAAGCCGATCGTCTTCGAGGCCTCGACGAGGGCCGTGGCGATCGTGGTGCACCGCATGATGCCGCCGAAGATGTTGACGAGGATCGCCTTGACATGCGGATCGGAAAGGATGATCCGGAAGGCCTCGGTCACCTGCTTGACGTCGGCGCCGCCGCCCACGTCGAGGAAGTTGGCCGGCTCGCCGCCGTGGTACTTCACGAGGTCCATTGTGCTCATCGCGAGGCCGGCGCCGTTGACGAGGCAGCCGATCGTGCCGTTGAGCTTCACGTAGGAGAGGCCCGCGGCGGCGGCCCGCGTCTCGGCCGGCTCTTCCTCGGCCTCGTCGCGGAGGGCCGCGACGTCCTTGTGGCGGAAGAGGGCGTTGTCGTCGAACGTCATCTTCGCGTCGAGGGCGACGAGCGTGCCGTCCTTCGCGAGGACGAGCGGGTTGATCTCGACGAGCGACGCGTCGAGATCGACGAAGGCTTGGCAGAGCTTGCGGAAGAAGGCCTCGGCATATCGCCAGCTTGCCGTGGGCAGGCCGAGCTTGGAGGCGAGCACGCGGGCCTGGTAGGCGCCCAGGCCGCGGTCGGCGTCGAAGGGCTCGGCGAGGATCAGTTCCGGTGTCTTGGCCGCCACCTCCTCAATGTCCATGCCGCCGGCAGTGCTGGCAATGAGCACGGGCGACTCCACGCGGCGATCGACGAGGACGGCGCAGTAGAGCTCACGGTCAATCGCACAGCCGCTCTCCACGAACACCTGCCGCACAACCTGCCCCTCGGGGCCGGTCTGGATCGTGACGAGCGTGTTGCCGAGGAGCCCGGCGGCGATGCGCTTGGCGTCGTCGGCGCTCTTGGCGAGTTCCACGCCCCGCTGCTCGGAGCCGTTTACCTTTCCCTTGCCGCGGCCACCGGCGTGGATCTGCGCCTTGACGGCGCAGACGGGAGTGCCGAGGGCGGTAAACGCCGCGGCGGCCTCGTCGGGGGTGCGGGCGACCTTGCCGGCGAGCACGGGAACACCGGCTGCTCGGAGGAGGTCCTTGGCCTGGAACTCATGGATCTTCATCGCGTGGGGCTCGCGGCGGGTGGGACGGCCAACTGACGACGCAAATATCGCCGAAAACGCCTGCGCCGCAACCCGTGTTGCCACCCGGGCCGCGCCGCCGGGATCGGTTAGCGGGCGGGCCCGGCGGCGGCGGCACGAGCGGCCGCCCAGGCTTCGGAATCGGCCGCCGCGAGCGTCTCGCGGTGGACCCGCGCCGCCGGCAACGGACAGGCCTCGAGGTAGCCGGCGACCGCTCGGCGGACGAGCGGGTCGTCGCGGCCGAGCGACTTCCAGAGCGCGGCGACCCGGTCCACCTCATCCCAGCGTACGTACCGTGCCAGATCAACGGCTGCATCTGCCGCCACGGCCGGATTGTCGAGCAGCCCCGCCGTCGCCTCCGCGACGCGGTCGTGGGGGATCGAGTCGGCGAGGCACTCCCAGGCGAAGCGCAGGGCGGCCAGCGCGTGCTTCGCGTCGCCGGGCCGCGTGGTCGCGGTGAACAGGCCCCGGTGGCCGAGATACGCGAGGCCCGCTTCGGGCTCGGCCACGAGCACACCAGCAAGAATGCCGTCGTAGCCGGCCCGCAGGTCGTCGCCGGTTTCCTCGACGGCGGCATGCAGCGCTGCAATGCGTGCGCTGCGGTCAGCCGGCCGCTCGGTCACCGCGATCGCCAGTCCGAGCGCGACCGCATAAAAGCCACGCCGCCGTTGATCGACGCGGGGATCGGCCAGCCAGGTTTGCAGTTGGTCCGGGTCAAACGCGTCGGCCACCGCGCGGACATCCGCGAACGGGGCCAGGCCAAACTCGGTGAAGGCGTCGGCCGCGATCGCTGGGTTGGCATGTTCGAGCCGGCCGGCAAACCAGCGGAGCCGCTGCGCGGCCGGTTCCTCGACGGCGGGCGCTGCGGCGACGTGGGCGATCAAGGCCTCGTCCGCAGCGATTGCCTCCCACCGCATCCCGTCTGGTTCGCGGCTTCCGAAGAGGATGCCTGTGCCCGTGATGGGTTCGCTGACGCGGCAGTCAATCACTCCGTCCGGGACATCGGCCGCGCCGCGGAGAGCGGCGAGCGGCGCAAGTGGCTGCACGAGCAGGCCGTCGGCAGCGCGGGTCGCATCTCCCGCGGCGTCGGCGATAAGCACCGAGTCGGCCGCGTCGCGGCGCTCCGCGAGCGACCGGCCCACTGGGCCACAGAACGGGCAGGCCACGGCGACGTGGGCGATGAGCAGCCAGACCACGGCGCCGCCGATCAGGTGCATGGCGTCACACGGATTGCCGATGATCCGCGCTCGAGTGCTTGGCGAGTGAAAGCCGACCGGCCGTGAGGCCGCGGGCGCACCACGCTGGACACGGCGCCTAGCGGCAGTTCGCCCCACGCCTCACGGCGTTGGGCTTGGACGAGCGGTCGAGGACGGTTCATGGCGAATGCGTATCACACGGCCGCGGGCGTGGTCGCCTCGGCCTGCATCCGTGCCCGCCAGTAGGGCGTGGTGCAGAGGAGCAGCTTGCCGGTGCCGCGGTAGCAGTAGGCGAGCTTCTGGCCCGACATCCAGTAGCTGATCCACGACCGCGCCGGCCGGCGCATCGAGAGCCGGATGCCGGCCGTGTGGGCAACCACCTGGGGTCCGTCGACGACCAACTGATCGTCGTCGAGGTGAACCTCCTCGATCGGGCCGAGGACTGAGAGCACCGCCTGACCGTCACCCTTGAGCGCGGTCTTGTACCAGAAGAAACCCTGGTCGGCCCAATACGCCGTCCAGAATGGCTCGCGGTGAATGGAGAGTTTCACTTCTCCGTCGCTTGCCCAGAAGCACTTCGTGTCGAGGATCCACCGTTCGCCGGGCTCGACCTGCATCGTATGAAATCCGCCGAGCGAGGAGTCGAGATAGACGTTGCCGGTGCCGTAGTACCGCGGCCGGATGAGCGACTCGTCGGAGAACAGCGACACCCACCAGGCCTTGAGCGACGGGAAGGGCACGTCCATCGCGATCGCGCCCTTGTAGTGGTTGAGCGCGCCCCGCTCGGCGCGGACGTCGTCGTCGTCCAGGCCGACCTTGACCCACCGCATGCCCTCGGTCTCCTCGACCTCAAACGTCGCCATCGATGTCAACCTCCGCGCCGCGGGTGATGCCACCCTTCGTCCAATCGACGCTCCAGCCCGGAAACGCCAGCGCCGGATAGGGATCGGCAACGATCGGTTCTGGCGAGGCATGCACGATGTCGAACTGCTGGTCTTCGCGGATGCGCCCCAGCCGGAAGAACTTCGAGGTGTGCTGCGTTGCGGGGTCGAGGCGGACGGGGCCCCCCGGACCGGCAAGCTCCAGGCCGTCGCGGAACGCCTGTCGCACGGCCTCGGTCTCAAACGAGCCCGCCTTTTCGACCGCCTTCTTCCAGAGATGCACGAGGCACCAGTCGGGCTCCATCGGATCGCCGGTCACGCGATCGTAGCCAAACTCCTTGCGGAACCCATCCACCCACATCTGATTGGCGGGCGTGTCGAGGCTCTGGAAGTAACAGGCGGCGGCGTAGTGCCCCGCCACCTGCTCGGGCATGAGAAACCGCAGTTCGTCCTCGGCGATGCTCGTGGTCATGACCGGGATTTTGGCGGGCTCGACCTCGGCCTTGGCGAGGGCCGCGAACAGGCCGATGTTGCTGTCGCCGTTGACCGTGCTCAGCACGCAGTCGGCCCCCGAGGCGAGGATCTCCTTGACCACGCCCGAGAAGTCGCGGTCGCCCAGGGGCACGTAGGCCTCGCCCACCGGTCGCATCTCCTTCGTGGCGAGATACTTCTTCGCGATGTAGTTGGCTGTCCGCGGGAAAACCAAGTCGGAGCCCAGCAGGAAGATCTTTTTCCGCAGCCCTCCCGCCACGCTCGCCAGCCAGTCGAGCGCGGGGAGGATCTGCTGGTTTGGCACCATCCCGCCATAGACGACATAGGGAGACGACTCGTTGCCCTCATACTGCACCGAGTAGAAGAGGAGCTTCTTCGCCTCCTCGAAGATCGGCAGCACCGCCTTGCGGGCGGAGCTCGTCCAGCAGCCGAACACGGCGACGGAGCCGTCGTCGAGCAACTGCCGGGCCCGCCGCGGGAAGAAGTCTGTCTTGGATCGTGGGTCGGGAGCCCGAGACACGACCTGGCGGCCGAGGATGCCACCGGCCGCGTTGATCTGTTCGAAGGCGTGGAGTTCGATGTCGCGGAGCGACGTGGCACTCATCGCCATCGTACCGGTCTGCGAGTGAAGCAGGCCCACCTTCACGGTCTTCGCCCGTGGGGGGATGCCGAGCGAGCAGCCGGCGAACAGGGCCGGCGCGAGGGCCCGCGCGGCGGCAAGCGTGGCGGCGCTGCCCTGCCGCAGGGCTTCACGGCGCGAGAGTCGGTCGGCCGGCGTGCCGCTCATTGTTCCTCGATCCGTTTGTAGAGGGCCTCGAAGGGCTCGGCGGAGATGCTCACGTCGCCCCGGAAGGGCTGATTCATGTCGAAGATGAGGTGCATCATGATTCCCAGGTAGGCGGCCAGGATGCCACCGAGCATGAGTTGCGTGAGAAACCGCATGTCGAACAGCCAGCAGATCGCGATGTTGAGGATCGCGCCCACGATCATCACAAACCACATCGATCCCGGCAGCGACGCCTTCACCGAGAAGAGCCGCAACTGCCGGGCCGCGAGGAGCTCGTTCAGCTGCCGCAGGGCCTCGGCGTGGATGATCTCTTGGGAGGGGGTCTTGGGCTCGAAGTCGAGCAGCTGGTCGTGGAAGGCCTGAATCCGGATCGTCCCCTCCTCGGGCACGATCCCCTGCTGCTGGAGCGGCCAGGCATATTTGATGACATACCGCGTGTAGTCGCGAATCAGCCAGCGGAGATTCTGCGAGTAGGGCTCGGGGTAGCGGGAGACGTCTTCGTAGAGCGCCGACACGGCCGATGCCTCCCGGGTCACGTTCGCCCCGGCCTCGGCCACGTTTTGGTAGGCGGTGACGGCGATCAGGCCGAGCAACAGGCCGTAGAACACGCAGAAGCAGGAGAGCACGTAGCCGACGATGTCATTGGAGCCAGGCGTGTATTTGACGAACTGCCGCAGGATCGGCCGCACGACGATCGAGCCGACCCAATAGAACCCGACGAACACCGTGACGAAGAGCAGCGACAGCCGGAACGGCGGGACGTCGTAGAGCCAGTACCACGACTCAGGGTCGAAGAGATTCATGGGCGATCAGGTGGGGGAGGTTCGCCGCCCCGGGGATCGGGCCTGCGGGAACGTCGCGATGGTAGCACCAGTGGGCGGTAGAGAGCCAGCAGGATTGACGTCGCGACTTTGTCGGCTACTGCACCCGTTCGCCGTCAAGGGCGTAGATCGCCAGGTGACGGCCGTCGGGACCGCGGAGTTCCTCCACCCGGAACCTCCCCTCGACCGCGACCGGCCGGATCGAAAACTCGGCCGTCTGGCCGGGCTGCATCCGCACGACGACGCAGTCGTGGAGGGCCGCACCGGGGCCGAAGCAGCACTCCTGGTTGTCGCGAACGAGGACGAACTGGGTGAGGCCGCTCTGCTGGAAGCTCGGGAGGATGTAGCCGCGGATGCGGACCCGCTGCCGCTCGAGGTCTACGACCCGCGGGGTGAGCCGGTCGCGGGTGAAGGGCTCGCCCTTCTGCATCTCGAGCTTGATGTCGTCGAACGTGATGTCGCGGATGGCGGCGGTGCTCGTAGCCGGGGCTGGCGGCGCGTTGGCCGCTGGGCCAGACGGCGCGACGGCCGGGGAGTCTGGTGCCGGCCGGGAATCCGCGGCCGGCGGCTGAGGGTTTCCACAGCCGATGATGAGG
>CAMBSN010000136.1 GCA_945870505.1 Candidatus Kuenenia stuttgartensis | reverse complement strand
CCACGGCACCTCCGCCAACGCCGCGCGTCGTAAGCGACGGTCGCGTAGGCGTCACGGCCGCATCGCATGTCTAAGCCGACCGGCCGTGAGGCCGCGGGCGAACCACGCTGAACGCCGCATCTGGTGGCGGTTCGCCCCACGCCTCACGGAGTTGGGCTTATACGGAACATGGTAAAAGCCGACCGGCCGTAAGGCCGCGGGCAAACCACGCTGAACGCCGCATCTAGTGGCGGTTCTCCCCACGCCTCACGGCGTTGGGCTTATACAAACGGCTGTGCTCGGTTCGCGTCACGGCCCCCGCGCAACCGGCGCAACGAACAGCCCCGGCCTGGATTGCTCCGGGCCGGGGCCTCGCATGGATGGAATCGTGATGCTCAGGCCGCGAGCGGCTCAAAAGCCCTCATAGATGACCAGGATATCGCCGCACTTCTGGAAGCGGATCACGACCGAGCAGCCGCAGCCGTAGTCGTATCGCACCTGGCCACAGCCGAAGAGCGTGCACCGCGAGGCCTCGCAGGGGCAGCCCTGGCAGCAGGCCGGCAGGCACACCGGCACCGCCACGGTCTGGCAGGTCTCGGGGCTCGTCGGGGTGAGCACGGTCTCATACGTCGGCTCTTCGCAGCAGCCCTTGTTGCAGTGGTGGTGCTTGCAGGCGTGCTTGTGGCGGTACTTGATGCAGGGGTTGGTCGGGCAGACCGTTTCGGCGCCGCAGCCGGGCTCGAACCCGCACGACGGCTCCATGACACAGGCGGGCTCGAAGGCCGAGCAGCCGGGCTCGACCGCGGCACAGCCGGGTTCGGCCTGACGGTGATGGCGCCAGCCGGCTTCGGCAAACGTGGTGGCGAACAAGACCGCGACCGTGGCGAAAAGCGAACAGAGAAGAACAGGCTTCATACGAATCATGGTGAGAACTTCCGTGGCAGAGACTGGGGACCACCGGATCCTTCGAGCGGCGGTGGAGCCGAGATGCAAGCCACGGCTCCGCTCAACTCTGGCACACCCCCCGAGCGAGTCAAACTTCTGCCCCACGACGATCCGTTTTTTCCGGAACGACCGGCGCAACCTGCCCCGTAAAAGCCCAACGCCGTGAGGCGTGGGGACTCCCTCCGCCGGTGCACGTCCCCATCGCTTACGCGATTGGGCTTCCTGAAACCGCTAACAAGCCCAACGCCGTAAGGCGTGGGGACTCCGCCCCTACGCCATCATCTCGCGAAACCGCGCGAATAAATACGCCGAATCGTGCGGGCCGGCGGCGGCCTCGGGGTGATACTGCACACTGGCGGCACTCGCCGTCTTGTGCCGCAGGCCCTCGATCGTGCCGTCGTTCAAGTTGCGATGCGTCACCTCGAGATCGGCCGGTAGCGTGGCCTCGTCCACGGCGAAGCCGTGGTTCTGCGACGTGATCTCCACCTTGCCCGTGGTGAGATCCATCACCGGCTGGTTGGCGCCGCGGTGGCCGAACGCGAGCTTGAAGGTCTTGGCCCCGCAGGCGAGGGCGAGCAGCTGGTGGCCGAGGCAGATGCCAAACATCGGCACCTTCCCGACGAGTCCTTTGACGGTATCGACGCAGTAGCCGAGCACCTCGGGATCGCCGGGGCCGTTGGAGAGAAACACTCCGTCGGGCTTGTGGGCGAGCACCTCGGCGGCGGTCGCGCGGCCGGGCAGCACGGTCACATCGCAGCCCACGCTGGTGAGGTGGCGGGCGATGTTCCACTTCATGCCGTAATCGAGGGCGACCACCCTCTTCTTTCCTGCCCAGGTCGTGACCGGAGCCGGGTCGCCCCCTTCGAGCGGCTGCGGCACGGGCTGCGCCCATTCGTCGAGCGATTCCGTCCACGCGGAGGGCCGTTCGGGCATCACCTCGCGCACGAGGTCGCGGCCGACGAGGGTTGGCGCGGCCTTGGCCTTGGCGACGAGTGCCGCGGGGTCGAGCACTTCGCTCGACAGCACGCCCGTCATCGCGCCGCGGATCCGCAGGTGCCGAACGAGCGCCCGGGTGTCGATGCCGGCGAGGCCCACGACACCGGCCTTGGCGAGGTAATCGCCGAGGGTGCCTTCGGAGGTGAAGTTGCTGGCGAGGCGACTGGCCTCGCGGACGATGAAGCCGGCCATCTGGAGCTTGCCGCTTTCGACGTCGGCGTGGTTGACGCCGTAGTTGCCGATCTGCGGCGCGGTCATGCAGAGGATTTGGCCGCGATACGAGGGATCGGTGAGGATCTCCTGGTAGCCGGTCATCGAGGTGTTGAAGCACACTTCGCCCGACACGGTGCCGGTGGCGCCGAACGACTCGCCGATGTAGACGGTGCCGTCTTCGAGTGCGAGTGCTGCGCGTGCCACGATGTCGGGCCCTTGGTGTGGATGGCTCCCGCGGGTCTGTCGCGGGCTGTTCGCATGATACCGGCCCGCCGCGGGGCCGCAGCGGCCATCATTTTCGCGGCGGAATCGCTTGGGATCCTGGGGCATCGTCAGGGGCTACGGCCGTCCGTAAGATGCCGGGTGCGGGAGTCGCGGCGGTTGCCGTGGCGTGCCGCATTCGCCCCCGTAGCTCAGTTGGATAGAGCGGAGCTTTCCTAAAGCTCAGGTCACAGGTTCGATCCCTGTCGGGGGTACTGCCGGTTCAGAAGCTCACGAGCGCCGCGCCCAAGCCGGTCGCTTGCCACCACCGTCCTCCAGGTGCACCGCCGCATCGAAATCAACGGCACGCCATAGCGAGGCGACGATGACGATCGACCAGGTGGCCGAGATGCTGGGCGTGCAACCGGGGCTGCTGCAGCCCTTCGCGGTGGCCGACCCGTTTCACGACGGCCTGCCGCTCGAGGGGTTTCTCTGCCAGAAGACCGACCACCGCTATGGAGCGATCGTGATCACCCGCGTGGGTGAAGAGCCCTGCCCGCAGCTGATCCATGCCACGCCGAAGCTGCGTTATCCGTTCGACCGCGACGGCCGGTTTCGGTTTCCGCCGATCGCCCGGGCGCATGTCTACGAGAAGCTCGACGGCACGAACGTGCTGGCGTATCGGTATCGGGATGCCGCGGGCGTCGAGCGGACGACGTTCAAGCTGCGGCTGCATCCGGTGCTCCGCAACGGCACCTTCGGCGGGTTTCTCGACCTGTGGCGGGAGCTGCTCGAGCGGCATCCGGAAGCCGCGGCGCTTCCCGCCCGGAACGGCTGCAGCATCTCGTTCGAGCTGTATGGCGGTCGTAACCCGCATCTGATCGCCTACGACGAGCCGCTGGCCCTGGCGGTGCTCTTCGGCGTCGAGCCGGCGACCGCGCGGCTGATCGCCCCGTTTGAGCTCGAGCTGGGCGACGTGCCGGCGGCGCCGCTCGTGGCTGAACTCGTGGCTGGAGAGGATCCGGTGGCCCGCTTCGAGAAGCTGCGCGGTGAACTCGAGGCCCGCAACGTGCGGATCTCCGAGGAGCAGCTCTCCGGCACGGAAGGGGCTGTGTGGTGCGTGACGGAGCCCTCCGGGATCGTCTCGCTCTGGAAGTGCAAGCCCGAGAGCATCGAGGAGATCCACTGGGCGACCGGCATCAACAAGCAGGCCGTGCTCGCCACCTGCTGGAACGCCCTCGAGACGGTCGACGAACTCTCCTTCGAGACGGTGCGGCCGCTCTTGCTCGAGGAGTATGAGCCGGACGACGTGGATGCCTTCCAGCCGCACGTCGAGGAATGCATCGCGGCCGTTCGCGCAGAGCTCGCCTTCCGCGCGCGGGTCGTGGCCGCCTACGAGGCGGTCCGGGCACAGGGCCTGTCGTTTCCGGCCGACAAGGCCGCCGTGATGCGGCTTTTGGCCACGCGGTTCACGAAGGGCGAAATGCGCCGCGTGTACGGGGCGCTCGCAGCGGCGGCGGGCTGATGGACGAACGCCTCGGGCCCGAGCTCGCTATCGGTTGCCTCGGCATTCGGCTAATCGCCACTCGATGATCCGACAGTCCAACTACCGAGGAATCCTCGGTAGTTGCCACTCCGCCCGCCCTTCGTCACGCTGCCGGCTTGTCCGCGTCAGCCGCTAATGTGGTCTTTTGTGAGCCGTGTGAACTGTCGCAGGATTCAGCACGCGCGCCGGGGGAGATGATTGTGGCAAGCGCTTCGTCCAGCCTCGCGTTTAGCTGGGCGATGAGTTTGCGCGAGCTCAAGCGAAACACCTCCCTATCCTTCGCTGGCCCGCTTGCGGAGCCTGTCCTTCACTTCCTCCCAATCAAGCATCTCCGCTGGTGACTTGCGGCGCTCATCCAATACTTGGCAGTGGCAGTCGGGCACAGGGATGGTATTCGGCGATTCGAGCAGCGAGTCCCAGATCGCCTCGACAAGCTGCAGTCTCTCAGCCGGGCTGAGTGACGAGGCGGCGGCAATGATGTCTTCTACGGTCTTCATAACGCGCGTCTTACGGACCTGTTTGTACAACGTGACTATGCGACCTCGATGAAGCCAGGCACGGCGCTGACGACAACACGGTCCAGATCAACCTTGTTGCGGGCATTGTCGATATCGATCCCGACGACCCGGCCTTGGCCGTCGAAGTCGACGACAACACCGGCCGCGATCTCGGTACTCTCCACGCTCGGGCGTTCCGTGAACTCGACGTAGATCGAGTCCGTATCGGCGTGATAGGCGAGTTTCATGCCGCCGGGCATCCCGTCACGTCGGCATCACGAGCATGCGCAACCGTCTGTCCGAACGTCACTCCTGGTGAAAACTCATCTAGGGCATTGCGCACCTGCGGAAACTCGAAATAAATCCGCATCAGGCAGTCGTATACCCGCGACTGCAAAACAGCCCCGTTGAGCCACCGCGAGATGCTCTCGGGTGCGCAACGAATCCTTTCTGCGAACTTCTCCTGGGTGATGCCCAGTTCCTTGATTCCGGCCTTGATTTGCTGCGGCGTCAGAAGCCCAATGTGCTTTCGCAGCGCTGCCTGAAGCGGTTCATCGCCCTCTTCGTCCGTCACAGACAAATCGCAAGCCGCACAGTGCCACTCCGGCATGTCAGTCACAAGCACGTCATACGCGGTGCCCTCATACCGCAACTTCCGATGGTGCGGAGGGGCTATTCGTCTCGTAAACGCGCCACCACACTGATAGCACTTTGGGAGTTTCTGGCTCATCACTCAATCTCCGGAATGCGGTCGATGGGCCTCGAGTCGATCGCGGAATGAAATCGCACGATGGTGATGTGCGAAGCCGCGTAGTTGTCGGAATCGATGTCCAACCCGAACTTCACGTACATCCTCTTTCCCGGCCCGATCTCCGGTTTCATTTCGCAGAGGTGATCGAAAAGCTCACGGCAACCCGGACTGGCGTTCGCGGTTTCCAAGTCAGTCCAGTAATCCAGCAAGAATCGCCGCACGGTCGGAATCGGAGGCCGCCCATCCGCCATCTCCTCGACCCGGTTGTGTTCGTTCTGACGCCCCAGACGGATGCTAGGCATTGCGTTCCGCTCCAGCACGGCCCTCACGATCTCCTGGATTCGCTCGGGCTCGCGTTTTCCCTGCGAGTCCCTCACTGGCACCCCCCAGTGAGCCGAAGGAACCACTGTGTCGGTATCGGCCAAGGATATGCCCGGTCTTGACATATGTCAAGTGCTCGACTTTCGCTTGGTTTCCTGCATTTTTTTGTTGCCAGACGGCGGTTCAGAGAGGTGTTTTGCATGCCGCGGAGCGCCTTCGGGGAGGCCGAAATATGGCCTGAGTACCCCCTCTCCGACTGGGCCGCGACCGAACGCTGAACCCGGTTGACGAGGATGCGCATGGCCATGGGATTTGGAGTGGGGCTTACGGTCGAACGAGTCTTTGTCCGACCGCGCCAGACAACGAGAAAACATATACGCACGTACAGTACACCGTCAACCTCGCCCCGGACCAAGGTTGGCCCCCCGGTCTGGTAGGCTCGTCGCCCATGTCGGGCCCACGCACGAACGCCGCTTTCTACGCCGCGCCCGTGAGCGAGTTTCTCGCCGCGAGCAACGAAGAGGCCTACGCGCCGCTCGCCGCCCCCAAGGGCTATACGCTCGCCCCCGAGCAGCTCTCCGCGTGGCACCTGCAGTTGCCCGTGCTCCGCGCGGCCCTCCGGGGACTGGCGCGTGTTCCGCAGGAACAGGGGCCTGTCCCCTTTGGCGATGAAGCCCCTGCCCCCTGGATCCACCTCGAGTTCGACATCCCGCGGCTCGGCCGGCGGGTCGATGCGGTGCTCGTGACACAAAAGTGCGTCATCCCGATCGAGTTCAAGGTGGGCGCGAAGAAGTTCGAGCGCCTCGACTACGAACAGGCTTGGGACTACGGCCTCGACCTCAAAAACTTCCACGCCCCGAGCCACGCCGCCCCGATCTTTCCGATCCTCTGTGCCACGGAAGCCCGCGACAGCGACCGCCGCTGGAAGCCGCCCCACGCCGACGGCGTCCGCCCGCCGTTTCGCTGCAATGGCGAGTCGCTCGGCCGCGCGATTCGCCTGGCCTTGGATGAAAAATGGGGACGGGAGCGATTTTTTCCAAAAATCGCTCCCGTCCCCATTTTTCCAGCCACCTGGGGCACAGGCTCCTATTCCCCCACGCCCACGATCATCGAGGCGGCCCGGTCGCTCTACGCCCGCCACACGGTCCACGACATCACCCGCAGCGACGCGGGGGCCGTGAACCTCGCCGCCACGAGCGGGTGCATCGAGCGGATCATCGACGCGGCGAAGGCCGGGCGGCGGAAGGCGATCGTGTTTGTCACCGGCGTTCCCGGAGCGGGCAAGACTCTCGTGGGCTTGAACGTGGCCACGCGGCACGGCGAGCGGTCCGACGCGGCCCACGCGGTGTTTCTCTCGGGCAACGGCCCGCTGGTGGCGGTGCTGCGGGAGGCCCTGGCCCGCGACGAACTGGAACGTCGCAAGAAGGAAAAGGTGTCTGCCACCCTTTCCGCCGCGGAAACGGTGGCTGACACCTTTTCCGGCTCCGGCCCACCCCGCATCGGCACCTCCCGAAGCGCCGTCAAAGCCTTCATTCAAAACGTCCACCACTTCCGCGACGACACGCTCCGCGACCCCGCTCCGCCCGACGACCATGTCGTGGTGTTCGACGAGGCCCA
>CAMBSN010000135.1 GCA_945870505.1 Candidatus Kuenenia stuttgartensis | reverse complement strand
CTCGTGAAGCGGGGCACCGGCACGCTCGTGCTCACGGCGGCAAGCGCGGCCACGGGCGGCACGATTGTCGAGGAGGGTACTCTGATCGTGCGGCATGCAGCGGCGCTGGGCACCGGTGGCGTCGATGTCCGCGGTGGCGCCACACTCGTCTTCGACATCGGCACCGACGCGGCCGACCTGGCGTCGCTGGTGCTCGCCCCGACGGCCACGGTTGACATCGGCAAGGCGCAATTCACGGTCGGCAACGGCGCCGCCTCGATCGCGGCCATCCGCCAGTGGCTCGCAGCGGGCCGCGGCAGCGGAAACTGGACGGGCTCGAGCGGCATCACCTCGTCAGCCGCTGCCACCGCCATCGCTGCGGGGAAAAGCCGTTCGGTCGGCTGGCTCACCAACGCCGACGGCTCGGTGACCGTGGCCTTTGCAGCGCCGGGCGACATCAACCTCGACTTCACAATCGACATGCTCGACTCGGCCAACTTCATCGCCAGCGGCATGTTCGACACGGGCTGGACGGCGAGTTGGGTCGACGGCGACTTCACCAGTGATGGCGTGGTAGACATTCTCGATCTCACGGAGCTCATCTCGAGCGGGCTCATGGACGCCGGCCCCTACCTCGCGGAGGTGAGTGTGGCGGTGGTCTACAATCAGGCTAACGGCTGGTCGAGCGGGTTCAACGGCGACGTCACGATCACCAATCAGGGAACCGCCGCCATCTCCGGATGGACGCTGGAGTTCGACCTCGACGCCACGATCACCAGCGTCTGGAACGCCACGATTGTGAGCCGGTCGGGCGGCCACTACGTGATCCAGCCCGCGTCTTGGGGCGTGACGATCGCCGCCGGGGCTTCCTTCAGCTTCGGCCTGCAGGCGACGGGCCCGGCGGGCACCTCGCCGCGGAACAAAAAGTTCAATGGCCTCGCGGTCTGACTAGGCGCCCCGTCGCCGCGAGTCGCACACTTATGGGACACCGCGCGACGGCGTGATCCGTTATCATTTAAAAGGAAGGACGCGAGTCCTAGTGTTTTCAGAGTACGGGGAGGTGGAATCATGACGGTGTTGTCGCTCGGTCGTGCCGTTCGGTGTGCGTTAGTGTTGCTCACCGCCATGACCCCATGGGTCGCTGCAGCGCAGTCCATCTGGTTGCCGACATCGGGCACCACGCCCTGGACCACCGGCACCGCCTGGAGCGATGGCATTATCCCCAGCGCGGTCGATGCGATCACGCAGTTCCCCAGCGCGGGGCCGACGGTGCTGCTCGACAACACGACGGTGACCGTGGGCACGATCAACCAGACGACTGCTTCCGGAAACGTGGTGATCGGATCCACCGGCACCGCCGGGTCGAGCACCGACTGGATCGAATTGGCCGTCTCCTCCGGCGTACCGGTCATCAGCGTCACCGGAGGCAACCTCTATATGTACGCCCAGTTGAGTGGCAGCCAAGGGTTGCAGAAGAATGGCGGCGGAATCTATTCCCCCCGCTACAACACGCTGGACTTCACCTACACCGGCACCAACTACTTCAATGGCGGCACGGTTCAAATCGCCCGCGGGGGCCAGCTTGGCGATGCTGCCAATCCGATCGAGGTGCTCGCGTCGTGCAACCTGCAGAACTATGCGGTGACGACGTTCGGGGCCGCTCGCTCGATTTCGCTCGCCAACGGCACGCTGTTCAACGTTCAGAACGGCGCCGCAGCCAACTCACTGACGATCAACGGGCCGATCACGGGGGATGGTGCCGTCACGTTCAACACGGGCAGTTTCACGCTCAACGGCGCCAACACCTACACCGGCACCACCACCATCCGGTCGGCCACGGTGACGCTCGGTCCGGTAAGCCCGCTCTCAATGGCGACGCTCACTCTGCAGACGTCCGCCACAAACACCGGTGGCAGCCGAATCGATCTCGGCGGCCAAACGCAAGCGGTCCCGACGCTCACGATGACGCTGGCCACCAACGGCAGCACCCAGGCGACCAATACCTTCCTGAACGGGTCGCTCGGCGTGACGGGGCCGAACTTCACGGTGAACTCCGGGGCTCCGACGGCCCAGACGGGCACGACACAACTCGACCTCAAAGGGCTGTCAGGTTTTTCCTGGGGTAACGGCTTCGGCGCCTTTGAGATCAGCACATCGAGCACCGTGACGTCGGGCACCGTGGCCACGATCGTCAGCCTTCCGACCGCCGGATCGTCGTCCCTCTCCGGAGCCTCCGTCCGCGTGGGCAACTCGGCCAACGGCCCGGCCTCGAGCGTCTCGACGCTCAACCTTGGTCTCGCCAACTCAATTTCCACGGGCACCCTCACGGTCGGGTCCTACCGGGGCAACGGCGTGATGACGTTCGGCTCGGGCGTATCAGGCGGGAGCCTGATCCTGCGCGGGGCGACGGGTGGTGACTCGCGCGTGGATATGGTCTATGTCGGCTTCAAGGGGGGCGGTGACAATTTCGGCAGCGGCGTACTCGACACTTCGGCTGGCTCGATCGATGCCCGGGTGTCGGACTTCAACGTCGGCTATTACTACGTGCTCGCATCAGCGGGCCAGACCGGCACGTTCGCGATGTCCTCGGGCACGTTCGACGCGACGACCATCACGCTCGGCGCCGTCAACGTACCAACCGGATTGGCGGGTTCGCCGACGATTACGAGTTCGTTCAACCAAGCCGGCGGCGTCGTCCGCGGCGTCTCGCTGGTGATGGGCGTCAACGCCGCCGACAGCGGCACCACCAACAACCCGAACTTCCGGAGCACCTACACGCTCTCGGGCGGGACGTTCGCGGTGAGCGGAATCTCGTCGGGTACGGGGATTTCGTCGGCGGGGTCTCAGCGACGGATCGCCTGGACCGGCGGCACGATCACGACGCTCGACGCCTCGACCGACCTCCTGGTCGCCGGCAAGTCGGGCAGTGGTGGATCAATCCTGTTCAACGTGAGTGGAGTCGCTGCGAAGAGCATCGACGTGCCGGTGGGCCGAACCGCCACGATGGCCCAATACGTCACGGTCTCGGGCTCGAACACCGAGTTCAAGAAGACGGGGGGTGGCGCACTCGTGCTCGGTGGCGGTGACGGCTACGTCTCCACGTACAGTGGAACCACGACGGTGGAGGGTGGTCGTTTGCAGTTGGCGAGCGGTGCGGCCTTGCCTTCAAGCCAACTTGTTCCCGTCGCTGGTGGCACCGTCACGCTCTCGCCAGGCCTGATGACGACCGTTGGCGGTCTGAAACCGAACCAGGGGGGCCTCACCGACGTTGGGAGCGGCATGATGACGGTGGCCGCTGGCCTCTCGGTCGCCGACATGCTCGTGGCATTGAACAGCGGTCGCGGCGATGGGTCGTGGAACGGCACGACGGGGATCACGTCGAGCCAGGCCCGAGCCGACCAGGCTGCGAGCATACCGCGGACGATTGGGTGGCTCGATAACGGTGATGGTTCGATGACGTTCGCCTTCGCGGCGCCGGGTGATACCAACCTCGACTGGGCGGTCGATATCCTCGACGCCGGCAACTTCCTGACGTTCGGTAAGTACGACACCGGCCTGCCGGCGACCTGGCTGGATGGCGACTTCAACTACGACGGCGTCGTGGACATTCAAGACGCCGCCGAATTCTTCGGCACCGGCCTCTACGACACCGGGAGCTATAACCCACCGCCCGGGCTGGCAGGCGGCGTGGCTGCTGTTCCCGAGCCTGCGCCGTTGGCGATACTGGCGGGAGCCGCACTGGCGGCCGGTTGTGCAGCGTTTCGTCGCCCGCGAACGAAATGAGAGCCGCAGGAGACGATGGCGACGGCCGTGCAGAGACGAGCGTGAAGACAGCCCCTCCGGCTTTGCGCGATACACTCCGGCTGGTGTGGAGTCGACGCCGGGGTGTGGCGTGAGTCGAGGCGGCAGACATGCGGTTAACAGGTCGCGGTGCCCGGCTGTCCGCAGTGCTGTGCGCCGTCATCGTGGCGGCGTCCGCCCTCATGACGGCCACGCCTGCCCCAGCCGCCTCCACGCTCGATCGCAACGGTCGGTTTGCGATCCAATGGTGGACGATCGACGACGGCCTGCCGGAGGCGCCCGTCAACGGTGTCGCCTTCGCCCCCGACGGCACGCTCTACTGCACGACGCCAACACGGATCGTTCGCTTCAACGGCGACTCCTTCGAACCGCTTTCCAAGGCTCTCACCAATCCCGTGCGAGAGGCGATCGGCGGCTTCTCGAACCTCGGATTCGACCGCGAGGGGCGGCTCTGGGTGCAGGGGGGCCGAGCCGCGGCGATGCTGCACAGCGACAGGCTCGGGTCGGGCCGGCGGCGATGGACGGTGCACGTCCATCCACAAGGACGTTTCAACAGCCTCGCATTCAGCACCGCAGGCCAACCCGTGCTCGTGGGCCCGAACGAGGTGCTCGCATTCGACGGGAAGCGATTTCATGAGTTGGCAAACGTCGTTCGCAACGACAAGCGGGTGCTGTGGCGATACGGAGACATTGATCCGACGTCTGGAGAACTCTGGCTCTG
The DNA here is from genome assembly GCA_945870505.1 of Candidatus Kuenenia stuttgartensis. Lineage (GTDB taxonomy): Bacteria > Planctomycetota > Planctomycetia > Pirellulales > UBA1268 > QWPN01. Next base: position 2,698 of record CAMBSN010000135.1, on the reverse strand, counting down.
GGGCGACACGCTCCGCCCCGGTGATCTCCGCAGGGCATCGATTTCACGCGGAGTCGCGAAGCCGCTCGTGATCGCCTCCGACATGGCCACCGGGGGAGACGTGATATCCATGAGTTTCTGCCCCGAGGGGCCGCTTGCGCTGCTACCGGAATGCGGTGCGGTGCGGAGCGCCGGAGGCTGGCAGAGGCTGCCGCCCATCCTTCCGGACGCCGACTATCGCCGGAGCGGCAAGATCTCATGGACGGCCGACGGCACCGTCTGGATTTCGAGTCACAACGGCATCATCGCCTGCCGCGATGGCGTTGCCGAACAGGTGACCAGTGGACTACCCGGCTTCTCGCTGCGAACCGGTGCAATCGTTGGCGACCCGCAGGGTGGCATCTGGGCCGCCTGCTTCGGCGGCCTGCTCGCTGTGCGGCGCACCACGCTTCACGTGGAGGCGGTCCCCGATTGCCGTGCGGCATTCGAGCGTGCGGACGGGTCGCTGCTGGTGGGTAGTCCCGGGATCGTGGCGGCCCTCGCCCCGGTCGGCCCTGGGGCCGTGCGGCCGATCGGCACGCTCGCGGGCGCGTCGGTGCCCACGGCGATCCTCGAGGATGCGGCGGGACGGGTCTGGGTGGGCACGCAGGATAACTTCATTCTTCGCGTCGAGGGTGGCCGGGTGACGCAGGTCACGAAACCCGCCGAACCGTTCCGCGAGTTCCGTAATATCAACGCGCTCGCCTGCGATGCGACGGGCCGCGTCTGGGCGGCGACGGCCAACGGCCTGGCAGTCCATGATGAGACGACCGATTCTTTCCGGACGATCATCCCGGATGACCGTACCGCACAAACCGTCGTGATCGGCCTGGCAGCGGAGGCCGATGGCTCGATGCTCGCGGCGATCCAAAGCCGCGGCGTCGAAAGAATCGGTGCCGACGGCAGCAGAAGCCAGATCCTGGCTGCGGCCGACATGCCTGGGCGGAGGATGATCGTGTTTCGCCGCGATTCCCGAGGGAGCCTCTGGATCGGCGGTGAACGGGGACTCGTGCGTCACGGCGCTGGCACGCCGCCCCTGCGGCTGTCCACGGCCACCGGTCTCGTCGATGACGCAATCCGGCAGATCGAGGAGGACCAATCCGGACGGCTCTGGCTCGCCACCCGCAGTGGCCACCTCCAAGGATTGCGGCTCGATGACCTTGAGCGACTCGACCGCGGTGAACGGTCGATCGTCCGCGGCGTGATCCTCGGCCCGCTCGACGGGGTCGGAGACGCGGAGTGCATCGGCCGCATGGGCCGCCCCTTCCGCGCCGGAGACCAGCGGCTGGAGCGGATCACCGTACCGGTTACGAACGGCATCATCCGCTTTGTTCCCGCGACGCTCGCCTCGCCGACTTCGGCCGGCATCGCACCGCTTGTAGCTCGTGACTCCGATGTGCCCTACGGATTCCGCTTCGCGACGCCGGGCCTCCATTGGGCCGCACCGCCGCTGCACCAGACGCGGTTGTCGGGCGTTGACGATGCCTGGTCACCCCCCAGCCAGGCCGATCGACGCCATTACGCTTCGCTTCCCCCGGGGGAGCGCGTGTTCGAAGTCCGGTCGATCGCCGGCGAAACCGACCGCGACTTCCCGATCGCATCTCTGCCAGTGATGGTCGCGGCCCCATGGTGGCGGCGTCCGGCCACTGTGGCGGCGTTCGGCGTCGTCCTTGCCGCAACAGCCGCGACCATCGCCCGCGAGGTGACACGACGGCGGTCTCGGCGGATGATCGAGGCGCTTGAGTGGCAGCGGGCGATGGACCGCGAGCGAGCGCGGATCGCCCGAGACATCCACGACAGCCTCGGAGCGGGCCTGACGCGAATGGCGATGATGAGCGACCTCGCCCGCAAGGGGGCCATGCCCCAGACGAATCTCCCGGACCGGCTCGACGCCATTTACCGTAACGCCCGGAGCCTCGCCCGGTCGGTCGACGAGATCGTCTGGGCGGTCAATCCACGAAACGACACCGTGGCACAGTTCACCTCCTACGTCGTCCAAGACGTCGAGGAGTTTGTTCATGCCGGCGATCTGTCGCTGCGGCTCGACGTGCCCGACGGACCCAGTGACGAGCGTCCGCTGTCGACGCACGTGCGGCATCACGTCTGCCTGGCGATCCGCGAGGCTCTGCAGAACGTGCTGCGGCACGCCGAGGCGACTCACATCGATTTTTCGATCCACGTCGATGATGCGTCGATGAACGTCGCGATCCGTGATGACGGCGTCGGCTTCACCACTGACCTCCCCCTCGCGGCCGAGCAGGACGGCCTGGCCAACATGCGACACCGTCTCGGAGCGGTAGGCGGTAGCGTTGCCATCGCCTCGGCGCCCCGTTCGGGGACGACCGTGACATTCCACGTTCCCGTTGATTTCCGACGGAACAACGCCGGCGCGACACCCCTGGAGGCGATTCATGACAGCTGAGCGAACCCTGAAGGACACGGCCCAGGCACCGGCGGTGGAGCCGATCGACGTGGCCCTGATCGAAGACGATTCCGGCACCCGCGCAAGCCTGCGGGAAATCATCGAGAGTGCGGCCGATTGCCGCTGTGTGGGAGAGTTTCGCTCGGTGGCCGAAGCGATCGCGGGCATCCCCACCGTCGCGCCGAAGGTGGTGCTCGTGGATGTCAATCTTCCCGATGGCACCGGCGTCGACTGCGTGCGGAGACTCGCGCCGACGAT
>CAMBSN010000134.1 GCA_945870505.1 Candidatus Kuenenia stuttgartensis | reverse complement strand
GGTCGTGCCGCCGGGGCTGGCTGTGCCGTCGTTGATGTTGAGCGTGCCGATGTTGCCGCCGGTCGCCGACGACGTGAGCGTGACACTGCCGACCGTAGCCAGGCGGGTGAACACCCGTCCGAGCGGAACGCCCGCCGAGAGCGTGCTCGCATTCCCAAACAGCGCGATCCCCATATTCCTGTCGAACGAGGCCGGATTGAGCGTGTTCGTCGAAGTGACGTTCAGTTGGATGGCCATATCGTTGAGGGTCGTAATGCTCATCGTGCCGCCCGTGACCGTCATGTTGCCGTAGATGATCATGCGCCGGTCAGTAGCGATGGCGTTGTCGATGAGCAGCCTGCCGCCGGTCATCGTAAAAGCACCGACGGTTTGGCTGATGCCGGTGCTCGAACTGGTCGATCCGGTCATGACGACCATCCTGTCGAGCGTGAACGAGCCGCCGGCGTTGAGCGTGACCGGTGTCGTGGTGCTGAGGGTGCCGTTGGATTGGGAGTTCGAGTTGCCCGTGCCCGCCGTGTTGTAGCCAATGATTCCGAGCCTCAGTTCGCCGCCGGCGTTCACCGTGATGCCGGATGTGGCCGTCAGAGTCATGGTGTTCGCGGTCGAACCGGACATCTGCGGCGTGATGAGGAGTGTCGACGTGCCCGAGCCGCCGCCGAGCGTGATGGCGCTTGTGACCGTGAGCGTCGAGGTGGCCGTGCCGCTGCCGATCACTGCCGCGGACGTCGCATCGGCGACCGTCAGATTGGCCGCCTGCTGCGACTGTTGTTTCAGGGCGAACGTGCCGCCGTTGAACGCCAGCGTTGTCGCCATGGGCAAACGGCTGGCTCCGCCGGCGATCGCAAGCATGCCCTCCGAGAGCGTCGTCGGGCCGGTGTAGGTGCTCGCACCAGTGAGCGAGAGCGTGCCCGAGCCCACCTTCGTGAGGCCGCCGCCAGCGCCGGAGAAGATGCCGGCGAACGTGCCCGAGGTGGCTTCGCCGAGCGAGAGCGTCTTGCCGCCGAGGGCGACGACGGAGTTGGCCACGCCCGCGACCTCGCCGAGCGAAATCCCCGAGCCGCTGATGTCCGAGATGCTATATCTGGCGCCTGAGCCTGTCAGCGAGACGGTGCCGCTCGTGCCAGGCGTGCCCAGGCCGGAGAGGGCGAGCGTGCCGGCGGAGACGGTCGTCAGGCCGGTGTAGGTATTTGCGGCCGAGAGCGTGAGCAGGCCTGCTGTGGACTTCGTCAGGCCGACGTTGCCGGCGAGGACTGCCGAGACGGCGCCGCTTTGGCCGTCGTAGGCCACGGTGTCGTTGGTCAGCGTGCCGTTTTGGACGGTGCCGCCGGTGAACGAGATCGTGCCGGTGCGGCTGACGGAGAAGCCGCCGAGATCGAGGACGCCGCCTGCGGCATTGAGCCGCGCCGCAGCGGAACTCAGGGCGAAGGCATTGCCGACGGCGAGCGTGCCGCCCGAGATCGTCGTCGTGCCGAGGTAGGCATTCGAGGCCGAGAGCGTGAGCAGGCCTGCGGACGATTTATTGAAGGCAGCGCTGCCGGCGAGAACTGCCGAGACGGCGCCGCTTTGGCCGTCGTAGGCCACGGTGTCGTTGGTCAGCGTGCCATTCTGGACGGTGCCGCCGGTGAACGAGATCGTGCCGGTGCGGCTGACGGAGAAGCCGCCGAGATCAAGCACGCCGCCTGCCGCATTCAGCCGCGCCGCGGCGGAACTCAGGGCGAAGGCATTGCCGACGGCGAGCGTGCCGCCCGAGATCGTCGTCGTGCCGAGGTAGGCATTCGAGGCCGAGAGCGTGAGCGTGCCGGCACCGAACTTCGTCAGGCCGCCCGTGTTGGAAACGGCCAGCGAATTCGCAAACGTCAGGTTTTGGCCGTTGGTGTCGATCCCGATGGCGCCGGCACTGCCCAGAATCTTCGAGGAAATGTCGGCCGTGTAGCTCGGTCCGAATTGCAGCGTCGAGGCCACGGGAGAAGTGCCGACTCCGAACTGGAGCGTGCCCGAGGTGCCGAGTGCGTTTCCACTGCCGAGCGAGAGGACACCGCCGTTCATGTAGACCGGGCCCGTGAACGTGTTCGAGCCGGAGAGCGTCCAGGTGCCGGAGCCGGCCTTGTAGAGCCCGAGGATAGTCGTACCCGTGGCCAGAATGTTGCCGCTGTAGACACCATTGCCCGAGCCCGTGAGCACGAACATGCCTGCCGACCCGGTCGCCGTGACGCTGCCCGTCATCGTGAGCGTCTGCCCCGCGACGCCGCTGTCGATGCCGCCGCCCACCCCGCCGTTGGTGAAGGTACCGCCAGTCACCACGATCGGCCGATTGCTCGACCCGCCGGTGGAACTGACGACCCGCAGGAGCCCGAAATTGCCGAAACCGCTAAGTCCGCTTACAGACGTATTGCCGACGTTGATCGCAGTTCCGGAGCCGATTGGCGATGCCACGCCTGCATTGGCGATCGTCGCCACCTGAATGTTGCCTGAGGAAATGCCTGGCGAGGCGGTGAAGGTGTTGCTGGCGCTGTTGATGATCCAGGTGCCTGGATCGGTCTTGTTCAGCGAGGTGATCGCCGAGTTCAGCACACCCGTGCCCGAGCCACGGATGGTTCCAATCGTGACGGTTGTCGTGGTTCCCGTACCAATCGTCAGAAAGCCGTCGGCATACAGGATTCCATTGCCGGAGATATTGCCATTCCACGTACCCGTGCCGCCGCTTGCCACTCGGAGAGCCACTCGGGATGTTCCCGCGTTCGTCGAGAGCGACACGCCGGAGATCGTGACGCCGTTGCCGAGTTGGAGCGTCTGGCCCTGACCAGTGTTTGTGCCGCCGCCGAGGAGTGACACGGCTGACGCTCCGGCGAGGGCGTTGTTGTTGTTGAGGACCACCGTCGGGTTGAGAGCCGTACTCGAACCGCTGCCGATCCTGACCGTGCCGGCGAGGCTGTTGCTTCCAGAGAGGATCGTGGTGCCGTAGCCGCCGATAAAGAAGCTGGTCGCACTCGTGATCGTGCTGGCAATCGTCAGCGTGCTCGCGGCGCTCACGGTGGTGCCGGACGGAAGCACGTTCATGATCTGGGCGGTGGTGCCGCCGCCGAGGGCGATCGTGCCGCCGCTGAGGGTGAACGTGCCGGTGGTCGTGGGCGCGAACGTGAGGCCGTTCGTCGTGACGACGCCGCTCACGATGGCGCTACTGGAACCGGTCAGCGCGAACGTCGCGGTGTTCGCGGGCCCGTTCGCGCCGTTCCACGGATCGCTCGGCGCGCCCGCCCAATTGGTGTTCGTAAGATCCCAGGTCCCGCCGGAGACGCCGCTCCACGTGTAGGGGGCGGCGATGGCCGCCACGGGAGACAGCGCGCACAAGACAGTCGCCACGACGACGAGGAGGAATGCCGCAAAAGATTGCCTCGACGACGCTCGCACGCTCTTCATGGATATCTCTCACGGAGATCAGGGATCGCGACTTGCGTTCCACCCACAGTGGCAAAAGTTTAGTTTGCCTTTCATGTTTGTGCAATTTTTTTTATGGAGCCACCGTTTTTCGCTGGAAACGCGAGTCTCACACCTGGACATCCCCACCGGTGAGGGTGTCAGAGCCCGGGCCTGGCCGCCGCCAGCGCGAGCGTCGCCAGGAGGCCCACGGTGCCTTCGATGGCGACCATCACAGACGCCGATCGCAGCGTCTGCGCCTCGGTCATGCCGCTCATCCGGGCCACGACCCAGAAGCCGCTGTCGTTCATCCACATCCCCATCTTCGACCCGCAGCCGATCGCGATGGCGACGTAGACGGGATGAATCGCTTCGCCGCCCGCGGCCACGAGCGGCGCCATCACGCCTGCCGCTGTGATCATCGCCACGGTGGCCGATCCCTGGGCCACGCGGATGAGCGCCGTGACCAGCCAGCCGACGGGCACGAGCGCGAGCCCCTCGCCAAAGACGAGGCCCCGCGAGAGCTCGGCGAGCCCTGCCTGCCGCAGCGTGGCGCCGAGTGCTCCGCCCGCCCCGATCACGAGGATGATCGACCCAGCCTCCGTCACCGCCTCGCCGAGCGTCGCCCGCAGCCTGTCGAGGCCGCTGCCGGACGAAGCCAGCACGCCGATCGCCGCGAGGGCCGCGAGCGCGAGCGCGACGTTCTTCTCACCCACGACGCGGAGCAGCGCGTCGGCAGCCGGCGGCAGCACATGGGGCGTCGCCTGCCCGATCGACTCGAAGCTGATGAGCACGATCGGCAGCAGGATCGGGAGCAGCGCCGCCCAGAGCGGTGGCATGCTCGTGCGCGCTGGTGCCGGTCGCTCCGCATCAGGCTCCTGTGACGCGGTCGGTGCGAGCGGCCAGCGCGCATCGGCCCAGCGTGCGTAGGCGAAGCCCGCGAGCGCCGCGACGGCGCCCACCACGAGCCCCACGCCGATCATCGTCGCCATCGGCACGCCGAGCGCATCGGCCACGAACAGCGGCCCGGGCGTGGGCGGCACGAGCGAGTGCGTCATCGTGGCCCCGGCCACGATCGCGAGCACCCCGAGCAGGTAGCCGCGGCCCGTCCGCTCCCATGCCGCCCGCGCGAGCGGCAGCAGGAGATAGAAGACCGTCTCGGCGAACATCGGGATCCCGAGCACGAAGCCCGCGAGCAACAGCGCCAGGGGCGTGTTCCGCTCGCCCACGAGCCGCTGGATCGATTCGACGATCCGCCGCGCCCCACCCGCGGCCGCAAGGCATGCGCCGAGGATCGAGGCCAGCGCGATCACGATCCCCACGTCGAGCGCGGTCTTGCCGAACCCCTGGGCCACGATCTCGCCAGCGGAGATCTCCGCACCTGGGGCGCGGGGCGCAAGTAGGGCCACCGCAAATGCCGCGGTGATCAGCACGACGAACGGATGCAGCCGCAGCGCGAGCACGCCGCCGATCACGATCAGGAGCGCGACGGCGAGCAGGCCGAGGGGCGTCATGGCGGCAGCATCCTTGTGGCTCTGCGGGAGGGGCTTACAATCCCGCCAGTTCCTGCGGATTCTCGCGACCTGCCCGGCGGTGTCCATGGCCGACACGCATTCCCCCCGACGCCTCGCCACGGGCGACCTGCGGTCGCAGCGCTGGTTCGCCCCCGACGACCTCCGCTCCTTCGGCCACCGCAGCCGGCTGCGGCAGATGGGCTACTCGGCCGACGAGGCCGAGGGCCGGCCCGTGATCGCGATCCTTAACTCGTGGAGCGATTTGAGCCAGTGCCACACGCACTTTCCCGAGCGGGTGGCCGAGGTGAAGCGGGGCGTGTGGCAGGCGGGCGGATTTCCGTTGGAGATCCCGGTGCTCGCCGTCTCCGAAATGTTCATGAAGCCGACGGCGATGTTCTATCGCAACCTCCTCGCGCTCGAGGTGGAGGAGGTGCTGCGGAGCCATCCGGTGGACGGCGCCGTGCTCATGGGCGGCTGCGACAAGACCGTGCCCGGCTTGCTCATGGGCGCGATCACGATGGACCTGCCCGTGATCTTCCTGCCCGCCGGGCCGATGCTCGCCGGCCGGCACCGCCAGGAGCGGCTCGGCAGCGGCACCGACGTCTGGAAATACTGGGCGCAACGGCAGGCCGGCTGCCTCGACGAGTGCGTGTGGCGGCAGCTCGAGGAGGGCATCGCCCGCTCGGCCGGCACCTGCATGACGATGGGCACCGCCTCCACCCTCGCGAGCCTCGTCGAGACGCTCGGGCTCATGCTGCCGGGCGCGGCCACGATTCCCGCCGTGCATTCCGCGCACGCCCGGATGGCCGCGGCGTGCGGCCGGCGGATCGTGGAGATGGTGTGGGAAGACCTGCGGCCGTCGCGCATCCTCTCAGCCGCTGCGTTCGACAATGCGATCGTCGCCGACATGGCGCTCGCCGGCTCGACCAACGCAATCGTGCACCTCCTCGCACTCGCCGGCAGGGCAGGGGTGCCGCTCACCCTCGATCGGTTCGATGAACTCTCGCGCACCACGCCCGTGATCGCCAACCTGCGGCCGGCCGGCGAATACCTGATGGAGGATTTTCACGACGCCGGAGGCGTGCCCGCGCTGCTCGTGCGGCTCGCGCCGCTGCTCGACCTCTCCTGTCCGACCATCTCGGGAAAGACGCTCGGCGAGAACATCGCCGGCGCCGAAGTGATCGACGACCGCGTGATCCGCCCGCTGGACCAGCCGCTCGCCCGGGCCGGCGGCACGTTCGTGCTCCGCGGCAACCTCGCCCCTGACGGCTGCGTGATCAAGCCGACGGCGGCCGAGCCGAGGCTGCTTGCGCACACCGGCCGCGCGGTCGTGTTCGACTCCTACCCCGACATGAAGGCCCGGATCGACGACCCGGCCTCCGGGATCACGGCCGACGACGTGCTCGTGCTGCGCAACGCCGGCCCGCGCGGCGCGCCCGGCATGCCCGAGTGGGGCATGCTCCCGATCCCGAAGCCGCTGCTGGAGCAGGGCGTGCGAGACATGGTGCGGATCTCCGACGCCCGAATGAGCGGCACAAGCTACGGCACGTGCGTGCTCCACGTGGCACCCGAAGCCGCCGTGGGCGGTCCGCTCGCCGCGGTGCAGACCGGCGACCGGATCAGGCTCGACGTCGAGAGCCGCCGGCTCGACCTGCTCGTCGATGACGCCGAGATCGCCCGCCGGCTCACCGCCTGGCAGCCCGCCGACCCCCGCTTCTCACGCGGCTACGGCAAACTGTTCGTCGACGAGGTGACGCAAGCCAACCACGGCTGCGACTTCCGCTTCCTCGAACGCAGCGGCCCCACGCCCGACCCCGACATCTTTTGAAAGAGGCCCTCCTCGCATCATGGAATCCTGCGCAGCGCTCACCACCGCCCACTTCGCTCGGTCCGTGATGGCCGTGCCACCGCTGGCGCGCACGCCAGCCGGCACGATCGACCGGGCGGAGAATGAAAAACTGATTCGCCACCTCGAGGCAGGCGGCGTGTCGCTCCTGCTGTACGGCGGCAATGCCAACCTCTACCACCTCGGGCTCGCGGAGTACGAACCGCTCCTCGAGATGCTCGCCGCGGCCGCGGGCCCACAGACGCTCGTCGTGCCGTCGGCCGGCCCGACGTTCGGGCTGATGATGGAGCAGGCGAAGGCGATCCGCCGGTACCGCTTCCAGACGGTGATGGTGCTGCCGCAGCAGGGGATCACGACGAGTGCGGGTGTGGCTACGGGTGTGCGTCGGTTCGTCGAGGCGGCCGGTGTGCCGGCGCTCCTCTATATCAAACACGACGGCTACATCGAGCCGGCCGACGCGGCCCGGCTCTGCCGCGACGGGCTCGTGAGCACGATCAAATACGCGACGGTGCGGCCCGCCCCGGCCCACGATCCGTACCTCCGCGATCTCGTGTCGCAGATCGATCCCGCCATGATCATCAGCGGCATCGGCGAGCAGCCGGCGATCGTTCACCTGCGCGACTTCGGCCTCGGCGGCTTCACCACCGGCTGCGGGTGCGTCGCCCCACGGCTCTCGCAGGCAATGCTCGCTGCGATCGGCCGCCGCGACTGGGCCGCGGCCGAACGAATTCGTGCAATCTTCGAGCCGTTGGAAGACCTGCGGAACGCGATCAGCCCGATCCGCGTGCTCCACGAGGCCGTCGCGGCCGCCGGCATCGCGG
>CAMBSN010000133.1 GCA_945870505.1 Candidatus Kuenenia stuttgartensis | reverse complement strand
GGCCGACTCAGAATCCCCACCGCTTCGCCCCCCGCGCGAAAGATGAGCAGCGACACCGGTGCGAGCACGATCAACACCACCAAGAGCGTGGAGAGCCCGGCCGCGGCCCAGTCGGGCCACCGCGTCCGTTCGCGAATCCAGCGGTGCATGGGCCCGAAGATCACCACGAGCATCGCCGCAAGAAGCATCGGGAGCAGGAAGCCGGCCATCACCCGGAAGGAGAGCAGGCCAAAGAGCACCACCAGGCCGAGGAGCACGCCGAAGGAGATCAGGCGGGTCATGATCAAAGGAAGGCCCGGGGTGACGGAAAGGCGGCGAGGGGGAGTGTACCTGGCCACCGTCACCGAAGCCCACCAGCACACGCGGTGAGGCCGGCCCGTTCCGGCGCAGCATCGGAATGAGATCGCAAGGTATCCTTGGCATTCCTCCCGCCCAGGAACCGCCCCGCCCATGCGACCGCTCGACGTCTCCCTCGTCGTTCCGGTGCGCGACGAGTCGGGCACCATCGGCCCACTGGTGGCCGAGATCCGTGAGCGACTCGACGCGGCGGGCCTTGCCTGGGAGTTGTTCCTCGTCGACGACGGCTCAACCGACGGTTCTTGGAACGAGATCGTCGAAGTAGCGGCGGGAGACGACCGCGTCATGGGCGAACGGCACGACTCCGGCCTGGGCAAGTCGGCCGCGTTGATGACCGGCTTTCGCCGCTGCCGCGGCCGGCACGTGGTGATGCTCGACGGCGACGGCCAGGACGACCCCGCCGAGATCCCGCGGATGGTTCGAATGCTCGACGCCGACCCCGCCGTCGGCCTGGTCAACGGCTGGAAGACGCCGCGGCTCGACCCCTGGCACAAGACGCTCCCCTCGCGGGTGTTCAACCTGCTGGTCGGCTGGGTGACGGGGCTCCATCTGCACGATCACAACTGCGGCCTCAAGGCGATCCGCGGCGACGTGGCTCGCGGCCTCCATCTCACGACCGACATGCACCGTTTCATCCCCACGCTCGTGTCGCTTGGCGACCACGGCGTGGTGGAGGTGCCGGTCCACCACCGGCCGCGGATGCGGGGCGTGTCGAAATACGGCATGGGCAGGTCCTTCCGCGGCCTCGCCGACCTCGGCCGCGTCGCAGCGATGATCACGTCGATCCCCGAACCGGGCGACGCCTCGGCCCGCCGTCGGCTGCGGTGGGGCGTGTATGCGATCCTCGCCGCGGTGGCCCTTGGCGGGATCGTCGGCCGGATCGCCGCGGTTGCGAGCGTCGATCGCATCACGTTGGAAAACCGGCTGGTCGAGGAGGCGGTGAAGCGCGAGGCTGCGGCGGGTGGGCCGGTCGACGCGGCCGCGGTGCGGGCCCGCATCGAGCGCGAGAAGCGGCTCGTGCGGCCGTTCCTCTCGGGCAACGACCGCAGCCGCTGGCTCACGGTGCGGGCGCTCGTCGAACGTGGGACGTTTGCGATCGAAGACCTCGTCGTCGAGCCAGGCTGGGACACGCTCGACGCGGTCGTTCACCCCGACGCCGCCGGCAAGCTCCATCTGTATTCGAGCAAGCCACCGCTCCTGTCGGTGATCGCCGCGGCGCCCTACTGGCTGATCCACCGCCTCACCGGCTGGACGCTGGGCGATCATCCCTTCGAGGTGGGCCGGATGCTCCTGCTCGTCTGCGGGGCGGTTCCCTTCGCCATCCTGCTGGCGTTCACGTTCCGCTCGGTCGACATGGTCGGATCGTCCGACTGGGGCCGGCTCTGGGCGGCTGCCCTGGCCGCCTGCGGCACCCTGCTCACCACGTTCGCCATCGCCCTGACAAACCACCTCCCCGCGGCGGCCGCGGCGGCGGCGAGTCTCTGGCTGCTGCTCGCGATCCGCTCCGGCACATACCGCTCCGCCTGGCCGTTCTTCGCCGCGGGGCTAGCCGCCGCGCTCACCGCCGCGTTCGAGCTGCCCGCGCTCGCCTGGCTCGTTGCGGTGCTCGTCGTGCTGGCGAAATACGACCTCCGCCGCACGATCACAGCCGCCGTGCCCGCCGCCCTGCTCGTGGCAGCCGCTGCGCTGGCTGCCAACCACCTCGCCCATGGCACGATCGTGCCTCCTTATGCGCACCGCGCCGACGGCATGCGGCCCGCCGCAGCGACAGCCGTCGAGGAATCGTGGAATCCCGACAACTGGTACGACTACGCGATCCGGCTGCCCAACGGCCGGCTGCTGCAGAGCTACTGGCGAGCGCCGCAGGGCATCGACCGGGGCGAGCCCTCGCGGGCGGCCTACGCGTGGCACGCAATCGCCGGCCATCACGGCATCCTGTCGCTCACTCCGGCCTGGCTGCTCGTGGTGCCCGGGCTCGCGCTGCTCGCCGCGCGGCGCCGCCGCCACGGCGACGGTGAAGCCGACGTCGCGCTGGCGATCGCCGCGGTGTCGGTGGTCGTGATCGTCTTCTACCTGCTGCGGCCCCAGGCCGATCGCAACTACGGCGGAATGACGAGCGGCTTCCGCTGGGTGTTTTGGATGGCACCGCTCTGGGTGGCCGCCGCCGTGCCCACCGCCGATATCCTGGGCCGGTCGCGATTGGGCCGCATCCTCGCCTGCCTGCTCCTGGCGATGTCGGTGCTGTCGGTCGCGTATCCAACGTGGAACCCGTGGACGCGACCGTGGATCGAGCAGGCGCTGCGTCACGCCGGCTGCCTTGCGGCTCCCTAATCTGCCCCGCTCAGCCGGGCCGGGCCCACGCCGGCCAGTGGTCGGGCAGCGGTGCCTCGACGCTGATGCGCTCGCCAGTGTCGGGATCGGCGTAGTCGATCCGCCAGGCGTGGAGCAGGATCGGCCGCTCCCGCTCGTCGCCGTCGCCGAGCGGCGGACCGCCGTAGAGTTCATCGCCCACGATCGGCAGCCCACGGCTCGCCGCCTGCACTCGAAGCTGGTGCATGCGGCCGGTCACCGGCATGAACTTCAGCAGTCGCTTTCCCTCATCGCGGCCAGCACAGTCGATCCACGACGCATGCGTGATCGCCTCTCGGGCGGCCAGCGTCTGCGAATCGACAACCTCGCTCCGCGCTTCTTCAGGGATCTTACGAAGGAGGTCGCGCCATTCGACGGCGTCGGCACCGGGCAGCGTTTCCTTCGCCGCCGCACCCGTCTTCACAACCGCGAGATACGTCTTGGCGATCTCGCGCCCCTCGAACTGGCGGGAGAGTTTTCTCGCGGCACGCGGCGTCGCCGCCATGAGCACCACGCCCGACACCGCCCGGTCGAGCCGGTGCGGCACTCCCAGGTAGCCGGAAGCATCTCTGCCGAGCCGGTCCCGAAGCCACTGCTCCACCGACTCAATCCCAGGCGGCGCCTGCGTTGCCAGGCCGACCGGCTTGAGGATCGCGACCACACCGGAGCCTTCGCGAAGGATGACTGGAGATTTCATAGGGGACTCGCTGCGCAACGAAGAGCATCAATACACTCACTCGAACGCCACCTCACTCGATGGATTCGTGCGAAAGCGAAACGCCGATTCGCCGCCCTATCTTGCCTTCTCGTGTCGAAAGTGACGAACGGCATCTTGCACTCACCCACCCGATAGGTGACGATGCCCCCATGCCTACGAAAGTTCTTGTGGTCGATGACCACGACATCATCAAGCATGGCCTGCAGAGCATCTTCAAGGACTCGGCTGTCAGAATCTGTGGCGAGGCGTCTTCGGCCGATGAGGCGATTCGACTCGCCCGCAAACTCAAGCCTGACGTGGTCCTGCTCGACGTGCTTCTCGGCGAGAGCGACTCGCTCGACGCGGTGAAGCGGCTGCGGTCGGCCGTGCCGGGGATGAAGGTGGTCATGCTCTCGGCGTTCGACAACCCGACCTACGTCGCCCGGGCCGTCTCGGCCGGTGCCCACGACTACCTGCTCAAGACCGCTTCCCGTGCCGAACTGATCGCCGCAATCACCGGTGCCGCCGAGGGCGCCCCGCCCTCGCGTGCGGGGGAGTTGAAGCAGATGGCGAGTTCGATGGCCAAGCGTGATCCATCCTCGGAAGGAGGCATCCAGCTCACGGCGCGTGAGACGCAGGTGCTACGACTGGTTGCCATGGGCCTCTCCAACATGGAGATCGCCGACTCGCTCGAGATCTCGATCGAGACCGTCAAGGAGCACGTCCAAAACCTACTCCGGAAGACGTCGCTCAACGACCGCACCCAGGCAGCGGTCTGGGCATTGCGACAGGGCATCGCCTGAGCGTCAGCCGGCGACGAGCCTCGCCCCGGCCGCCGCGCCCGCGGTGAAGACCGTCGGCTCCGACCCCAGCGCCTCGCCGCATTGAGCCCGCACGTCGGCCGCGATGTCGGCGGCCCGCGACCCGTCGATGAGCGCGACGGCACAGCCGCCGAACCCGCCGCCGGTCATCCGACACCCAAACACGCCGGCCACCTTTCCAGCGGCCTCGCAGATGAGGTCGAGTTCACGGCAGGAGACTTCAAAATCATCGCGGAGCGAGGCGTGGCTCTCTGCCATCAGCCGGCCCGCCCGTGTCCAGTCGCCTGCCTCGAGAGCGGCGGCGAAGGCGAGCACACGGGCGTTTTCGGCGACCACATGCCGCGCCCGACGGCGCTCGGGCTCAGGCAGCAACGCCTCCACGGCGGGCCACTCTGAGGGAGCCACGTCGCGAAGAGCGATCTTCCCCAGCCGCCGTGCCGCCGCCTCGCAGTCGCGGCGCCGCGCCGCGTAAGGGCCGTCGGCCAGGGCGTGCTTCACGCCGCTATCGATCACGAGAATCGCCACCTCGTCGGCGAGCGGCACCGGGCGAATCTCGCGGCTGCGACAGTCGAGCAGAAGGGCATGGCCCGCGCGGCCGAAGGCGACAGCAAACTGATCCATGATGCCGCAGGGCACACCCGCAAACTCGTGTTCGGCCCGCTGACAGACGAGCGCCTTCTCGGCGGTCGGCAGCTCGCGGCCGCAGAGCGCCTCCACGACCGTCGCCATCCCGACCTCGAGCGCGGCGCTACTGCTCAGGCCGCCGCCTGCCGGCAGATCGGCGGTGATCGCGGCCTCGAAGCCCGGGATTTCCCAGCCCAGCCGACGGTATCCGGCGATCACTCCCGCGACATACCGTCCCCAGTCTGTCCGGCCAGCCGCAAGTGGGCCGTCGAGGTCGATCTCCGCGGCAGGCCCGCCGCGGTCGCTCGACACGACGGCCATTCGGCCCGCCCGTGGGCGGACGGCGATCCGAAGCCCGCGGTCGATCGCCATCGGCAGCACAAAGCCGTCGTTGTAGTCGGTGTGCTCGCCAATCAGGTTGACGCGGCCCGGCGAAATCACAGTGAAGGCGTCGCGGACGGCGGTCACAACAGCGCGCTTGCGAGGTCGGCGAGTTCCGACCGCTCGCCCTTCTCCAGGGTCACGTGGGCGTAGAGCGGCTGGCCGGTCATGCGATGGATCAGATAACTGAGCCCGTTGGAGAGGGCGTCGAGGTAGGGCTGGTCGATCTGGGCCACGTCGCCGGTGAACACGATCTTCGTCCCCTCGCCGGCCCGCGTGATGATCGTCTTCACCTCGTGGGGCGTGAGGTTCTGGGCCTCGTCCACGATGAAAAACATCCGCTGCAGGCTGCGGCCGCGGATGTAGGCCAGCGGCGTGATCACGAGTTTCTCCGACTCCCGCATGTCGTTGATCCGCTGGGCAGCCTGCGTGTCGTCGCCGCACTGGTGGCGAATCACGGTCAGGTTGTCGTAGAGCGGCTGCATGTAGGGGTCGAGTTTGTCGGCAATGTCGCCCGGCAAAAAGCCGAGGTCGCGGTTGGAGAGCGGCACCACGGGGCGGGCGAGCATGATCTGGCGGTATTTCTGGCGGCACTCGAGCGCCGCCGCCAGCGCCAGGAGCGTCTTGCCGGTGCCGGCCGTGCCCGCGAGCGTGACGAGCCGGATCGAGTCGTCCATCAGCGCCTTCAGTGCGAACGACTGTTCGGCGTTGCGAGGCGTGATGCCGTAGCAGGTGAGCTTCTCGATGCGGTGGAAGGCATCGTCGCCGCGGCGGTAGGTCGCGAGCGCCGACTTGCTGCCGTTGCGGAGCACGAAGTTCTCGTTGGCCACGGGCGCCTGCGGCAGCGGCAGCATCGCCGCGGGCAGCACGCCGCCGTTGGCGTAGAGGTGGTCGATCGTCTCCGAGGCGAGCCCCTCGACCACGCGGCGGCCGGAGTAGAGCTTGTCGAACCCCTGCACCTTGTCCGACTTGTAGTCCTGGGCGTTGATGCCGAGCGACTTGGCCTTCATCCGCAGGTTGGTGTCTTTCGACACAAGGACCACCTGTCGCGGCGCCTCCTCGGCCTGGATCGCGAGCGTGGTGCGGAGGATGCGGTGGTCGGGCGTGTCTTGCAGGAAGGCGTCGTCGAGTTGCGGCGCCGAGCCCCGCCCGAGCACCACGCGGATCGAGCCGAGGCCGTCGCCAAGCGGGCTGCCCTCACGGGAGAGCACGTCGCCGGTGAGGGCGTCGAGCCGCCGGAGGAACTCGCGGGCCTGGAAGTGGATGTCTTCGTTGCCGCGCTTGAACTGGTCGAGTTCCTCGAGCACGGTGATCGGCACGGCGACGTCGTGCTCGGCAAACTTCCGCAGGCAGCCGCTGTCGTGAAGGATGACGTTGGTATCGAGGACAAAGAGCTTCGATCGGGCTTCGGTCATCGTTCCTCCAGTGAACGATCCGCGGCGATCCCTGCAGCGCCGCACCACATTCCGCCGTGGGAAATGGTACGCCCCCCGCCTCCCGGGCGGCAGGCCGATTTCTCGGGCGGTCCCAGCGGCGAGTGTGAGTTTTTCGTGAGTCTGGCCGATCCGCATCGAATCCTCATCGAGCGGTGCTGAAATGCCGGAGTCAGGGGACACCGACCACACCAGAGGCCCGACCGATGCCTGCCACGATGCCGACCATTCAAACCGACGCCGTGTTTGCGGCCGATGCCGTGAATGAACTGCTCGACTTCGTCGTCCGCGACCCCCGGTTCCCAACGCTCGGCCTCCGGGGCGCGATCACGCTCGTGGTGGGCCGTCGCCTGGGAACGCCGCCGAGCGAGGAACTCGTGACGCTGATGGCCCGCGCGTTTTGGGACGCGTGGGACGACCGGCTGAACGAGTATGAGGAAGCCCCGCCGGCAGCTGCGTCGTTCGACGACGACGACTGAAGCGTCAGGGCGGCGGCGGAGGCGGCTTGACCTGCCCCCGCCACGGCTTCGATGACCGCTGCTTCCTGCCAGTCGGCTTGGCGAGCATGACGGCGATCCCAGCCGCGAGCGCGACCGCGAGCATCAGCCAGAATCGGGGCGGCATCGGGGCCGAACTCCTTGCACGGTGTGGGTCGTGGGCTCGAGCGACACCACGAGCCTACTCCGCAGCCGCATCGCTCGGAGTTCGTCCAGGATCGCCAACCGCCGGACCACCTTGAGCAGACGTTTCCGTGCCGCGACCATTGGGGTACCCCTTCATAAGGAAAGAGAACCGGACGCTGAAAATCAGCGTCTCTTTCTACGCGGGCCGGCGGTGGAAAGATCGTAAAATCGGCCACGGCTTGTTGGTGTGCCGCCGCTCGGGGCTGCCCATGCCCGTCGCCGGACGCTCCCTGCGGGCATGCGACTGTCGCGCCGTCGCCGCCGTCCCGGCGTCGGCTCCGGCTTACGGTCGCCGGGCGCGGCCCGGCTCCCAGCATCCTGCCCTCCGCTCGCTCGATGCCGACTTCGCTCCGCCATCCATGGCTCCGCTCGTC
>CAMBSN010000132.1 GCA_945870505.1 Candidatus Kuenenia stuttgartensis | reverse complement strand
AAAGACGCGTTGGCCACGCTGTCGCAGGACCATCCTGTCAGGAGCTACATCTCCGTCGCCCCTGATCTCGAGTTTGACGCGGGGCTCGTCGACACGTTCCTGCACGGACGCGAACGCAGCTACACCGTCGACGACTGCCTCGATCTCGTCACCTCCTCAGGCCTGGTCTTTCAGGACCTGTTCCTCAAGAGCGCGTACTACCCGCCCGCGACCTCCACGAGCGCGTTTCATGCCGCCGTGGCGGCGCTGCCGAAGCAGCAGCAGTGGTCGGTCATGGAGCGGGTCAACATCCGCAACGCCTGCCACTTCTTCACGGCCTGCCGCGCCGATCGCCCGCGCGGAACCTACGCGATCGACTTCGTGTCGCCCGGGGCGCTCGACTTCGTGCCGTCATTTCGGTATCGCTGTGGGCTCAGCGGCAACCAGATCTCCCGGCACAACTGGACCACGACCCTCGACGCGGTTCAGGCAACGCTTGCCGAGCAGGTGGATGGCCGTCGCACGATCCGCGAGATCATCGCCACGGCGGGGAAGGGGCTGAAACAAGACCGCACGCTTGCCGACCTCGAGCAGTTCGCGAAGACACTCTTTCAGTCGCTCTGGCGCCTTGACTTTGTGGCTATAGGGCTCCGGCCGAACGCGTAGAATCCGTACTCCAGGCAAGGATCGGATCACGCCCGGGCCGCCCGTCTCTCCCGCCCGTGCCCGCGGCCGACTGGGGCGAGCTCGTCCAGGTGCACGACGACCGCGACGTCTTCCAAGCGTCGCATGACGAGCTGACCGCGATCGACATCCACAACCTCTGCCCTCCCGACGCAAGGCATCACCGAAGCCGCCATGGGCCGGACTCGGAAAGACTCCGCGCCGACGCCAGAAAAACGCCACTCCAGGGGGAAGGCACGCGTTCCGGAAACGACGGAAAAGGTGCCAGCCACCAAATCTGGGCAAGCTCGTAGCTTGCCCAGATTTGGTGGCTGGCACCTTTTTTTTGGCACCTTTTTTTTGCGGCTTATCCAGTATTGGTGGCTAGTGCCTCGTCGCTCTATCTTCCCCACCGCGTGGGCAGTCGGCCGACGCTGTTCTCGCCGAGCCACTCACGAGGTCTGTCGCATGAAACGCCGCCCCGCCGCCGCGATCGTCTGTTTGTTCGTCGTCGCCGCCGCCACGTTCCCCGTCGCCGCAGTTCATGCTGCCCCGATCAACGGGCTCGTCATCTTTGGCGACAGTCTGTCGGATCCCGGAAACAACGCGAATGCGATGGGATCGACGGCGTCGCCGCCGTTCAATGTCACCCTGCGGAGCGATATCACGTCCAACGCGTTCATCCCGACGTATCCCTACGCCTCGTCGCTCCAGTACAGCAACGGCAACGTTTGGGCGTATCATTTTGCGACGATGCTGGGATTGTCGTCCGAGGTGGCCGGCCCAGTGCGTGGCGGAGGGCTTGGAGCAAACTACGCCTACGGCAACGCGGCGACGGGGCCGTAAACAACAGCGGCTTTCCGCCGAGCCTGCTCACGCAGACGGCGTCCTACATTTCGTCGCTGGGGTCGGCTCAGGCTCCGGCGGACAGCCTCTACGTGGTGGCGGGCGGCGGCAACAACGCCCGCGTCGCCTTGGCTGAGATCGCCGGCGGCGCTGATCCCACGGCAACCATCACCGCGACCGCGCTGCAGTTCGCGGCGGACATCGGTACCATCGTTGACTCCTTGCAGGGCAAGGGCGCAGTGAACATCGCCGTGTAGGACGTTCCCAACATGGGCCTCGCGCCTGCGATCGCCGCCAATGGGTCTACGGCGGTGTATCTTGGGACTACGCTCGCGCAGTCGATGAACAACGCCCTGACGAATCGCCTCGCGAGCGAGACCGGCGTGCAGATCTTCGATCTGTACGGTCTCGTGACAGCGGTGAACGCGAATCCAGCC
This sequence comes from Candidatus Kuenenia stuttgartensis, assembly GCA_945870505.1. Lineage (GTDB taxonomy): Bacteria > Planctomycetota > Planctomycetia > Pirellulales > UBA1268 > QWPN01. The sequence continues at coordinate 5,899 of CAMBSN010000132.1, read as the reverse complement.
GCCTACGGCTTCATCAATGCCAGCGATGCCGCGGGGGCCATTCCGGGGGCCGATCCGTCGCAGTATTTGTGCTGGGACGGCATCCATCCGACCGCGGCTGGGTATACCGTTCTCGCCCAGTCGATGTACGCGGCGGTGGTGCCCGAGCCCTCGAGCTGCCTCCTCGTCATCGCTGGCCTGGTGCCCGCCGTGGCGGCGTTTCGCCGTCGGTCGATTTCGTGCTGACGGCGAATGGCTTTCGTGGTGTTTCGTCCAAGCCCAACGCCGTGAGGCGTGGGGCGAATCGGCAACAGACGTCGCATCGAGAGAGAGACACCCGCGGCCTTACGGCCGGTCTGCTTGAAGCAGTGTCTTGCGTGGGGGGACGCCCGCGGCCTTACGGCCGGTCGGCTTGAAGCAGTATCTTGCGTGGAGGGACACCCGCGGCCTTACGGCCGGTCGGCTTTCTTTCGCCATGTTATCTCCCTCTCGCGGGTAGGATGTCGGCATGGCCGACGATTGGTATTACGCGCGGAAGGGCGAACGTTTTGGGCCGGTGCCCTGGGCAAAGGTGCGATCACTCGCCGAACAGGGCTGGCTCATGCCCGGCGACCTCGTCTGGACGCCCGACATGGCCGACTGGCAGCCGGCTGCGAGCGTGAAGGGGCTGTTCAAGAACTCGCTCGTTGAGTCGTTGGGGTCGGCGGTCGATGGCATGATCCCAGGGATTCGGTCGGTCGCGGATGATTCCGATTCGACCAATGTGGGCGGCCGAGGCCGCGGGCCGGAGTCGCCCTTCGGCCCCGACTTCTTCGAGCACCTCGCGCCACGGCATCTGGTGGCCGCGTGTGGGGCCTTCGTGGCGGCGCTCGGGATCGCGTTCACGGCGATCTCGCCCTCGTCGCTCGGGCTGGCGTTTACACTCGGCGGCCTCGCGCTGGCGGCCGCGGGCATGTATCCAGAGGTAGGCGCGCTACTCGCCCAGGCCGTCGCCAACATCGCGACGGCACGAAAGGAAGCGGCGGAGCGGCGGCTGGAGATGCGGCGGCTGGCTGTGGAGCAGAAGAAGCTCGAAGTGGAGGCGGCACGGCTGGCGGCGGAGAAGGACGCCCGCGACCGATCGGTGCCCGTGGCGCCGCCGCCCGTGCCGCCTGCGGAGCCCGTGGCCTCGCGACCGGTGCCGCAGGCCGTGGCCGGCGAGCGGCGGCTCGTGCCGGCCGAGCATTATGGGGCGGGCGAGCACGTGACGGTGATCAACCATCCGCCGGTGCAGCGGTGGAGCCCGGCACTGGCGGCTGTGCTGAGTTTTCTGGTGCCGGGGCTCGGGCAGCTCTACAAGGGGCAGTTCATCAACGCGATCGTGTGGTTCTTCCTGGTGGGCGTCGGCTATCTCGCGCTCATCCTGCCCGGTATGCTGCTGCACTTCTTTTGCATCGTGGGCGCGGCGAGCGGCAACCCGTGGACACCGGGCCGCACGGAGGTGGTGCGGCGGTAAGGCTCGAGGGCCTAGGGTAGTCACCGGTCTGGTTGACGTTGGAAATAAACGCCTGTACACTCACCTGGGATAGGATGATTCAGGCGTTTCTGACGGAGGGCTCAACCATGAATGCTGAAGCCGTTCGTGCGATGCTGCGGCGGCAGCCGTTCTCCCCGTTCGCGATCGTGATGTCGAGCGGCGAGCGTCACATCGTGAAGCATCCCGAGTGCCTTGCCATGACGCCCAACCGATTGGTCGTGGTCGATCCCGATACCGAGGCCTTTGCCGTGCTTGCTATGCTGCACGTCGCGGAGCTTCAGGGGCTCGAGCGGCAGTCGGCCTGATCCAGGAAAACGCATGAACGTCGAACGAGTGAAGTATGTGATCTGGGCCGCCGACATGGATCGGGCCGTGCGGTTTTGGCGCGACACGTTCGACGGCCGGCTGCTCAAGCAGAACTCCGTCATCGCGGAGGTGGAGATCGCCGGAGCCGTGATCGGCATCCATTCCGGTGGCGAGGGAAATCGCACCTGGACGGGCATCAGCCTCCAGGTGGCCGACGTGATCGCGGGCGGTCACGCGGTGAAGGCCGCCGGCGGCACGCTCACCAAGGAACCCGAGCCCGAAAACGGCGAGCCGCCCCATCTCGCGATGTGCATCGACACCGACGGCAACGAGTTCATGCTGACCCGCAAACGCGGGTGAACGGCGGCTACTCGCCGATCACTTTCACGAGCAGCCGCTTCGGGCGGCAGCCGTCGAACTCGCCGTAGAAGATCTGCTCCCACGGGCCAAAGTCGAGCTTCCCGTCGGTGATCGCCACCACCACCTCGCGGCCCATCACCTGCCGCATGTTTACGAAGCCCATGCGGGCCGGAATGGTGAACGTGAGGTGCTCGGTAATCGATTTCATCGGTCGTCGTCTCTCGAGACAGGCGGCGGTCGGCCGGCAGAATCAAAAAGTGTAGCGGTTGTGACGGCTGGCGGGCCGTGTCGAGGGGGGCGGCGACATGGAGGGCTGCTCCGGTGGCGGTAGGCGGCAGCGGTGCGCATCGACGCGACTCCCGGCCCGCGTCGATGCGATGAAAGGGAATGGAGTCCCTGGAGGCGAAGCAGGATGCGCACGCTAATTGTTTGGATGGGGGCGCTCGTGATCGCCACCGGCGTCGCCACTGCGTCGGTGCCCGACACGGTCGACCTCTCGTCGCTCGACAGCGTGGTCTCTCCGCAGGCTCCGCGCGATTCAGTGTGGGACGAGCTGTCGCTCGAACCGGTCTCCTCCACGCGGGTTGGAGAGCAGCGGTTCTACGTGACCGGCATGCTCGGGGAGTCGTTCGCCACGCTGGCCGAACCGCTCTACCAAGACGTCTCGAGAGGGTCAGCGATCAACCGGTCCGTGTTCACGGCCGGTGGCGCCGCGGGTATCGCTTTCGAGCGCGACAATGGCCGGCTGCGAATCGAGGTGGAGGGACGCGGCCGGGATGACGTGACTGCCGGTTTCGATCAATCGCTCCCGGAGGAGTTCACCGCGAACTTCAACTGGGCCGCCGCCGACGGCTGGTCGGCCCTGTTCAACGTCTGGCGCGACTTCTCGGTGAGCGAGCAGGTCGATCTCTACTTGGGCGGCGGCGTGGGTGGTGGCGGCTACCGCTACAGCATGGCCGGCTCGGTGGCTTTTCCCAGTGAGGCGACCGTTCTTTCCTATGCGGGCAACGCGCAGGTGGCGTCGTTCGCCTGGCAGGCCGGCGGCGGCGTGATCTGGAACCTCAGCGACCGCGTGGCCTTTGACGTGGGCTACCGGTTCTTCTCGATCGACCAGTCTCCCACCACGCTCACGGGCTTTATCGACGGTGTCCCGCTCGGATCGATCGTGCTCCCGCAGCAGTTCACCGCGAGCGAACTGCTCTTCGGCCTGCGGATCTACGAGCCCTTCCGCCGCTGGCGGTGAGGCTCGTGGACACATGCGATCAGCACGCGGCGCCCGGCAGGGCGGCGGCGTGTGAGCCGGCCGCCCCGCCTGGCGAACGTGTGACTGCGCTCAGCGAAGGCCGCCAGCGGTGGTCTTCATGCTCGTGCTGTAGGTCTGCATGCCCTTGAGCATGCCGACCATGGCCGTGGCCCGCGGCGAGATCAGCGTCAGCATCGCCATCCGGGTGGCGGTCGGCGTGAGCGGCATCCGCGTCATGGCCGCGAGCGGGCTGAGCCGCGGCGAGATTACGCCGAGACCCGCGAGCCGGCCGGCTGGAGTCCGCATGCCGCCGAACTGAAAGATTGATACGGTGTTGCTAAGCCGCGGGGCGATCAGGCCAAGAGGGCTGGCGGTCGGCAGGCCGGGAGCCGTTGGGAAGAACGACTTGTTGAGCCGGGCGAGCATGCCGCCGGCTGCCTGGCACGCGCTGGCCGAGGCGGTGAGCACCGCGATCGAAAGAAGGGTGGGCAGGACGAAGCGACGCATCGATAAAACTACCTGGCAGTGATGAAGGATGATCCCGGCCGGCTTTGTTTCCGCACCTGGATTGGGCATTCATGCCCGAAATGCCGACCGTAGTTCGCGGTTCCACGGCCTCAAGGCTTCGGTCCCGCACGGTGAGGGGGGCGGGAAGCGGTCGCCGGTCCGGATATGCCGGTCGTGACGGCAATCGCGTCTTTCGCCTGACGTCCTGAGGCGTCTCTCGTAGCACAGGTTTTCAACCTGTGTGCCTCTCGTAGCATAGGTTGGCAACCTGTGTGCGTTCCCGGTTTGCGTAGGGCTCGGGGCTGCCCATGCCCTCTCGCCGCCGCGTCTGTTCTGGCCGCGTCCCACGCCTCACGGCGTTGGGCTTGGACAGCAGCCGCATAAACCGACCGGCCGTAAGGCCGCGGGCGTCCCCGCACGCAGGGGTTCGTGTTCAAACCGACCGGCCGTAAGGCCGCGGGCGTCCCCGCAGGCAGGGGTTCGTGTTCAAGCCGACCGGCCGTAAGGCCGCGGGGATTCGTCACTCCCCGCCCGTAACTCGGCGGATAAACGCGACCTCGTCCTGGCTGAACGGCGTGCCGTCGGGCTGGAGGACGTCGTGGAACCAGACCGGTGGTGGAGCGGCGTAGGCCTTCTTCCAAGAATCCCATGGGTAGATCGTCTGCGACTTGCCGTTGATGAAGCCCCAGCAGTAGGCGGCTACTTTTCGCTCCTTCATGATCCCGAGATGAGGCTCAAAGGTGCTCTTGTTGGGCCGCGCCATGAACTCGGTGCAGAGCAGCGGCCTGCCGTAGGCCGAAAGATTCTCGATGCAGCGGCCAAGCGAGGCGGCATCGCCATACGAATGGAAGCTGACGACGTCACTGTGGGCGAGCTGGATCCGCTTACAGTCATCGAGGCGCGAGACATTGTCGGAATCCCGCCACACGCCTGAGGTGAGCGGCTGCGTTGGCTTCGCTTCGCGGGCCCAGACAAACGCCTCGGGCAGCAGCGCGTTGACGAGGGCGACCTTGTTTTTCGGTTCGAGGCCGGGCCGCTTCGCGCCACCGCCGTCGAGGTTGTCGGGCTCATTCCACACGTCCCAGACGACCACCCGCGGATCGTCGGCGAACCGGCTCACCACGCCCATCACATACTCGCGCAGCCGGGGGCGGGCTGCAGGGTCCTGCAGCGCTTCGACGCCGGGCCCCTGAACCCAGCCCGAGTTGTGCGTAAACGGGAGCGGTTCGGGCTGCTGGCCGAGCCGCGGCTGCGGATGCCAACAGCTATCGAAGAGCACAAACATCACCCCGATGCCGTGGCGGTCGGCGATCGCCAGAAACTCATCGCAACGCCCCAGAAAACCCTCGCGATCCTGGAGCCAGAGCAGGTCGTGGAGGAAGACGCGGACTGAGTTGAAGCCGAGGCCCTGCGCCAGCGCGAGTTCGCGGTCGATCGTTTCGGGGTCGAAGGTGTCGGCCTGAAACATCTCCAACTGGTTGATGGCCGTGCTGGGGATGTAGTTGCAGCCGACGAGCCACGGCTGGGCGGCATACCAGGTGGCCGCCTGCTCGCGGCTCCAGCGGCCCGGCGCGTCGGCGACTGGCTCGGGCTCGACGGCAGCAGCTGGTCTCCAGCATGCCAGCACCGCCAGCAGGGCCAGGACCCGCCACGATGCTGTCGGCAAAGCCGTGCGGACGCCACCCATGAAGTCGCTCCTCTTTTGGGGAATATCCCGGCAATCTACCAAGCGGCGGGGCGTTGGGCGTGGGTACACTCGCTGCATCATGAAGAAGCCACGTCCCAAACGTCCCGGCCCGCGCCCAGCCCCTTCTGGCCACGGTTCGCGCGAGGCCGCGCGACCTCAGCCGCCCGTGCCAGAGCGAGGCCAGGCGTCTGCAAAGCCCCCTGGTCGGCCCGAGCGGCGGCATCGCGGCAAGACCGAGGAGATGTTTCACGGGCTGCGGGCCTGCGAGGCCATCTTCGCGAAGCGGCCGCAGGCGATCGTG
>CAMBSN010000131.1 GCA_945870505.1 Candidatus Kuenenia stuttgartensis | reverse complement strand
GGGCGGCACGCCGTGGTCCTGCATTGCGGCCACGGCCCGCACGAACTCGCCGTGCTCGACGTCGTGGAGCGGAAACTGCTCACGCAGACCCGACTGGAAGAGTCGTTCCAGGGGCTCGCCTTCTCCCGCGACGGCGACCGGCTCTGGGTGTCGGGCGGCGCCGCGGAGACGCTCCTCCGCTTCCGGTTCGTCGATGGCACGCTGGTGCCCGACGGCTCCGTGGCCCTGCGGGATGCGAAACTGCGGGGCATCCCCTGCGGCATCGAGGTCGCCGATGCCGACGGCACGGTCTATGTCGCCAACGTCTGGGGACACTCGATCTCCCGGATTCGCTTCGCCGCGGACGGGGCCGCCCCGGTCGTGGACGAACTCCTGCTGACCGACACCGCGCCGGCGGCCGGCCCTGCGATTCCCGATTCCCCGGAACCGTCGATCACCAAGCGCGCCGACGCGCTGCTCGACAAGGCCGTCGCCGACGCCCCGTACCCCTGGACCTGCGTGGCTGATGACCGCCGCGGCCGGCTCTACGTGTCGCTCTGGGGCCAAGCAGCCGTGGCGGTGATCGACACCGAGCAATGGCGCGTCGTGCAGCGCATCGCCGTCGAAGACCATCCTAACGAGATGGTGATGTCGCCCGACGGCATGCGGCTCTTCGTGGCGAATGCCAACCGCAACAGCGTGTCGGTGATCGACCTCGACGCTGGCAAGACGACCGAAACGCTCGTCGCCACACTCTCGGCCGACGCCCCGCCCGGCAACACCCCCAACTCGCTGTCGATCTCGGCCGACGGCTCGCGGCTCTTCGTCTCCAATGCCAACATCAACGCACTGAGCGTGTGGGACGTGGCAGAGCAGGGCAGGGCGCGAAGCCTGGGATTCATACCGGTTGGCTGGTATCCCACCGCCGTCCGACTTTCTGCCGATGGCACGCGACTGCTCGTCGCCAACGGCAAGGGAGTGATCTCCGACTCCAACCGCAACGGTCCACGGCCTGGGTACGACCCGGACGCACCCACGCCCGATTACATCGGCGGGCTCTTCGACGGCACCGTGTCGTTCATCGATCTTCCGGAAGACGACTTCGAGAAACGGATGCACGCCTGGACGGCTCGCGCCTTCGCCTGCCGCCCGCCCCAGGCCGAAGACGTGTTCACGGCCGAGGAACTGCAGGGCCATCCCGTTCCTCTCCAGCCCGGCCAGCCGAGCCCGATCACCCACGTGATCTACGTGGTCAAGGAAAACCGCACCTACGACCAGGTGTTTGGCGACATGCCGGAGGGACACGGGGATCCCACCCTTTGCCTGTTCCCCGAACGCGTCACGCCGAACCATCACGCGCTCGCGCGGCAGTTCGTCCTGCTCGACAACTTCTACGTGGAGAGCGAGGTCAGCGCCGATGGCCACGAATGGTCGATGGGGGCCTACGCCACCGACTTCGTGGAACGCCACTGGCCGCTCTCCTACGGCCACAACAAGCGGAAGAAGTTCACCTACCCGAGCGAAGGCAACTTCGAGATCGCCCGCCCGGCCGGGGGCTATATCTGGGACCGGGCGATCGCGGCCGGGGTCAGCTTCCGCAGCTACGGGGAGTGGGTGGACAACGGCCCCACACCCGATGCCCCCGGAAAGCCGAAGGCCAAGGCCCTTGAAGGGCGGATCGATCCGCTGTTTCGCAGCTTCGACCAGGAGTATTCCGACCTCAAGCGGGCCGACCGCTTCATTGCCGAACTCTCGAGATTCGAGAAGGAGGGCGACATGCCGCGGCTCCAGATCGTCCGCCTGCCCAACGACCACACGAGCGGCGCCAAGCCCGGCTCGCTCACACCCACGGCGTTCGTCGCCGAGAATGACCTCGCCCTCGGCCGCGTCGTGGAGGCGGTGAGCCGCTCGAAGTTCTGGCCCACCACGGCGATCTTCGTGGTCGAAGACGACGCCCAGAATGGATCCGACCACGTCGACGCCCATCGCACCGTCGCGCTGGTGATCAGCCCCTGGACGCGGCAGGGTGTCGTCGACTCGAGCCTCTATTCGACGAGTTCGATGCTGCGGACGATCGAGCTCATCCTCGGCCTCGAGCCGATGTCGCAGTTCGATGCGGCGGCGCTGCCGATGATCCGCTCGTTCGCCAAGGCTCCCGTGCTCGCGGCCTACCAGTGCCGGCCGGCAAACGTGCCGCTTGACGAGCGCAACGTGGCCGGCGCCTGGGGGGCGAAGCAATCGCTCGCGATGGACTTCTCCAAGGAGGATGCGGCGGACGACCTGCTGCTCAACGAGATCGTCTGGAAAAGTGTCCGCGGGGCCGATTCACCCATGCCCGCGCCCCGCCGGGCCGCGTTTGTGTTCGTCGCGGACGAAGACGACGAACAGGACTGACGTGCCCGCGGGAAGGATGGCGACGGTCAGGCGATCAGATCGACCAGTGCCGAGCGAAAGCGGCCGAGGAAGTCGGCGATCACCTGCTCGTCGTGGGCGGCCGAGAGGTACAGCTTCGTGCCCATCGGATTGAGGAACACGCCGCGAGCGAACAGTCCGAGCATCAGCCGGCGGCCGAGCCCCGGGGCCGACTGCCAGATCTCGCGGGATGACGTCACCGGGCCGCGGCGAAACACGACCTGCGCCAGCGGACCGTCGCCGATCACGGTGGCCTCGAGGCCCGCATCGGCGATCGCTTCTTCCATGCCGTGGCGGAGGCACACGCCAAGATGATCGAGCCGCCGGTGGAAACCCGGCACCTCGATCTCATCGAGCACGGCCAGCGCCGCGGCACAGGAGACGGGGTTGCCTCCCAGCGTGGAGGCCGTCCAGACATACTCGCCACCACCGAGCCGTTCCTCCCGAACGATCTCCATGATGTCGCCGCGGCCGCCGTAGGCGCCGAGCGGATGGCCGCCGCCGAGCGCCTTGCCGTATGCCACGAGGTCTGGCACCACGCCGTATCGCTCCTGAGCGCCAGCCACCGCGAGCCGGAACCCCGTCACCACCTCGTCGAAGATCAGGATCACGCCGTGCGCCGAACAGGCGGCCCTCACCGCGTCGAGAAATCCGGGGGCCGGCGGCAAGCAGCGATGGAGCGGCTCCACGATCACGGCGGCGAGTTCGTCGGCATGGCGGGCGATCAGGTCCACCGCCACATCCGCATCGTTGAACGGAGCCACGAAGACAAGGCCCGACTCCGCGGCTGGAATGCCCGCGCCGAGCGGCTCGGGGTGCGGCCAAGGCCTCATCTCCTTGCCGAAGAGGCTCGTGGTGCCGAGATCGTGCTGCCCGTGGTAGGCCCCCTCGAACTTGAGAATGCCACCGCGGCGGCGGGCACCGCGCGCCAGCCGCACGCACTGCAGCGTGGCCTCCGTGCCCGAGGCACAGAACCGCACCTGGTCGCAGGCCGGGCTGAGAGCCACGAGTCGCTCCGCGAGTTCGAGCGACCGCGTGGTGACGTGGGCGAAGTTCGACCCGTGGACGATCTGCCTGACGACCGCGTCCATCACCCGCTCGTGCGCGTGGCCGAGCAGTACCGAGCCCCAGCCCATCGTGAAGTCGAGGTATTCGCGGCCCGCGAGGTCGCGAATCCGGCACCCCCGCCCGCGGTCGATCACAACGGCAAGATCGTGAGGCAGGCCGTACTCGCCGTTCGAGCCCGCGGGAAACACCCGCCAGCTTCGGTCAGCCGCCTCCGCGGCGGTGGGCTCGACGATCGTCGCCATGGAGACTCCTTCGTGCTCGTGGGTCAGGCCAGTCGTCACTCGTCGTCCTCATCGTCTCCGCCGCGGGTCGCCCATGATGGGTATGGAGCCGCGGAGCCCTTCATCGCATGCCAGAGCACGCGGTTGAGGGCGTCTTCTGGCGCCTTGTCAACCTCGCGGAAGTTCATCGCGGCACTGGCCAGCGCGCCCGCCTTGAGCACGGGATCGAGGATCGCCTTCGGATCGGCGTTCATCTGGTCGAGCGGCACGGTGGCCGGACGGGCCACGAACGGCGTCGGGTCGGCGACGTCGGTGAAGCAGTCGGTCATCGGAGTGGCCGAGGCGTCGAACTGGTTGAGCGGTGGCATGCCGAGAATCTGGGCGATCGTCCGCAGGATGCTCGTGGTGTTGTAGCGGGTGCTGACCGTCGCCCCGCGTTTCACGTGGGGGCCCGCGACGTAGACCGTCGTGCGGTAACCGCTCACGTGATCCCAGCCATCCTGTGGGTCGTCTTCGATCGCGAAGATCGCCATCTTCGGCCAGAATCGGCTCTTCGACAGCGCCTCGACGATCCGGCCGAAGGCCAGGTCGTTGTCGGCGACGCAGGCGGCGGGCGTGGGGCAGCGGGGATCGGTGCCGCTGGTGTGGTCCTGCGGGAGGCAGATGATCACGAGGTTCGGGTAGCTTCCCTGCCGCTCGTAGTCGGCGAGCTCGCGAAGGATGAAGTCGGCCCGAAACTGGTCCGGCACGCTCATGTCCCAGCCCACGCAGTCGAGCGGCGAACACGGCCGCAGCGATTCGATCGCCGGTTCGCTGGCAAACGTCACCTCGCCTGCACCGGGGCCCGCCCGCCAGCCCGCGAAGCAGGCGGCGAAGTCGGGGCGGCCCGGCCGCGTGGCATCCCGCCAGCGGACCCGCGGCATCATGAACTCGCCGTAGTTGCGGATCGTCTTGCCGTGCTTAATGGCGCTATCCCAGAGGAAGCCAGCCGGCGACCAGGCGATGGCGTCGGTGTCGGCGTCCTCCATGCCGTCGGGATAACTCCGCGGAAACCCCGCAAAGCTCCGCTCCAGGTAGTTGGTGGCGACGGCGGAGGTGCTCCAGTTGTGACCGTCGGCCGAGAGGATGCCGCAGCAGTAGGCGTTGTCGAGGAGCACGAACTCGCTGGCCAGCGCGTGCTGGTTGGGCGTGATCTCGGCGCCAAAGATGCAGAGTTCGGGCCGCCCGTTGCCCTGGGGCATGTCGCCGAGCACCTGGTCGTAGGTGCGGTTTTCCTTGATCACGTAGACCACGTGCTCGATCAGGCTCGGCTCACCGATCCGTTCGGGGATCACCCGCGGCGGCTGGCCGGGCCGCGGCGGCGCAAGGGCGTCGCGGATCGCTCCGCCACGCATGTTGCGGGCCACGCGTTCCGAGAGCGGCAGTAGGTCGTTGTCGCCGGGGATCGGCAGGATCGACACCGAGCCGTGATAGTGGTGGGAGTTGAACCCTTCAGAGGCACCGCGGGGCTTCGGCTTCACGGGCAGCCCCTTGATGTTGGCAACTGCCAGCCGCTGCCGCGCTAGATCGACGACGACAGCCCCCGGATGCCAGCCGACCGGAATCAGGCCGAGCAGCTTCGTGCCCCCTTTCTCCTCCGGCTCCCAGGCCATCACCGCCACCGCGTTCTGCGCGCCGTTGCAGACATAGAGCCGTTCGCCATCCGGGGAGAAGGCCAGGGCGTTGGGCATCGCACCGTAGAGGTCCGCCGGGGTGCGTTTCGTCCAGGCCGTGTCCACCACGTCGCCGGTCGCGGCGTTGAGGATGCTGAGCGTGTCGCCAGCCGAGTTGGCGCAGACGACGTGGCGGCCATCCGGCGCGACGGCCAAGGCGGAGGCATGGAGCCCGACGAAGACCTCGCGAAGTTGTGCCGTCTTGAGGTCCACAACGCTCACCGTGCCCTCGCTGGCGATATGCCGAACCGGATCGACGCGGACGCGCGTCCCTTTGCCGGCCGGTCCCGTCAGGTCGTTCGGCCCAGGGCGGCGGCCGCCCCAGTTGCTCACGAACGCCCGGTCGCCCACGAGGATCACGTCGTAGGGAGCGACACCCACGTCGAAGGTGCGGAGCACGTCGCCGGTGGCCGCGTCGATCTCGAACAGCCGGTTCGAGAGGTTGCCGCAGACGTAGAGCCGGCTGCCGTCAGCCGAGACGGCGAGGCCGCTGGGAATGTCGCGGGCCCGCTCCGGGGCGTTGGCCGGAGGAAGCTGAATCGAGTACGAGGGCACGACCGTCGCGTCGCGCACGGCGAACACCTTCACCGAGCCATGCACGTTGCTCATGTAGAGCCGGCGACCATCGGGGGCGAAGACGAGCCCCGTGTAACTCTGGATCGCCTGCCCGTCGGGCTTGAGATTCCGGTCTGAATCGTCGTCGCCGGCCGGCCTGAGGGCGTCGTCCGCAGGGGGCCGCACGCGGCCGAGGACCTCGCCGCTGCCAGGATCGAGCAGGACGATCTCGTTGGTCTTTCCGGAGGTCGCGAGCATCCGGCCGTCGGGCGACAGGGCGAGCACCTGCGGCCGCAGTCCCGGCAGCTCCACCTGCAGGCCCACCGGCGTCACGATCTGGTTGACCGGCAGGACGGTCGTGTCGCCGTCGGACCGACCCACGGTGGCGGTGATGTCGGGGCCATCGTCGGCCGCTCGGCCGGAGGCGGAGATCAGCGCCAGCAGAGCGGCGCCAAGGTGCAGGGGGGCGATCAGCCGCATGTCAGTGTGCTCCTCTGAAACGGGTGGCCGAGGGACTTCCCTCGCGGATGTGCACGTGGGCGTTGAAGGCGATCAGCACGCGATCCTCGCCGCCGCGGTAGGGAAGGCCGCTGTGAAGCAGATACGACGGAAACAGCACCAGCAGGCCATCCTCGAGCGGCACGTCCATCGTTTCGTTGAGATACTTGTTGCCATAGTCCCGGTATAGGCCGCCAGTGATCAGCGGCGAATAGAAGCGGCTGCCGCCGTTCGGGGCTCCACCGGAAGCGTCTCGCCCCGACTCGCCGATCTGGAGGTAGACGATCCCGCACCAGCTGCAGCCATGGTGGTGATGGGCGTCGTGAAAGCCGCCATCGTTGGTGATGTGATACCAGCTGTCCACGATCGTCACCGCGAGGTCCTGCGGCGGCACGGCCTGGCCATTGGCCACGCTCGCCGCCATCGCCAGCGACGACTCGATGAAGCGGCGGAGTTTCGTGAGGTTTTCGTGAGGCTGCGCGAAGAGATCGAAGTCGCTCTCGTAGAGCCCGCGGCCCGACTTGGCGGCAACCGCGACGTTACTGTCAACGGCACTGGCCTGACGCGATTGAAGCTCGCGGAGAAAGGCTATGATGTCGGGGCATTCGCCGGCGAACTCACGCCAGCGGCGCGTGAAGAGCATCGTCGGCCAGGCCTGAAAGCCCTGCAGGTCAAATCGCTCGGTGTCGGGCATCGTTCCCTCCCCTCAACGCACGGTGGTTTGCATGACGACTCCCAGCCTGCCGGCCGACGGCCACGTCGCCCTTGCGTTCCCCACGCTTATCGGCCGGTTCCAGATTCCGGGCACGGAGGCGATCAACGCGCGGCTCACGGAGGTCGTGCTCGAACGTGAGGCCGCCCAGCCAAGCCACGACTACGCCAATCAGGGCGGCTGGCATTCCCAGAACGACCTGCTCGACTGGCCCGGCGACGAGATCGTGGCGCTTCGCGGCTGGTTTTCGGAAGGGCTTGGCCGCATGGTGCAGGCGACCGGGCAACTCCCCGAGGTGCAGGCCCGTGGCACGGCCGCCCCGCGGGGCGGGTTCCGGGTGATGGCCTGGGCCAATGTCGCCCGCCGCGGCAACTACCACCGCATGCACAACCATCCGAGCAGTTCCTGGTCGGGCTGCTACTACGTGGCGACCGCCTCGGAGGCGGGGTCGCTCGCCGGAGCGCTCGAGTTCTACGATCCGCGGTCGTTCACCGAGATGGTCGATACCCCAGGCAGCCCCTATGGCCAGCGGATTGTCATCCGCCCGGTGCCGGGGCTGCTCGTGCTGTTTCCCAGTTGGCTCTATCACTTCGTCCACCCCAGCACGGCCGACACGCCCCGGATCTCGATCGCCTTCAACGCCCAGTGGCGGCCGGCGTGAGCGGCGGCGAC
>CAMBSN010000130.1 GCA_945870505.1 Candidatus Kuenenia stuttgartensis | reverse complement strand
CATGACGGGCACGATACCGTCGCCAGGGCGAGGGCGCAACTCGCCGCAGCCTGCCCGAATTGCCGGCCTTCTGGTGCGCAAATCCCGTGCCGAACAGGATTGGCATCCTGCCCTCCGCTCACTCGATGCCGGCAGCGCTCTCGGCATCCCGCCTTCGCTTGCCGCCAACGCCGGCTCTCGGAGCACGGGCAGCCCCTCGCTGAATCGTTGCCCCGTAGCACAGGTTTTCAACCTGTGCCTGTACCCACGCCGCATCGATTCGGGGCAACCCATAGCGAACAGCCCCTGCGGCGTCACCGCCGCGGTGTCTGATCGGTGTCGGGCTTGTCGGCCGTTTTGAGGTCGGTCTTGGCGGCGAGAGCAGACGCCACCAGCGATCGCAGGGACGAGTCCCACCAGTGGTCGAGCGCCGCTGGGAAGTTGGCAAGAGCGGCGTCTTCCGACTCACAGCCGCGAAGGTCGTGGACGAGCGGCAGCAGGGCGCTTGGGTCGCCGAAGAAGTTGCCCCCGATCGCACGGGCCTCGTCGTCATCGAGCGAGCGGACGAGCGCCACGCCGCAGCGGTCGAGGCCGCAGTCGGCGAGCACGGCGCGGACGGCCTCGCAGTCGGTATGGAACGCGGCGGTGGAGAGCCGCGTCTGGCCCTGCCTCGCAAACGACACGGCCATGGTTTCGATCGGGATCAGGTTGGCGGCAGCGAGGTTGGCAATCGGACCGTAGTGCGTGTTCGCCATCAGCGACGTGATCTCCCAGAGCGCGCCGGTGGAGTCTTTTCCAGCCGCGAGCGTCGCGATCCGCACCAGGGCGCAGGGCCAGGTGTCGCGGCCACACGACTCGTCGAGCCACCGCCAGGCTTGCGTGGTCGTGGCGAGGGTGAGCATCGACCACGTGTCGGTCGGGCCGGCGGTCGGAGCCGTCGGGATCACGGGCAGGGGCTGCGAGTCGTCTTCGGCCAACTGGGCAATGGCGGTCTCAACTCGTGAGTCGGCGGTGGCAAAGCCGCCGCGGCCCGCCATCTCGAGGAGGTTGGCGGCGACGGTGCCGATCCGCGGTCGCCACGTGGTGAAGGCCTCGGTGAAGCCCGCTGCTGCGGAGATCCGACCCGCGGCGTCGAGAAACCCGTCGGCGGCGATGAACTCGACCAGCGACGTGATTGGGGCGTCGGCGCGGTAGGCGTCGGCGCCGGCCCGGTCGCGGAGCGTTCCGAGATCACGGGCGAGGAGCCCTGGCGTCGCTCCAACGGCGACCGTCGATCCGTCAGGCGCGTGAATTGAGACGATCCGCCCCGATGGCCCGTCGAAACGGGCCTCGGCGCCGCGTTCGGCGACCACGAGCACGTCGTCTTCCCAGCGGACCTGCGACTCCGGCCCGTGCACGAGCGACAGGCAGGCGACCGGCTCGATCCGGGCAGTGATGGCGACGGCCGCCTCGGCATCGCGCGGCCGCGGTTCGAGTGCGGCGCCCACGGTGAACTTGCGAGGGTAGGAGTAGCGGCCGCGGTCGCTCGTTTCGGTGAGGTCGAGGGCGACGGTGAAACAGCCGCGAACCTTCACCGGCAACGGCACCTCGAACCGGCCCGCGGATCGGGGCAGGTACCATCCGAGCCCGAGGCCGCTCGCCGTTATGCCGCAGGCGTCGTCGGTGCCGGGCAGGCACGTGAGGAGCGCACCGTCGCGGGTGGAGATCGCGAGCGACGCGGTAGCTGGCTCGTCGGCGTTGCGATGCCAGCCGACGGTGAGGTCGTCGTCGTTCGCGAGCGTGTCGAGCAGCCACGACCGGAAACGCAGCATCACCTCCTCCTCGCGGGAGAGCGGCTCGCCGAGGGGTGGTACGTGGGGATAGGCTGCGAGGTCAAAGATTGCGACGATGCCGGTCACACCGCTGGCGTCGGGCTTGGTTTCCTTGAACTTCACGTCGTGGCGGACGAAGCGGCCCGATTCTCTCAGGGCCTCATGCCAGGCGAGCCTGTCGTGCTCGGTGACCGTGCGGCCGATCTCGATGCCGAGCGTCTCGCAAAGGACGGCGGACGACACCCGCGAAGCGGGCGCGACCTCGACTTCCCGGAGGACGGCAGCCGGCGGCACGTTCGCAAACGCGATCGTGAGCACCGCGCCGTCGTCGCCGCGGGCCACCGTGATGTCGCACCGCGCCCCGGCGGCCTGAGGCTTCTCCACGCCCCGCGCCGCGGCGAAGGAGCCGTGATCGCGGAGGAACCGCGCGATCGCCGCGCGCACGGTCCGCAGGTACTGGGGATCGAACGGGGCGGGTTGGCCGCGGCTCCAGAGAGGGGGCTCCATGCGGGCCGGTTGGCCGCGGTGGTCGAACCACCTCGTCCCGCTCCAACCGCTCTCGGTGTCCACCGCGCGGGGCACCGCGTCGGCCGGAGGCCGCGGCGACTTCAGCCACCCGCGGAGGTCGCTGGCGAGGTCGTCGGGCAGGCCCGTGATTTCGATCGAGGCCGCGAGGTGGCGTGCGCCGGGGACGGCGTCGATGATCACGCGGTCGCCATCGGTGCCGGTTTCGACGGTGGCCGTTGCCTTGGCGTCGGGGTGGCCGGCGTGTTGCAGCGCGAGCGTAGTTTTGTCGATGACCGCGGCGAGATACACCTTCCGCGTGGTGAGCGGGCTGGTGAGCAACAGCAGGCCGTTGTCGTTGGCGAGCGACCGCGCGAGGAGATCGGGGGCGGGATCATCAACGCCGCGGATGACGTATTCCCGTGCGGAGGCGACGGCCGCCGTGGCGGCGAGGAAAAAGAAGAGGAGTCCGCGTGCAGCACCGCGCATGAGTCACCCACCGGGAAGCGAAACGCCAAGGCGGGAAGATAGCGGCCTGAAACCGAGCCGCAAACGCCGAAAATAGCGGGGTCTGGCGGCGGTTCGCCCCACGCCTTACGGCGTTGGGCTTAGACGCCAGCCGGCGGCGTCGTGGGCCAGGGCGATCGCCCCGCACACGCCGGCGTCGTCGCCGAGCGCGGGCGGGACGATGAAGGTGTTGATGCCGTGCTCGTCGAGGGCCGGCGACAGCACGTAGCCGGCCAGCGTCTCGCGGAACGCCCGCCGCACGCCCGTGAAGAACCGCTCCTCGCCGAGTCGGCCTCCCTTGCGGACGCTGCCGCCGAGCACGATCCGCCGCGGCGAGAGCACGCAGGTGAGTGTGGCCAGCGCGTGGCCCATCGAGCGGATCGTCGCGTCCCATGCCGGATGGTCGGGCGGCAGGTCTTCGGCGGGTATGCCCGCCCGCGCGGCGATCGCCGGGCCACTGCACAGGCCTTCCCAGCAGCGGCCGTGGTAGGGGCACGCGCCCGCAAACTCGTCGCCCGGCACCCGCGGCATCTGGATGTGGCCCATCTCGGGATGCACGAGGCCGTGCACCACGCGGCCGCCCGCCACTGCGCCGCCGCCGATGCCGGTTCCGACGGTCACGTAGAGAAAATCGTTGAGTTCTCGGGCAGCGCCCCACCGCCCCTCGCCGAGGGCCGCGCCATTCACGTCGGTGTCGAAGCCGACAGGGATCCGCGGCAGCGCGCGGCGGAGGGAGCCGAGCAGGTCGGCGTTTTGCCAGCCCGGCTTGGGCGTGGTGGTGATGAAGCCATGGGTCGGCGAACGTTCGTCGAGGTCAACCGGCCCGAACGACGCTACGCCGAGGGCGGCGATCAGGCCCCACACCTCCTGCTGGGCGACGAACCAGGCGGCGATCGTGTCGAGCAGCCTCGCTGGATCGCTGCCCGTGTCGAACCGCTCCCGCGCGAGGATGCCCTCGCCTGGGCCGGTGCCGACGGCGCAGACGAACTTCGTGCCCCCGGCCTCGATGGCGGCGACGAGCGGGGGCGATCCGGGAACGCGAGGGACGTGCGGCATGAGGGGTGGTGGATGGGGTTACAGTGTGGCGCCTTGTGTGGCCGATACGTCTGTCCGCGAGGAGAATCTCGGAGCCGATGGCCGGAAACCTTTATATGCCAGGGCCGACCGACTCGACCGTTCGCGCGGCGAACGGGGCCGTGGTGGCCGTGCCCGCCGGATGGATTCTCGTGCCGCCGGGTGATCCTGGGCTGACGCGGCGGGTCAAGGCGGCGGGCGATCACTGGGTGGTGCAGGAAAAGGTCGGCCGGAGGATGTTTTCGCGGGGCGTGTGGGCGGACCTCGCGACGGTGGAACGGATTCGCGCCGACCTCGAGTCAGAGCGATCGACGGAGGCCTATGCGAAGCGACAGGCCTCGGCGGCGAAGCGACGCGATGCCGCGCAGGCCGAGTACGTGGAGGACTTTGCCGCGGCCGTTCGGGCCTTCCTCGGGTTTCACGAACGGCATGCCACGCTGGCCGAGCGGCTCGCTGCGGCCGTCACGTCGCACGCCACCCCGGTCGGCAGCGGCACGGTGGCCCGCACCGAGCAAATCCCGATCGAGCGCCGGGCCGAGGCGGCCGTGATCGCCTGGATGCGGCACCAGACCACTGCCTACGACTCCATGTCAATTCCGCGAGTGAAGGGAAAGCGTCGTGAAGTCCGCCGGATGCTCGCCGCGCGGTCCAAGGAACTGCTTGCCCGCTACCGCAGCGGAGAGTCCGCGGCTGCGTCGTGCCCGCTGGCGCAGTCGCTCACCCCACCGCGCGATCAGTGAGGGTAGCAAGGGAGGTGTTGGCGGCCAGTTCCCGCTGCGAGCGGCGGAGCGCCTCGACCGTGCGCGACTTCCGGCTGCCAGTGCGGTCGTGGAGCATGCCCTGGCCAAACTCCACGAGGCTCTCGGCGGAGATGTCTTGCGGCGGCCGGGCGAGCGTGTAGGCGGCGACATTCGTCGCCACGCGGTGCACGAAGCCCTCCGCGGCGAGTTTCTCGAGGATCTCCGTCGCCACCGGCTCGGGCAGGCCCGTCTCTTCAACGAGCGCGGCGAGGGGCACCGCTTTGCCGGCTTCAAAGCCCTCGGCGATCGCTTCCATCAAGAGCAGCACCGACGTCGCATCGAGCAGCGCTGAGCGGGAGCGGAGCCGCGACACCTCGTCGATCTCATGGCGACCCCCGAGCCGCTGCACGATCGCCGCGACCTCCACTCCGAAGAGAATGCAGATCCACATCGCGTAGGTCCAGAGCATGAGCACCGGCACGAAGCCGAGCGGGCCGTAGAGATGGCTGAAGGAGAAGGCGTTGTTGATGTAGGCGGCGAGGCCCACCTTGCCGATGTGCAGGAGCACTGCGGAGACGAAGGCGCCGCCCACCGCCGACCGCCACGAGACCTGGGTGTTGGGAAGCAGCACGAAGGTGCCGAGGAGCATGAGCGTGATGATGCCCACACTCCAGACCACGCCGAGTACGTGGATCAGGCCGGCGCGGGCCTCCACGGAAGCGATCCACCGGCCCACGTGGCTGTCGACGACGAACAAAAGTGCGATGCCGATCGGCCCCACCGTGAGCACCGTCCAGTAGACCGGCATTCGCCGCAGCCAGGAGCGGCCCTGGGGCGCGCGGTAGATCGTGTTGAAGCAGTCTTCGATCGTCACCATCATCGCCACGGCCGCGTAGATCATCGCGGCGAGGCCGAGCAGGCCGAGCGTCTCCAGGTCGATCGTGCCGAACGTGCCGATCATGTCTTCGAGCCAGGTGCCGAGCGACACGGTGTCGGTGCCGGCCGTGCCGTCGGCGGGCATGATCCGAACCGTGTCGAGGCCGGCCGACTGCACGAGCTGGTGGACGAGCGACTGCAGTTTGTCGGTCCCCTGCATGCCCTTGAAGAGCGCCGTGCTGACGATCGCCAGCGGCATCAGGGCAAACAGCGTGTGGAAGGCGAGGGCCGCGGCCATCTGCAAGGCGCGGTCTTCCTGGAGCCGGCGGCCGCCCACCCTCGCGAGGTCGTACCAAAACCGCGCCGTCGCCTGCCAGTGCGTCAGTTCCTCGCTGGGATGGTGAATGACCCGGGAGATCCAGTCGGCGGCGTCGCGGATGCAGCGGCGAATCATGGTGCGGTCCGTGGGGTGGCGAGGAGTCGCCTCAACTTTACCAACACCTGGGTGACTGCTGCGGCCGAGATCGGCTATTCTTCGCCGGCGGCGGCGTTCGGCCGCGACCACCCCGTTTTCCCCCGAGGAGTTCCGCTTCCGATGTACGACACGCTCAGCGAGACCCAGGGCTGCGACCTGCTGTCGCGGCTCTTTACGAAGCGCGGTTACGCGATCAAGCGGAACGTGCAGTTTCGCGAGTATGGCGTGGAGTTTCACATCGACGGCTGGGATCCGCAGGCCCGGGTGGGCTTCGAGTTTCTGACGAGTGAAGACGAGGATCACGACGACCTCACGCTCGACGAATACAAGGAACTGTCGGCGGCCCAGCGACGGGGCGAACTGGCCGTGTTCATCATCGACGAGGTGGAGCCGTTCTCGGCGGAGGATCTCGCCGCTGAGGCCCACGAGTTTCTCGACGAGGTGGCCGACGCTGTCCACGCCCAACTCAAGGCGAAGACCCGCGGCAAGAAGGTGGCGAAGAAGAAGCCCGCAGCGAAGAAGGTGGCCGCCAAGAAGAAGCCGGCTGCCCGGGCTACGGCGGCGAAGAAGCCGATGGCCGCCAAGCGGGTCGGCAAGAAGGTCGTGAAGAAGAAGGTCGTGAAGAAAGCCACCCTGAAGAAAGCCAAGAAGAAAGGCGGCGGCCGGTGAGCGGCGCCGCGGGCTTCGCGGCAGGGCCTCCGGCAGTCGGACTCGGCCTCTGGAAGATCGAGCGTGACCGCACGGCCGACGTCGTCAACGCGGCGATCCGTATCGGCTACCGCCACCTCGACTCGGCCTGCGATTACGGCAATGAGCGGGAGGCGGGGGAGGGGATTCGCCGCGCGGTCGCGGCTGGCCATTGCCGCCGCGACGATCTGTGGATCACGTCGAAACTCTGGAACACCTACCACGAGCCGTCACGGGTGCGGGCGGCCTGCGAGCGGACGCTCGCCGACCTTGGCCTCGACCATCTCGACCTGTACCTCATCCACTTTCCCATTCCGCTCGAGTTCGTGCCGTTTGAGGAGCGCTATCCGCCCGGCTGGGTTCGCGACCCCGCCGTGCCCGCTCCACGGATGCATCCGATCGAGGTGCCGCTCGCCGACACCTGGGGGGCGATGGAGCGGCTCGTGGAGACAGGGCTCGTCAAGCGGATCGGCCTGTGCAACTGCCCCGTCGGCGTGATTCGTGAGTTGGCCGCGCGGGCCCGTATCGCCCCGGCCGTGCTTCAGGTGGAGATGCATCCGTTTCTGGTGCAGCAGAAGCTGCTGCGATTCTGCGGGGAGTCGGGGATCGCCGTCACGGCGTATTCGCCACTGGGCGCCGGCTCGTATGTGCCGCTCGGGATGGCGACTTCGGAAGACTCCGTGCTCGGCCATTCGGTGGTGCAGGAGATCGCCGCGGTGACCGGCCGCACGCCCGCGCAGGTCGTGCTCCGCTGGGGCGTCCAGCGGGGCACGTCGGTGATCCCGAAGACCTCGCGGATCGAACGGCTCGCCGAAAACCTCGACGTGGAATCGTTCAGGCTCGACGACGCTCAGATGCGGGCCATCACCGGGCTCGACCGGCACTGCCGGTTCAACGATCCGGGCGTGTTCTGCGAACGCGCCTTCGGGACGTTTTTCCCGATCTACGACTGATACGGGTCACACATGAGCCTCGCGCTTTCGCGAAGCTCGGGGCTGCCCGTGCCCATCGCCGGACGCTCGCTACGGGCATCCTGCCAATCCTGTTCGGCACGGGATTTGCGCACCAGAAGGCCGGCAATTCGGGCAGGCTGCGGCGAGTTGCGCCCTCGCCCTGGCGACGGTATCGTGCCCGTCATGGCTACGAGCAGGAAGCGCGAGATCCGTGATCAGGATGTGCAGGG
>CAMBSN010000129.1 GCA_945870505.1 Candidatus Kuenenia stuttgartensis | reverse complement strand
GTGAAAACGGTGACAGCCACCTTTTGCCGGTCGCCGCAGGCGACACGGCCCCGGCCAAAGGCCGGGGTCTGCAGACAAAAGGTGGCTGTCACCGTTTTTGGTCGACTCCGGTCGCACGACGATGCGGTAGAAAGAGATCACGACGGGCTGGCCCTTCAGGCGCGCCCCCCTCCTCGATCCAGTTGGCCATGAATCTGCTCCACGCCGGGAATCGGCAGTCGTGACGACGCTTTCTCGCAGCGAACGGTCCGGCCTTCAGCCCATCCGCGTGACTCTGCTCACGCCGCCGGGCCGTGGGGCGCTCGCCGTGGTTGGTGTATGGGGCCGTGGAGCGATCGATCTCGTCAATCGGCTGTTCGTAGCTCGCGGAGCCGAGGCCGTGGCGGAGCGGCCCGACGGGTCGATCGCGTTCGGCTCGTGGCGGCCGACAGGGGAGGATGTGGTGCTCGTCCGTCACTCAGCCAACCGCGTCGAGATCCACGGCCATGGGGGCACGGCCGCACCGGCTGCCGTGCTCGCGAGCCTCGTGGAGGGGGGGGCGACGCAGGCGGGGTGGCAGGACTGGCTCGACGAAGCCCCATGTGCCCACGAGGCCCTCACGCTCCTGCCCGGGGTGTGGGGCCCCAAGGCCGCCATGATTCTCTGCCGGCAGGCGTCCGGATCACTCGACGCGGCCATCGAGCAACTCTCTGGGTACGTCGCCCGCGGTGAGGTGGCGGCCGCCCGGCCGCTTGCCGGGCGACTGCTCGCAGCCGCCCGCGTTGGCCTGCGGCTGGCGGCACCGTGGCGGGTCGTGCTCGCAGGACGGGTCAATGCCGGAAAAAGCAGCCTCATGAACGCCCTCGTCGGCCATGCCAGAAGCCTTGTCGCCCCTGTGCCGGGTACCACCCGTGACGTCGTTGCTGCACCTGCGGTCCTCCGGGGCTGGGCCGTTGAGCTCATCGATGCTGCCGGCAGTCGCGACGACGAAGAACCGGCCTCTGCCACCGAGCGGGAGGGGATCGCGCGGGCCGCCGCGGCGCGGGAAGCCGCTGATCTCGTCGTCCGCGTGGTGCCGGTGGATGACATGCGGCCGGGTGACAGTCAGGCCGGGCCGAACGAACTCGTGGTGGTGTCCAAGATCGATCGGATGCCGCGCGAGCGACTTTCCGAGGCGCTCGTCACATCGGCTGTCACGGGCGAAGGAATCGACGACCTTGTCGCCACGATCGTCGATCGGCTCGTGCCAGAGGAGCAGCGCGAGCCCGACCTGCTCGCGGGCCCCGTGCCGTTCACGAGCCGGCAGGTCGAGGCGATCTCGCGGCTGGTCGGTCAGCCGACGTAGCCGCAGGTTGGGATGCCGCACGTAGCCGCAGGTTGCCCGAAGGAGCCGCAGGTTTTCAACCTGCGGAACAAACCAGGGCACAGGTTGAAAACCTGTGCTACGGGAGGAAGAGGACAGACACAGGTTGAAAACCTGTGCTACGGGAGGAAGAGGACAGGCACAGGTTGCCAACCTGTGCTACTTATTCTGTGCTACTTGTCCTTCGCGTCGTCGCTGGTCTTGCCGCGGATGTAGAGCCGGATCGGTACTTCGTCGAACGGGAGTTCCTTGCGGAACGCATTCACCAAGTATCGACGGTACGGCTCCGACACACTCTTCGGCGCGCTCGCCGAGATCACGATCGTTGGCGGTGCAACCTCGACCTGGGTGGCGAAGTAGAGCCTCACCGGCCGGCCGCGGGAGTCGGCGGGCGGATGGTTGGTATCGACCGCCATCCGGAGCACGTTGTTGATCCGAGCCGTGGCCACCCGTTGGTGGCTCTGGCGGTAGAGCCTCTGGGCCGTGTCGATCGTCGCCTTCACATTCCGACTCTCGGTCGCCGTGACAAAGGCGACGGGTGCCCAGGGCATCGTGCGAAACGTGTCGCGGAGGTACTGGTTCCACTCTCGCTTCTTCACGTCGGCTGCGTAGAGATCCCACTTGTTGACGACGAAGACCACCGGCTTGGCCTCCTCGGTGATCGTCTCGGCGAGCTGCTTATCGACCTTGCCGATTGGCTCCGTGGCGTCGAAGAAGAGCAGCACCACGTCGGCCCGGCGGATGCTTCGCTGGGCCCGGTGCGAGGAGTAGAAGTCGATGTCGGTGGTGCGGCTCTTCGTGCGTCGCAGACCGGGAGTGTCGATGGCCAGGAACGAACGGCCGTCTACCTCGAAGCGGACGTCGATGCTGTCGCGGGTGGTACCGGCGATGGGGCTGGTGATCACCCGCTCCTCGCGAGCCAGGGCGTTGACGAACGTGCTCTTGCCGACGTTGCGGCGGCCCACCATCGCCAGTTTCATTTCGGGGAGGTCGGCCGTATCGGGATCGTCGGCTGACGCCGGCGGCAGTCGCTCGAAGATCGCGTCCACGAGGGGGCCGCGGTTGCGGTGCTGCTTTGCGCTGACCACGATCGGCGGTCCGAAGCCGAGGGCCGAGAACTCGTGCGCCGCCGAATCGAAGTTCGGGGCATCGGCCTTGTTGACGATCAGCAACACGGGGCAGCCGATCCGGCGGATCCGCTGGGCCACCTCCAGATCTCCGGGCGCGATACCGGTGCGGACGTCAACCACGAAGAGCACCACGGCGGCATGGGCGAGGCCCGCTTCGATCTGCCGGTCGATCTCGGCGGTGAGGCCGTCGGGGTCGTCGAAGCCCATGCCCCCCGTGTCAACCAGTTCGAGCACCCGGCCGTCGAGTTCGATCCGCTGCACGAGTCGGTCGCGGGTGACACCTTCGGTCGGGTCTTCGATCGCGATCCGCTTCTCGATGAGCCAGTTGAACAGGCTCGACTTCCCGACGTTGGGCCGGCCGACGATGACCACCTGGGGAATCATGGATGCAAACTCAGGCGTCAGGTGGGGGGATGGGGGTACGGATGAGCGGGAGAACCGCAAGTCTACCCCGCCGCTATCGTAGGTGCAGGTTGGTAACCTGCACCTGCAGCGGATTCGGGATGTTTTCCCGCAGGTTGCCATCCTGCGGCTACGTGGGGGCAAAAGCCGCTGCGGCTACGTGCCGAGGACCGCCCGGATTTGCTCTCGCGTGACGGGCGAGACCACGCCGTTCTCCGTGATGATGCCCCGGATCAGCCGCGCCGGCGTCACGTCGAACGCCGGATTGAATGCCTTGGCGCCTTCCGGCGCGGCCACTGCGCCGAGCGGCCGCAGCACCTCCGCCGCGGCCCGTTCCTCGATCGGAATCTCCGCGCCGGTGTCGAGCGCGAAGTCGAACGTGCTCGACGGAGCAGCGACGAAGAACGGCACGCCATGCGCCTCGGCGAGGAGGGCGAGGCCGTAGGTGCCGATTTTGTTGGCGGTGTCACCGTTGGCGGTGATTCGGTCGGCCCCCACGATGCAGGCGGCCACCCGTCCGGTCTTGAGGAGGTGGGCTGCGGCCGAGTCGCAGAGCACGGTGACCGGGATGCCGCGCTGCACGAGTTCCCAGGCGGTGAGCCGCGCGCCCTGGAAGAGCGGCCGCGTCTCGTCGGCGAACACCTCGAAGCGACGGCCCGAGTCCCAGGCGGCGGTGATCACGGCGAGCGCGGTGCCCGCGCCCCCGGTGGCGAGGGCGCCCGTGTTGCAATGCGTGAGCACGCCTCCCTCGGGCAGCACCGCGGCCCCGTGCCGACCGATCGCCTCGCAGAGTCGCCGGTCCTCGTCGTGGATCGCGAGGGCCTCCGCGAGCAGGGTCTCGGCCAGTGTCGTCGCGTCGGACTCTGCCGGGAGTCTATCGATGGCCCGGAGGCACCGCTCGACCGCCCAGCGGAGGTTCACGGCCGTGGGGCGGGCAGTGGCGAGCTCCTCGGCCCGCGCGAGCACGTGAGCCCGTGCGTGGCTGGCGGCCATCTGGCCGCGGATCGCCTCGCCGGCGGCCACCGCCATCCCATAGGCGCCCGCGATGCCGATCGCCGGGGCGCCGCGCACCCGCAGGCTCTTGATCGCCTCGACAACGGTGGGCACGTCGTGGCAGGCGAGCCACGCGAACTGGGCGGGCAGGAGCGTCTGATCGATGAGTTCGAGGTGGCCGGCAGCGGCGTCAACCCAGCGGAGCGAAGTGGGGATCATGAGGTGGGGTGGATGAGGGCACAGGTTGGAAACCTGTGCTACGGGGGAGAGGCGTTGGGAGTCGTAGGTGCCGGTTGGTAATTTGCACGTGCAGCAGTGCAGGCGGTGATTTTCCGCAGGTTGCCAACCTGCGGCTACGTGGGGAAGCGTTGGGAGTCGTAGGTGCAGGTTGGTAACCTGCACGTGCAGCGGGTGCGGGCCGTGATTTTCCGCAGGTTGCCAACCTGCGGCTACGGGGGAGGGAGGCGGCTACGGGGTGAACGGCTCGCATGGCAGGCCAAACGCGGCCGCCACGGCCGGCTGTACGAGCCGGCCGTCGTAGACGTTTACCGCCGAGCGGATCGCCGCGGAGGCGCGGGCCGCCGCCGCGACGCCCCGATCTGCGAGGTCGATCACGTAGGGCAGCGTGGCGTTGCAGAGCGCGTAGGTGCTCGTGCGGCCGACGGCTCCGGGCATGTTTGTCACGCAGTAGTGGACGACGTCATCCACCACGTAGGTCGGGTCGGCGTGGGTCGTCGGGCGGCTCGTGGCCACGCAGCCGCCTTGGTCGATCGCCACATCGATGATCACCGATCCCGGCTTCATGAGCTTCAGGTCGTCGCGTTCGACGAGGTGTGGCGCGCGAGCGCCCGGGATCAGCACGCTACCGATCACGAGGTCGGCCCAGCCGAGCCGCTCGCGGATCGTGTGGCGATCGGAGTAGAGGCAATCGATGTTGGGGGCTGTCACGTCGTCGAGGTAGCGGAGTCGCTCGAGGCTCGTGTCGAGCAGGGCGATGTTGGCTCCGAAGCCAGCAGCCACCTTGGCGGCGTTGGCCCCAACCGTGCCGGCTCCGAGGACGAGCACGTTGGCGGGCGCCACGCCGGGCACGCCACCCAGCAGGATGCCACGGCCCATCTGCGGCCGCTCGAGGAACTTTGCCCCCTCCTGAATGCTCATCCGGCCGGCCACTTCGCTCATCGGGATCAGGAGCGGAAGGCGGCCGCGATCGTCGCGGAGCGTCTCGTAGGCCACGGCCGTGGCTCCCGTGGCCATGAAGCCCTCGGTGAGTTGTCGGTCGGCCGCGAAGTGGAAGTAGGTGAAGAGCGTCTGGCCGCGGTGGATCAGGGAGAGCTCCTGCGGCTGCGGCTCCTTCACCTTCACCACGAGGTCGGCTTTCCCGAACACGTCGGCCGGGCCGTCAACGAGCGTCGCACCCGCGGCGGTGTAGGCCTCGTCAGGGAGGCCGGAGCCGGCGCCCGCACTCCGCTCGATGAGCACCGCATGCCCGGCGCGGACGAGTTCTTCGGCGCCCACGGGCAGCAGGGCCACGCGGTATTCGTCCCGCTTCGTCTCCCGCGGCACGCCGACGATCATGACACAACAGGCTTCGTCACCGACTGGATCTTGAAGGTGGCCGGCATGGGGAGCGGGTAGTTGCCGTCCTTGTCGGGCACGGTCGGCGGCGTGGTCTCCCACGTTGGATCCTCCGGCATCGTGCGGAAGTCGAACTGCAGAGTGTCGTCATACTTCCAGGTCTTGCCGGAGTAGGTGGCGAGCCGGCCCAGCACCGACGAGAAGCTCGACGACGCGCCGTAGTAGGCGTCGTTCTTGGGCGTGTCGTTACGGATCGCGGCGTGGAGTTCGTCGTGCTCCACCTGGTAGGGATCGGGATTCTCGCCGGAGAACTTCCAGAGTTCCTGGCCGCTCAGGTCGGTGATCTTGGCGTATCCAGGGTGCAGCGAGAGCATGCCTTTCGTGCCCTGGAAGTGCTCTTCAACGTGGTTCTCGCCGCCGGGGAACTGCTTGCACTGGCTGGCGATCCGCACGCCGCCGGGGTAGGTGAAGTTGACCGCGTGGTGGTCGTAGATTTCGCTCGACTGGCCGGGCACCCGTTGCTGGCGGCCGCCGACGCCGTAGGCCGAGATCGGCACGCTGTCGAGGAACCAGTTGGCGATGTCGATGTTGTGGACGTGCTGCTCGCAGATGTGATCTCCGCTGAGCCAGTTGAAGTGGTACCAGTTGTTCACCTGATACTGCATCTCCGTCTGGTTGGGCTCGCGGTCGCGGAACCAGATGCCGCTGCCGTTCCAATAGACCTGACCACCGATGATGTCGCCGATCATCCCTTCGCGAACCTTGGTGAGAGCCTCGCGGTAGTTGGTCTGGTAGCGACGCTGAAGACCAACCACGACCTTCAGCTTCTTTTCGTCGGCCTGTCGCGCGGCTTCGAGCACACGCCGGGCTCCGTAGCTATCGACGCAGACGGGCTTTTCCATGAACACGTGCTTGCCGGCCTGCACGGCTGCATCGAAATGGAACGGCCGGAAGCCGGGGGGCGTGGCGAGGATCACGAGGTCGCTGGCGTCGATCACTCGCTTGTAGCCGTCGAGTCCGTCGTACCGCCGATCTTCGGGGCAGTCGACCTTGTCTTGCATCTCGTTGAGGGCTCGCATCGTGCCGTCGATGCCACCCTTGAAGGCGTCGGCGATCGCGGTGAGCTTCACGTTCGAACCGGGCACGGAAAGCGTCTGCACGATGGCGCCGCGGCCGCGGCCGCCAGCGCCGATCAGGCCTACCTTGAGCGTCTCGCCCGACGGGTTGTCGGCATGCACGCCCCGCATGCCGAGCGTGGCTGAGGCGACGGCGGCGGTGGAGCCAGCCGCCCGGAGGACATCGCGGCGGCTGATCGTGGCGTGGGTGCTGGGCGTGTTCTCACTCATCGAAACGCTCCGGAAGGAAAAGGCTTGAACGATGCGAGAGAATACCGCCGCGATGAAGCAGCGGGCAAACAGGCAGACCGTCATTCATAAAAAAACCCGGCCGGAGCGAAAGCTCCGGCCGGGCCGTTCGATACACGGTGATCAGGCGCCGATCGACGCGGAGTCGATCACTCGGACGGCGTGTTCTCACCACCATTCACCGTGGCCAGGGCCAAGACAACGCTGCCGCTGGTATCCGCGGCAAGCGACCTGACGCTCCCGTCGCCCATCGCGACCATCATGAGGCCGCCAGCATGGTCGCTGCCCGGCCCCCAGTTCATAGCCACAGGAGCGCTCGTTGAGCCAGTCACGATGCTGGTCGAGAACGGGTAGACGTTTATGCCGTGATTAGAGCCAGGATAGGGGTTCGAAAGATCGTTGCCGATGGCGGTTGAGGCTGATCCGGTGGCGACGAGCCACGTCTGGAATCCGAGCGGCCAGGCACAGTTGTAAGTGCGGGCAGGGGGTGTACCGGTCGTGAGGGGCTTTGGATTCCCACCCTCTTTTGATTCCCAATGGAAAATCGACTTCGACGTGCCGTCACTGGACATTAGGCTGCGTCCGCCGTTCGTCTTGGTCAAGCTTCCCGTGCCGCTGGGAGGACAGAGCGGAAAGTACCCGTCCTCGGTCGGCCACTGACCAGCGGTCGTTGCCGTGCCTGCCGGCCACGGACTCTGGGTTCCAGCGCAAACGCCCCGTCCCGAATTCGCCTTGTAGCACGTGGCGCCCATGTTGCCGTTGCTGGCCAGGATAGCGTCGCCGCCCCAAGACGGGCAGAGTAGATCCGCAAGCTGGATATTGCTAAAGAAAGTGCCGCTGCTGATCGCCATGGGAAGGAGCGAGAAGCCATTAGATGCTGTCTTGATACGATCGTAGAGGGCGGAGTTTTCATTGTAGGGAAGAAGCATCACAATCCAGCTGTAGCCGCTCTGGGCGGACGCACCGATCTTGCCCGCAACTCCCGCGCCAGTCCCAGGAGGGTAGATGCGATCGTTCGCGGCGGGGAGCATCTCACGGCGAGCACTGCCATACATGTGCGTTGCCAGGCCGAGTTGCTTCATCTTGTTGGAGCAGGCGGCACGGTTGGCCGCCTCACGAGCCGACTGCACAGCGGGCAGGAGCAGGCCGATCAGCGTGGCGATGATCGCAATCACCACCAGCAGCTCGACGAGCGTGAAGCCACGCCG
>CAMBSN010000128.1 GCA_945870505.1 Candidatus Kuenenia stuttgartensis | reverse complement strand
CCCGTCTGCGTGGTGGAGGACCTCGTGCCGCACCTCCCCGGCCATGCGACGGGTGGCGTGCCGGTGAACGACGTGGGCGCCGTGTCGGCCGCGCCGCTGGGCAATGCCGGAGTGCTGCCGATCAGCTGGATGTATTGCCGCATGATGGGCGGCGACGGCCTGCGGCAGGCGACGGCCGTGGCGATCCTCTCGGCCAACTACGTGAGCGCGCGGCTTCGCGACCACTACCCCACGCTCTACGCGGGCGTTAATGGCCGCGTGGCCCACGAGTGCATCCTCGACCTGCGGCCGCTCAAGGAGACGAGCGGTGTGACGGCTGAAGACGTGGCCAAGCGGCTGGTCGACTATGGCTTCCACGCGCCGACGCTCAGCTTCCCGGTGCCGGGCACACTGATGGTGGAGCCGACGGAGAGCGAGCCGCTCGCGGAGCTCGACCGCTTCGTGGAGGCGATGATCGCGATCCGCGAAGAGATCCGGCACGTGGAGAACGGCACGTGGCCAAAGGATGACAACCCGCTCAAGCACGCGCCCCATACGGCCGACGATGTGGTGGCCAGCGGATGGCAGCGGCCGTATTCGCGCGAGCAAGCGGCGTTTCCGGTGCCCGCGCTGGTGCGGCAGAAGTATTGGCCGCCGGTGGGCCGCGTGGACAACGTCCACGGCGATCGCAACCTCTTCTGCAGCTGCGTGCCGGTTTCGGCCTGGGCCGAGTAGCGAGTCCGACGGGTGGCCGTGACAGGCGCCGAGTCCAGCGTGGTGCGCCCGCGGCCTTACGGCCGGTCGGCTTTCACTCCGCATGCGGAGCGCAGGTTTTCAACCTGCGGCATGTTCGGCGCAGGTTGAAAACCTGTGCTACTCGCCATGCATTCGTACAAGCCCAACGCCGTGAGGCGTGGGGTGCGGCCATGACAACTGCCGCATTCAGCGTAGCGCGCCCGCGACCTTACGGCCGGTCGGCTTTCATTCTCCTAAGCGGGCTGAGCAGAAACCACGCACCGGCGGCGATCTGCACGAGCAGGGCGATGAGCCCCGCTCGTGGATCACCGGTGGTGAGTTGCACCGCGCCGAAGGCGAGGCTGGCGGCAAACCCGGCGAGCTTCGTGCCCACCTGCATGACGCCGAACGTGACGCCTTCCCTCCCCTCCGGAGCGAGTGCGGCGACGGAGGCTCGAATCACGCTCTGGATGCCGCCGAGCACCAAGGCAAGGAGGACGGCGAGCGCGTGAAGCTGGCCCGGCGTCTGGATGAACCAGGCGAGCGCGAGCACGGCTGCCCAGCCGCCGAGGCACAGGGCGGCGGCTGCACGCCGGCCCCACCGCGCTGAGAGCCAGCCCATGGCGAGCGCCCCAGGCAGCGCCACCGCCTGCACGAGCAGGACAAGCCGCACGAGTGCGGGGCCATCGAGTTCGAATCGCTCGAGCGCCAGGCTCGAAAACTGCGCGATCGCCGTCTGCACGGCGCCGAGGGCGAGCATCGATCCCAACAGCACCGCCCCCAGCCGCGGGCCGACGTCGGTGCCGGCGGGCCGCGCGAGGCTTCGCGCGAAGTCGAGGAGTTCGCGGCCCGATGTCGCGGCATGCCGCTCCTGCTCGCCGTCACCGAATCGGGCGAACAACGCGGGAAGCGAGAACGCAAGCCACCACGCGGCGGTGACCACGAACGCGAGCCGTAGGCCGCCGGCGGCCGTGAGACCAAGCCGCTCGTGCGCCGTCACGATCGTGGTGGCGATGACGAGCGCGATCGCGCCGCCGGCATAGCCCGCCGCGAAGCCATACGCGGAGAGCCGGTCGGCGTCGCGGTCGCCGGCGATCCGCGGCAAGAGGCTGCCCGTGAAGACCTGCGCGAGGTCGAAGCCCACGGCCGCGGCAATGATCGCCATCACGACCGCCGGCCCAGCCGAGGAAGGCACCGCTGCGAGCGCGACGAGGCCCCCTGCCCCGGCGAGCGTGCTGGCGACCAGTGCCCGCTGGTGGGCGTGGCGGCGATCGGCCCAGGCCGCGGCCCACGGCGTGAGCATGGCCGACACGAGCATCGCGGCGGCGAGCGTCCAGGCCCAGATCACTCCGGCGGGCATGCCCCAGCCGCCGGCCGCGAACACGACCTTCTCCACGTAGGCCACGACGAGCGTGATCAGCACAGTCGAGAAGGCACTGCCCGCCCAGTCGAGCAGGATCCAGGCGAGGCGGGCGAATCGCGATCCAGGGGGCGCTGGCTGCCGATCCGGGTTTGCATTGAGTGTCATGGGAGTCGCATGCGTGACGAGTGAAAGCCGACCGGCCGTGAGGCCGCGGGCGAACCACGGCGGACACGATGTTTGTTGGTGGTTCACCCCACGCCTCACGGCGTTGGGCTTGTACGAACGGACGCGCGAGGATCACGTGCGACCCGTATCGGCCGCGGCGGCGGCCTACGGCTCGCACAGCCAGCGGAGCAGCGATTCTGCCGAGGGAGTGCCCGGGCGGTCCAATCGCTCCGCGAGCCACGCTACCAGGAAGAGAAACGCCACCGCCCAGGCGAGCGCCGTGGAGGCGGGGGTCGCCACCTGCCAGAAAGCGTCTGGGTCGCCGCTGACGACGAAGCCCGCGATCCAGAGCGGCCAGACGTGGGCGACGTGGTGGAGGACGTAGAGCGTGAGCGAGTGACGGCTCATCGCGCCGGCGATCCGCAGGAGCGGGCCTCGGCCATCGGCGCGGGCGTCGAGCGTCTGGTGGAGGATCGTGGCCAGCACGATCCCGCCCCCGATCGTGCCCAGCACGTAGGCTGTGGTCGGAGGAAACATCGCCCAGAGCCGGTCGTGCGTGATCAGACGCGCCGGCACGAGCGGCCGGGCCAGCATGACGCCGATTGCCGACGCCAGCAGGAGGCCGCCGGCGGTCAGTGCCGCACGGGGTGTGCGGTCGCCGCCGCCGTAGATCAAGGGAGCCGCGAGGAAGCCGGCCAGCGGCAGCGCCAGCCACGGGAAGACGGGGAAGTAGCCGGTCGCGAGGAAACCTGTCACCACGTCGGCGACGGTGAAGTCGTAGTCGAAAAACCCCTCCGCCCAGAAGGCGCGGTAGTCGGCGACCGCCCGCAGCACCGGCGCCAGCCCTACGAGCAATCCGCAGGCCACGACCGTGACGGCCGGAGGTGTCCTGCGGGCGACGTTGAGGGCCAGCATCGCGGTACCGATCAGCGTGAGGATGTCCCAGTTGAAGACGTCCTCCGGCATCCAGACGAGCACGTTGAACACGAATCCGAAGAGGATCAGGAACAGCCCGCGGCGGACGGTGATCTTCGAGAGTTCTTCCGGATCGCGACCACGGGATGCCTGCGCGTCGGCCCAGAGCCGGTAACTCACCCCCGAGAGAAACGTGAACAGCGGGGCTGCGAACCCGGTCGGCATCCACCAGTAGCGGTTGGCACCAATGAACGGGCCGTTTTCCACATCGTAGGAACCAGCGAGGTTCTCCACGAAATGGACCAGCGTCATCAGGACGATGGCGACCGCCCGCAGCAGGTCGATCGACACCAGCCGCGTCGCCGCGCGTCGACCGGTCATGGCGTGCGGTTCGCCAGCAGGTCGATCATGATCAAGACCACCTCGGCCGCGAGGAGCAGGATGATCACCCACTCGAGCGTCAGGTGCCGACGTGACGAGACAAACTCCGCCACCCGGTCGCCGCAGCCGGAGTAGACCCGCTCCAGCAGGTCGGCCTGCTCGACGGCGTGGTCGAGTCGCTCCACGACCCGCGTGCGGTCCCGGAGCCGCTCACCGAGCTGGCCGGCGAGCGTGGGCGGCTGTGGAGCCGGACGGTGGACCGCCGGAGCCAGCACCGCGAGCCGGCGACGGAGGGAGATGGCGTCTTGAAAGCGGCCCGCGATCTCACGCCGCCGCGGGAGCGACTGCTCGTCAAACTCAAAGGCGAGCGGCGCGTCGCCATCAACGTGCTCGAGCGCCGCCGCGATCCGCCGCTCGATGTCTCGGAGTTCGGCCTCGCGGTCGGTGAAGTCAACGATGGCGGCCCGCATGGTGGCGAGTCGATCGGCCGGGCCGAGCGCCGCGGCGCGGCGAGGGCTCCAGACGACGTGGGTGCCGTAGAGCGGCGTGACGAGCGGGGAGTCGCCGCCGGGCGCGGCCGCCGTGACCCACGAGCTCGCCCGACCGACGAGTTCCGCGATCACCGAGTCGTGCTCCGCCGCCTCGACTGCCGGGATGGCCACGAGGGCGACCTCGAAGACGCCGCCATCGGCGAGCGGCATCCGCTCGACCGTGGTGTCGGGTGGGAGTCCGCTCACCGGGATCGTGCCGGCATCGGCGAGTTGCTGGTGGGAGGTGATCATCCGAAGTCCTGAAAAAGAAAACGGTGACAGCCACCTTTTGTCTGGAGACCCCGGCCTATGGCCGGGGCCGTGTCGCCTTCGGCGACCGGCAAAAGGTGGCTGTCACCGTTTTCAGGGCGAGGCTCATGTGCGAATCGTTTCAGGTCAACTCCGCAGCCAGCCACCCCGCGACGTGGTCCGCGGAGTCGAGCACGCCGTTGAGCGTGCTGTCATAAAGATAGTCTCCCACGACGAGCAGGTGCGGATGACCGGCCGGATCAGGCTGGTGCCGGCGGTCGATGCCGGGCGACCGCCAGCCACCGGGCAGCGCACTGACGGCTCCAGTCCAGCGGTGCACCCGGGCCTCCAGCAGATGGGGGCGGGCGTCGCCGAGCCATGCCGGGAGGGAGTCGAGCATCGCCGCCACGAGCGCGTCGTCATCGCGGGCAGCCCATTCCTCCGCGGCGGCGCCACCGAGCAACCAGCCGAGCACCCCATGTCGAGGTTCGGGTTCTCGGGCTGACTCGTCGTAGAGGCAGCAGCCACCGAAGGCGTCGAGCATGAGGTAGCCGCCGTCGATCCGGCCTCGCCAGAAAGGCTCGTTGAAGAGGGCCGTCACGCGGAGATAGTGGGCCGGGTGGTCGAACCGCGCGACGTGGCGACGGATCGCGGCCGCGAGGTCGTCTCCGGCAAACCGCACGGCGGCGAGGTGCTGCAGCGGCAGCGCCACGACAGCCGCGTCGAATGGTTCCCCCGCGTCGCCGCGGTCATGATCTGCGACGAGTTCGAAGCCACCGTCGTTCACCGCGCGGATCTCCCTCACCGTCGTGCCGAGCCTGATGTCGGCGGTGATCCTGGTCGCGATCGCATCGATGAGTTGCTCGTTGCCGCCGGCGATGCAGTAGAGCCGCATGTAGGCCGGGTCATTCATCAGGTAGTTTTGCAGGCCGTACGAAGCGCTCGTCAGGTCTGGCTCCGTGGCCAGGTCGCTGTGGATCATCGCCTCCACGTAGCGGCGGGCCGCCGGATGGCGGATGCGATCGAGGACGCCGGTGAATGGTTGGAGAACGGCTGGCGCGGCCCCATCGGATGCGTAGAACTCTCGCGGCGTCATCATCCCGCGGGCGCGGAGATCGAAGGCCTCGACGGCGCGGCGGGCGTCACCGCCGAGTGAGTCGGCGAGATCGTCGAGATTTGCGATCGCATCGCCATCCACCACCACGGTAGAGCCGCCGAGCGGCGTGGTGGACAGTCCGAGTTCGGCCACGAGGTCGCGCAGGGGATCCTCGCCGACGGGCGTGTAGTCGTAGAGTTCCGCGGCTCCGGCTTCGTAACGGACCTGGGCGGTCGTGAACGAGGGGGTCAGCACCTTACCGCCCAGCCGTCCGCTGGCCTCGAAGAGGGTCGTGCGGAGCGGACGATTCGACATCCGCTGCAGAAAAAAGGCTGTGAGCAGCCCTCCCGGCCCGCCTCCGACGATGGCGATGCGAGGAAGTCGGCCCGACTCGGTGCTCGGAAGCGACATCTCCATGCGAGTTGAACGGCCGGAATGCGGCGAGGTTGCAGTCAACTCGCCAGATCCACCGGCCGAAAGGCATCGACGTCGAACAGGCCGGCCGGACCGAGTTTCAGCGATGGGATCACGAGCAGCGCCATGAACGAGAGTGTCATGTAGGGAGCTGCGAGCCCCGAGCCGAGGGCCTTCGCCCGGCGGTCGAGTTCGGCGTAGGCAGCGGCGACGTCTGGCCCCGGGCGATCCGACATCAGCCCCGCGATTGGCAGCGGTAGCACCTCGCTGCCGTCGGGACCAGCCACCGAGAGCCCGCCCCGCGACTCGATCACGAGGTTCACGGCCTGGGCGAGATCGGCATCGGTCGTGCCGACGGCCACGATGTTGTGGGAGTCGTGCGACACGCTCGAGGCGATCGCCCCGTGCCTCAGGCCGATGTTCTTGATGAAGGCCACGGACGGAGGCCGGTCGTCGTAGCGATCGACGACGGCAATCTTGAGGATGTCGTTCGCCGGGTCGGCCATGAGCCGGCCGTCCGCCACGGGCACGGCCAGCCGCAACGAGCCCGTCACGAGCTGCCCATCGAGGGCCTCGATCACCCGCACGGTCGCAGTTGGGCCGGCGGTGGACGCAACGATGGCGAAGTCGTCAGGCCGCTTCGGCTTCGCGTCGAAACGGTTGGGAGCAAGAGACTCGACCCGCGGCCAGACCGTGACTCCGTCGGCCGCTGCGAGCCGGCCGTTCACGAACACGCGGCGGATGCGGAGCCCCTCGAGGTCGTCCACCTCGAGGAAGTCGGCACGGTCTCCCGGCTGCAGCAGCCCCACGGGCAGACCATAATGCCGCACCGGGTTGACGCACGCCGCCTGCAGCACGTCGAACAGGTCGCTCCCGCGGGCCCGCGCCCGGCGCACGAGTTGGTCGATGTGGCCAAGGATGAGCTGATCGGGATGCTTGTCGTCGCTGCAGAGCATGACTCGGTCGGGGTGCGTGTCGATCAGGCTTGCGAGCGCGTCGAAGTTGCGAGCGGCCGAGCCCTCGCGGATCAGGATCTTCATGCCGAGCGCGATTTTTTCGAGCGCCTCTTCGAGGGCCACGCATTCGTGATCGGTGCTGATCCCGGCGGCCACGTAGGCAGCCGCCGCGGCGCCGCGGAGCCGCGGGGCGTGGCCGTCCACCGGCTTGTCGCAGGCCTTCGCCGCCGCGATCTTGGCGAGCACCTCCCGATTGCCGGCGATCACGCCGGGATAGTTCATCATCTCCGAGAGGTAGCCGATCTCGGGGCGATCGAGCAGCGCGGCCACGCCGGCTGCGTCAATCGCCGCCCCGGCGTGGTCGAAGGGCGTGGCGGGCACGCAGGATGGCGCGCCGAAGTGAAACGTGAATGGCGACTGCCGCGCGTCGTCGAGCATGAACTCCACGCCGGGAACGCCGAGCACGTTGGCGATCTCATGCGGATCGGAGACGGTGGCCACCGTGCCATGGGCCACGGCCAACCTGGCAAACTCAGCCGGGGGTAGGAGTGAACTCTCGACGTGCACGTGGGCATCGACGAAACCCGGCAGCAGCCACGTGGCATGGGGACTGGAATCGTCGGTGATCGACGCGATCCGGCCGCCCGCGATCGTGAGCGTGGCGGGGTGGATCACCCGGCGCAGAGGATCGACGAGGTTGCCCGAAATCGTCCACGGCTCGTCGCGGCGGCTGGCCGGGAGGTCATCCATGGCAGCATCCTACCGCAGATGATCGCCGACGTGGTCGATCCCCCGGACATCTGCGATGATGAATGCCCTGCCGGAGGATGCCGATGCGCTGGTTCTGGATCGACCGCTACGAAGAGTTCGTCCGCTGCAAGCGGGCCGTCGCCATCAAGACGGTGACGCTGTCGGAGGAGCATCTCCACGACCATTTCCCCGGGTCGGCCGTGATGCCGACGTCGCTGGTGATCGAGGGGATCGCCCAGGCGGCGGGCCTGCTGGTGATCGACGCGATCGACTACAACCGGCAGGTGGTGCTCGCCAAGGTGTCGAAGGCGGAGTTTCAGTTCGACACGATGCCCGGTGACGTGCTCCGGTATCAAGTCGAGATCGAGCAGATCGGCGAATCGGTGTCGATCGTGAAGGCGACCAGCACCGTGCGCGACCGGCTGCATGGCGAGGCGGAGCTCGTCTTCGGGCATCTCGTCGAGGGGGAGATGGTGCCGAAGCTGATGTCGAAGGCCGAACTGATGGAGTGGTTCGACGCGCTCCGCGTGTTTGAGGTCGGCACCGAGCCCGACGGCAGCCCGATCATCTACGACCGCCTCCCGCACGTGACGTGACACGCTGCAC
>CAMBSN010000127.1 GCA_945870505.1 Candidatus Kuenenia stuttgartensis | reverse complement strand
GTGGCGTGGCCGGCGCACACCACCACCACGCCGTCCGCGAGCGGATCGAGCGTGCCCGCGTGGCCGACCGTCTTCATGCCGAGCGCCCGGGCGACAGCATCGACGACCCGTCGCGACGTCGCACCGATCGGCTTATCAACCGGGATCACACCCGTGAATGGGAAACGCATACAACTCCGCGATCTGGGCCGGCGACGCGGCCGCGAGCGACATCCGGGCCCGGAGGGCGGCCGGATCCGCGACGGCTCCGGAAACAAGCCGCTCAAACTTGAGGTCCACCACCGCCGCGGTCCGCGCCGCGTCGGCCCGGGCATGGCCGAGCGGATACTTCACGAGCCCGCCGCCGAGGCGGCCGAGCGCGGCGTGGTCGATCGCCACGCTCGTCGGGATCCCCTCCGGATAGAGCGCGTCATACTCCTCGCCACCATGCTCGATCGCCATCGTGGCGATCAGCCGCGACACGGCCGGGTCGCGAATCGCCTCGTCGGAGTAGTCATTGGGCAGGAGCATGAGCGACTCCCAGCCGATCGGGTTCCCCGCCTGTGCCGCCGCGCGGGCCTTGAGCAGCGTCTTCGCGAGGATGAACGGGAGCGAGTGGTCGGCCGACTGCCGCGTGGTCGGCGTCCGCTTCGCCGGATCGGCGATGATCGAAAAGGCCGGCTCGTAGATCCGCACGGTGATCCCGCGGATCGCGTCGAGATCGGCGGCCAGGCCCGGATGGGCCGCGAAGAGGTCGACCAGCGACTGCAGCGCGCCTGCCGACTGGTGCTCGTAGAGGCCGAGCTTGAAGTGCATCGCGTGGATCGCGAAGGCATCGCCGCCGACGCCGAGCTCGAGATCGAAGGGGCTGCGGCCTGCGGGGCAGGGCTCGTTCTTCCGATAGATGGCCAGCGGATTTCGAAACACGTCTCGCGGGCCGACGAAGCCGGCGAGCGCCCGCCGCGCAGACATCACCGCCACCTCCGACGAAAGCGCGGCCGACGCCCCCTTGCTGTCGGAAAGCTGGTGGCCCGCCCGAATCGCGCGAAAGGGGACGTAGTGGGCCACGACCATGCCGATGGCCGACTCGATCTGGTCGGCGGTGCCCCCGAGCGCCGCGGCGTAGGCGACGGCCGAGGCGACCGCGCCGTGATGCACGTGATCGATCGCATACTTCCGCAGCGCAAACACCTCGGCGAGCCGGCCGCGAATCTCATCGATCAGGAGCATCAGCCGGAGCGTGGCGTCGCCGCCAAGGCCCGCCTCGCCCGCCGCTGCGACGGCCACGGGGTAGTAGTCGTTGTGGCCAAACTCCCCCGCCGTCCGCCCCTTGGCGGCGTCGTGGCCGAAGTTGGTGCCGTTGGAATCCCACTCGCGAACCGCGGAAGCATTGGCGGCAACCGCCCGCTCCACGAGGCACCGCCGAGCCGAGCCAAAGCAGACGCCCCCTCGGCTGCCCGCCATCGGCGGCGTCGCCAGTGCCTCGTGCCGGAGCACGGTCGGCGCATTCGCCCCAGCCGCAATGGCCGAGACGCCGCAGCCCACGCTGTCGAGGTGAAACCGCTCCAGCAGCCGCATCGTGGCCGCACCGATCGGCCGCGGATCGCGAGCCAGGAAGTCGAGCGCGTAGTCGGCCAGGCCCCGCGCCTGGTTGGTGTCGGCAGGCACGAGCCGGGTGTCGCCCTGAACGGTCATCGTGCCTCCTCGGTCTGGCCGCGTGCTGCGGCAGCAGCGACAGTTGTACCCGACGGCGGCAGGCGTGGGGGCCGTCCCGCTCGCAGGCCGTGGCGACTACACTCGAATCATGCCACCGACTCAGCTCGGACCGTATTCCATCTCCACGCTGCTTGGCCGCGGCGGCATGGGGGCCGTCTACGAAGCGGTGGATCGCAGCACCGGCCGCACCGTCGCCGTGAAGACCCTCGTCACCCACTTCGGCGACGACTCCGCTGGCCGCAAGCGGTTCGCGGGCGAGATCGAGACCCTCAAGAGCCTGCGGCATCCCTGCATCGTGGAACTGCTCGCCTTCGGCGAGGAGGATGGCCAGCCCTACTTTGCGATGGAGCTCGTCCGGGGCAGGAGCCTCGAGCAGCTGCTCCGCGCGGGCCGCACGTACACCTGGCGGGAGACTGTTGACGTTGCGCTCGCCATCACCCGGGCCCTCAAGTCGGCCCATGATCACGGCGTGGTCCACCGCGATCTGAAGCCGGCGAACCTGCTCTTTCCAGACGAGCCGTCGGGCGACGCCACCGTGAAGCTCGCCGACTTTGGCATTGCCAGGCTGTTCGGTTCTACCGGTCACACGATGAGCGGGATGATCGTGGGCACGGCGGAATACATGGCCCCGGAGCAGGCGGCCGGGACGGCCGTAGACCATCGCGTCGATCTCTATGCGCTCGGCCTCGTGATGTTCGCCATGCTCTCCGGCAGGCCGCCGTTCCACGGCGGACAGGCGACGGACGTGATCAAGCGGCAGCGGAACGAGCCTCCACCACGGATCGCCTCCCGCGTCGCCGACATACCCCAGGAGCTCGACGACCTGATCGACCGGCTGCTCGCCAAGGATCCCACCAAGCGGCCCGCCAGCGCCCTGGCCGTGGGACGACAGCTCGCCGTGATCGCCACGACGGCCGGCGTCGCGGCTCCACCGACCACCGCCCCGCCACCCCTCGATCCCGGCGTAACGCTCGGTCCGGCGAGTGCGGCCACCGACTGCGACGAGAGCCGCCGCGGCACGGTTGCCGGCACCGACGGCTCGGCCGCTCCGCAGAGGCCTGACCGGCTCGACCTGGAAGCACCCACCAGGGACTTCACTCGCGGCGACACCGCCCCGCCCGCGGCCGCGATCATCCCGGGAAGTAGTTCCGCCGACGCCCAGACGATGCCGATGCCCACGAGGCCCGAACCACGCACGGCACTGCCGCAGCGGGTGACCGAGCCCGCACCCGACGCCAGCCGCGCCACCGCCTCTCGCGCCACCCGGTTCACCACCGTCGAGGAGCTCGAGCGCGTCAGTCGGGCCGAGGCGGCGGCCGAGGAACATCGCGATCTCGTGATCCGCATCGTCGCAGCCGCCGGACTTTTCGCGCTCGTCGCCGCGGCGGCCTACGCGCTGCTGCGGCCACCGACGGCCGACGAACTCCACGCCCGGATCACCGCGATCGCCAACGATCCCCAGGCCGACATCCGCGACGCGCGGCCCCTGATCGACCAGTTTCTTGAGGAGCATACGGCCGACGCGAGAGCGGCCGACATCCGCGAACACGACCGGCGACTCGACCTCGACACCCTCGAGAAGCGAGCCCGCCGCCGTCGCGATGACGACCGCGCCATGATGCCGCTGGAGCGGGAGTATCGCGCGGCGATGGCCCGCGAGGCCGAGAGCCCGCTTGCCTGCGTGGCTGCGCTTGAAGCCATTCTCGCGTTGCACGCCGATGAGGCGATCGCCACGCCGGCCGCCGACGCGGCACCGGAGGCGCAGCCGGCGCTCTGGCTCGATCTCGTCCGCCGGCAACTCGAGCGGCTCGGTCCGCTCGCCGCTCGGGAACGAGAACAAGACACGGCGCAGGCCGCCGAGACGCTCGCCGAGGCCGCCAGCCTCGCAGCGGAGGCCGCCACCGCCACAGACGACGCCGCCCGAGCCGCCCTGCTGGAGCGCCGACGCTTGCTGCTCAGCGGCATTGTCGAAATTTACGGACCGCGGTCGCATGTCGCCGCCGCGGTCGCCGAAGCCCGACGACTACTCGCCCACCCCGAAGCCACGCCATGACAAACGACATCCCCGCACCACACCGCCGCACCGCCTCCCGACGCCCCCAGAGCCTCGCGGCCTTCGCCCGGGCGAAAGCCCTGATCCCCGGTGGCGTCAACTCGCCGGCCCGGGCATTCGGCGGCGTCGGCGGGGAGCCGATCTTCTTTGCGTCGGCGCAGGGGCAGCACCTCACCGATATCGATGGGACGACGTATCTCGACTACATCGGCTCCTGGGGCCCAATGATCCTCGGCCACCGGCATCCGCGGGTAGTCGCGGCGATCGAGCGGGCGCTCGCAACCGGCACCACCTACGGGGCTCCGACCGAGGCTGAGAGCCGGCTTGCAGAGCTGATCGTCGCGGCGGTGCCCTCGATCGAGAAGGTGCGAATGGTGAGTTCCGGCACCGAGGCCGCGATGAGTGCGGTCCGGCTGGCCCGCGGCTTCACCGGCCGCGACCTGATCGTGAAGTTTGCCGGCAACTATCACGGCCATGCCGACAGCCTGCTGGTGGCGGCCGGCTCGGCGGCCGCCACGCTCGGCGTGCCAAACTCGCCCGGCGTCACCGCCGGCACGGCGCGAGACACGCTGGTGCTCGAATACAACGAGCCGCAGCAGCTCGAAGACCTTTTTCGCGACCGCGGCGACTCGATCGCGGCCGTGCTCATGGAACCCGTGGTCGGCAACATGGGGCTGGTGGTGCCGACCGCCGGGTTCCTTGCTGCCATCCGCGATCTCACCCATCGCCACGGTGCGCTCTTCGTGTGCGACGAGGTGATGACGGGCTTCCGGCTGGCTCTTGGCGGCGCCCAGGAACTCCTCGGCATCGAGCCCGACCTGACGACGCTCGGCAAGATCGTGGGTGGCGGCCTACCACTGGGCGCGTATGGCGGCCGCGCCGACGTGATGGACCACATCCTGCCGGCAGGAAAGGTCTTCCAGGCCGGCACGCTCTCGGGCAATCCGCTGGCCGTCGCCGCGGGCACGGCGACGCTTGAGGAACTCCGCGACCGCCCGCCCTACGAGGCCCTCGAGCGGATCGGCGGCCGGCTCGAAGCGGGGTTCCGCCGCGCAGCCGCCGACGCTGGCGCAACGGTCTGGATCGCCCGTGTCGGCAGCATGATGACGATGTTCTTTCAGCAGGGGAGCAAACCGGTGCCGGTCACCGGCTGGCAGACCGCATCGCAGAGCGACACCGGCCGCTACGCCGCCTTCTTCTGGGGCATGATCGATCGGGGCATCTACATGCCGTGCAGCCAGTATGAGGCTCTCTTCTTCTCGACGTGCCACACCGAGGCCGACATCGACCGCACGATCGCCGCCGCCGCCGAGTGCCTGGCGTCTGAATAATCCTTCACCGCAGGTGAAAGTCGATCACCAGCGGCAGATGGTCGCTGGCTGTCTTGGCGAGGCTCGTGCGGACGATGCGGGCCTGTCGGACCTCGACCGGCCCGCGGACGAAGGCCTTGTCGAGCGACCCGATCGGCAGCCAGGCCGGGAACGTGCGAAATCGCGAGATCGGCGCCGTCACCTGGCGAAATCCACCCGCCGCGAGGACGCCGTCCGCCAGCGTGTTTCGCCAGTCGTTGAAGTCACCGATGATCAGCGTCGGGTGGGGATCGGCCGAGCGGAAGAGCATGTGCCCCAGCAGTCGCGCCACCTGCCACCGCCGTTCTCCCTCCGCGAGCCCGAGGTGCGTGTTCACCAGGTGCAACGCGCCTTCGGGCGAGTCGATCACGATCAGTTGGGCGCCGCGGGGCTTCCGCGATCCCTGGCGGAGCGTGATCCGATGCCGGCTCGAGACTGGCCACCGCGAGAGCACGAGGTTGCCGTAGCCTCCCCGGGCCACAGCCACGGTCGGCTGAAAAACGGCATGGCAGCGGAAGTAGCGGGCTAGAAGCCGCGGCTGGTCGTGGTGGTCGCTGCGGCGGACGTGGCGATCGACCTCCTGCAGGCAGACGAGGTCGGGGTTTTCCGCCTCGACGCAGGCGATGATCCGCTCCAGTGAGTAGCGGCGGTCGCGACCACCGATGCCCTTGTGAATATTCCAACTCAGCAGACGCATGTGGTGCATCGTACCGCCACCGAGTTCACGGAGGTACACTCTCCCGCCATGCAAGGCCACGACGACATCCGAATCGGCACGCTCGTGCCGGCCCACGAGCGGACGGCCGACGTGATCCGCCAGTTGCTGCCGCACGGGTTCGAAACGTTCCAAATCAGCTTCGGCCGCACGGTTGGCGATTTCGACGTGGCAGCCCTCGCGACGGCGGTCCGCCGCACGCTCGACGACCACGCCGATCAGGCGATCGACCTGCCGCCGCGAATCAGCGCGATCGGGGTCTATGGCAACCCGCTCACGAGCCCCGAAACCGTTCGCGACTGGGAACGGCTGATCGACGCATCCACCCTGTTCGGCTGCGACATCGTTTCAGGCTTCGCCGGGCGGATCCCGGGGAGGCCCGTGCCTGAGTCCTACGAGCCGTTTGCGAAGGTTTTCGGACCGCTTGCCCGTCGCGCCGCCGACCGCGGCGTCCGGATCGCGTTTGAAAACTGCGAGAAGCGAGGCACGTGGGAGAGTGGCGACTGGAATATCGCCCACGCCCCAAACGCCTGGGACGCGATCTTCGCTGCCGTGGACAGCCCCGTCCTCGGCCTGGAGTGGGAGCCGTGCCACCAGCTTGTCAGCTTCGCCGACCCACTCCCACAGCTCCGTAAATACCACTCGCGGATCTGGCACATCCACGGCAAAGACGCGAATCTCCTCTGGCACGTGATTCGCGAACACGGCATTCGCGGCGGCGTGCCCTACGTCCAGCACCGCCTGCCAGGGTTCGGCGACAGCGACTGGCGGGCGGTCATCGACACGCTCCGCATCTGCGGCTGGCGGGGAGCCATCGATATCGAGGGCTTTCACGACCCGGTCTATAGAAACGCGTTCGAGACGACGGGCCAGATCGCAGCACTACACCACCTCAGGTGGTGCCGCGGGGGCCCGTTCGTCTCGAATCCGCTCTGAACGGCAGCTGCCGTTCAGCCAATCATCAGCACGGCGATGGCAATCATTGCCGCACCAACACTGACCGGGAGTGCGGCCCACGAGCGTCCGGCGGTTGCCGGAAACCGGAGACGACGCTCCTCGATCGACAGGCCCAGCAGTTCCTCGAGATCGGCCACCGTGATCGGCGTCGACAGCACCATGTCGACACCGGCTTCACGACCGGTCTGCTCAGCGAGGTTGAAACGCCGGGAACCCATC
Organism: Candidatus Kuenenia stuttgartensis; assembly: GCA_945870505.1. GTDB lineage: Bacteria > Planctomycetota > Planctomycetia > Pirellulales > UBA1268 > QWPN01. The sequence continues at coordinate 1,349 of CAMBSN010000127.1, read as the reverse complement.
GTTGCTTCATCGACCATGGCGATCTTTGCGTCGCCACGGCGGGCCTGTAGCAGGCCCACGAAATCCTCACCCGACATGTCGTCGAGTTCGGTGGCAATCAGCCACGCGTCAACCTGGATTCGATCGGCCAGTTTGAGAGCCCCACTGCCGCTCGACCGCATGTGCAGGTCGATCTTTCCCAGACGGGCACTGGCGGCGAGGGCCGTGTAAGCGTCGAACTGGGGATCGACGACCACCACACCCGGGAGGGTGGCGGTCAGTTCACCGGCAAGATCGTTGGCAATCACCATCATGGCATCACTTCTTTCGGGATTGAGAGAGTCGTCAGAGGAGGTTTTTGAAATCAGAGTTGGTCAGACAAGCGTCAGGATCGATACGAACAGCCCGATCGGAACCAGGCAGAGGACGACGTCTAGAACCGTAAGGGTCCTGACAGCCGACTCGCGGGTAGTGGCGCTCATGTGGTCTCCTTCGTGGACTTGCGACGCTTGCTGAGGATCGAACGGCCGCAGATCAGGCCACCGAGGGCCATGCCCGCGAGCACGATCGCCGGCGGTTCGGGAGCGGCCAGGGCGGTCATAAGCTTCACGTTGACTTCGCCTTCGGTGATCTGTTCGACCGGAGCGAACGTCAGGATTGAGGTCGACTCGTTTTCCCCGGCCCAGGCCAGAGAACCGGCCGGAACGCCTGCGTCGATGCTGGCAACGAGGATGGACGCGTCTGCAGCCTTGGCGGCTGGGGCGAGTGCGAGCAGGGAACTGAGTGCGGTGAGCACTCCGATGGTGATGAACTGCATGGCTAGGTCTCCAAAACAAAGGTGAGGTGGTCCGGATGGTGCTCCGGAGCTTCGAGGTCTCAGTGACCCCTTGGCCAAAAGAAATCACTTGCAATCACCGTGCCAAATCCCAAAAAACTTTCTGAAGAATTGCGGCCGACACCAAAACAGCGACTTTTTCACGAGAAAAAACGGTTTTTTGGTGAAACCGCAGGCTGGCATCCTGAAGTCGGCTACCGGGGAGGGGTGGAGCGATTCGCCCCACTTTGGCCAGGGGGGTGGGGCGAATCGCTCCACCCCCCTGGCCAAAGTGGAGCGAATTAACTCACCCCATTGGGGGGTGCATCCTGATTTTCGTCCGCGCCAGAGGCCCTGATGGCTGCCTCTGGCAACTGGGCCTTTTGCCCGCTGGCTGTCTGCTAGTGTTTCTGTCTATATGGAGATGCTGGCGTCCGAGGCGTGGCGGTGGTTTGTGGCCCTGTGGCCGCACCTGACGGCCGCCGCCATCCTGGCCCTCACCATCGGGGCGTCGGCCCACGCCATCCTCGTCAAGCGGGACACCCGCTCGACGATC
>CAMBSN010000126.1 GCA_945870505.1 Candidatus Kuenenia stuttgartensis | reverse complement strand
CTGGCTCCGGGGCGAGTGGTACCGGCCTGCACAGCACTGAGCGAGGGCAGCATGCGACACGATCTTCTGCTCTGCGTGTCGGTGGTCCTGCTCGCGACAGTGTCCGGATGGGCTGATGAGACGACTAGCCCGGCGCGGAAGGCGTCGCCCGCGGGCACCGCCTCGCTGGTGTTTGTCGGCGACGTGATGCTCGACAACGGCCCCGGGCATGCGATCGCCTCAGGCCGCGATCCGTTTGCCGCCTGCGCCGACCTACTCCTCGACGCCGACTTCACGATCGGCAACCTGGAGTGCGTGCTTGGTCGGGCTGGAAAACTGGCACACAAGGCCTACGTGTTTCGGGCCGCCGAAGACGCGCCGCGATTTCTCAAGCGGTACTTCACGGGGGTGTCGCTGGGCAACAACCACGCCTTTGACTTCGGTCCCGAGGGCCTCGTCGCGGCCCTCGACATTCTCGACCGCGAGAAGATCGGCAGGTTTGGTGCCGGCCGCACGCTCGCCGAGGCCCGCAGGCCGATCGTGCTGGAGAAGGACGGCCTACGGATCGCGATCCTCGCAGCCAACGGCTTTCGCGCGGCGGATTACGCCGCGACCGATGCAACCCCGGGCGTGGCGCCGCTTCGCGAGGCCGACCTGCTGGCCGACATCGCGGTCGCACGGAAGCAGGCCGATGTCGTCGTGCCGTTCGTTCACTGGGGCGACGAACTCGTGGCCGGCCCGCTGGAGGCCGACCGGCTGTTTGCACGAAAGATGATCGATGCCGGCGCCGCGGCGGTGATCGGCGGCCACCCGCACGTGACGCAGACGGTGGACGTGCATCGCGGCGCCCCGATCATCTACAGCCTCGGTAACTTCGTGTTCGACTACTACCCGTGCGACCCGCCGGAGTGGACGGGCTGGGTGGTGAAACTCACGGTCGCGAAGGACGAGCCCGTGGCCGTGGAGACCCGCGCCGTCGTGCTCGACGCCGCCGGCCTGCCGCGGCCCGCCAAGTAGCACAGGTTTTCAACCTGCGGCCTACGTGTAGCGCAGGTTTTCAATCTGCGGTTTGCTGTAGCACAGGTTTTCAACCTGTGGGCTCCCGTAGCCGCAGGTTGGCAACCTGCGGATGGCACAGGTTGAAAACCTGTGCTACGGGTGACAGCGAGGGGCTGCCCATGCCCCGGGAGCCGGCGTTGCTTCCGACGCGCAGCCAGGATGGCGAAGCGGAGGAAGCATCGAGCGAGCGAAGGCCTGGAGGGCCGAAGTGAGCGTCCGGCGACGGGCATGGGCAGCCCCTCGCTGAGTGCTACGCGGAAGCTTCTCTGTCACCCCACGCCGCCGAGCGCCGTCGCGCGGGCCACGCGGCCGACGCCGACCATGTAAGCGGCCGTGCGCAGCGGCACCTTCCGCGATGTCGAGAGATGCCAGACCTGCTCGAAGGACTGGCCGAGGATGCGGTCGAGCTCACCGCGGACCCGGTCGAGGCCCCACTGGTAGTGCTGGCGGTTCTGCACCCACTCAAACCAACTCGCCGTCACGCCGCCGGCGTTGGCGAGGATGTCGGGGAGCACCGTCACGCCACGTGCCGCGAGCAGGTCGTCGGCCTCGGGCTCGAGCGGGGCGTTGGCCGCTTCAATGATGATCGGCGCCCGGATCGCGTCGGCGTTGGCTGCGGTGATCACGCCCCCGAGAGCCGCCGGGATCAGCACGTCGCAGTCGGTCGCGAGGAGGTCGGCGGGGGCTATCGCGTCGCCTCCGGTGAAGCCGGCGAGACCGCCGCCGTTGGACCGGGCATGGCGGAGGAGTTCGAGCACGTCGAGGCCCGTGTCGCTACGAAACGAGGCCGACGCATCGCCGACGGCGATGATTTTGCATTCAGAGTCGGCGAGATACTTTGCCGCATGGGAGCCGACGTTCCCAAAGCCCTGGATCGCGACTCGCGTGCCCGGGATCTTCCGGCCAAGCCTGCTCAAGAGCTTGAGCGTGAGGCCGCCGACGCCCCGCCCGGTCGCCTCCTCGCGGCCCGGGATGCCGTGGTATTCGACCGGCTTGCCGGTCACGCATCCTGGCGAGAAGCCGTGGTAGCGGCCGTACTGGTTCATGATCCAGGCCATCATGTCGGCCGTGGTGCCCATGTCGGGGGCCGGGATGTCGACGTCTGGGCCAAAGACGTCATGGAGGGCATCGACCAACTTCCGTGTGATCCGTTCGAGTTCCCGCAGCGAGCAATCCTTGGGAGCGACCGCCACGCCACCCTTCGCACCGCCGAAGGGGATGTCGACCACGGCCGTCTTCCACGTCATCAGCGCGGCCAGCGACCGGACCTCGTCGAGGTCGACCTGCGGGTGGTACCGCAAGCCTCCCTTGAACGGTCCGCGGGCGTCGTTGTGCTGCACGCGGTAGCCGATGAAGGTGGCGATCTCACCGGAGTCGCGCTCCACGGGCAGCTGCACCTGCACTTCCCGCTTGGGCGTGGCGAGCAGTCGCCGCATGCTCGCGGAGAGGTCGAGTTCGTCGGCCGCCCTCTCAAAGTAGATCCGGGTGGCGTCACTGCCGCGCATGGAAACAAGTCTCCGTGGGAACCCGCGTGCGGGTCGGGGATGATAACAGCCGCGGCCGGAATGCGCCCGCCGCAGCCGCCTACGCCGGCGGTGGCTGCACGCGGTACGATCGGGGCATCGGCCCACTTCGCCTCACACACCATGCCCGCACCCACGCCCGACGAACTCTGGCAGTTGCTTGTCCGCACCCGGCTGCTCGAGCCGAATGCGGCGGCCGCGCTCCGCGCCGAGCATGCTGCCGCTCCCCCTGCCGCGGCCGGCGACGGATCGGCGAAGGCGATCGCCGGCTGGCTCATGAGTCGCGGTGCGATCACCCGCTGGCAGGCGAAGCGACTTCTGATCGGTGACACCGGCCCGTTCTTCGTGGGCGACTATCGGCTGCTCGAACGGCACGAGCGGGAGGGTGACGGCCTTCTGTTCACGGCCCGCCACGAGCCGTCGGGCCGCCTCGTGGCAGTGATCGTGCTGAGCGCAAAACGGTGCCGCGAGCGTGGCGCGTGGACCAGCATCGTCGAACGCACCACCGCGGCCCACGGCACCACCGACCCGACGACGAGCCGCACCTGGTCGCTCGAGCAGCAGGATGGCGTGAAGTTCGTCGTCTGCGAACTCGTGTCGGGTACGAATGTCGCCGACGAACTGGAACGCCTCGGTCCGCTGCCGCCCCAGCAGGCGGGCGTGCTCGCCTGGCAGATCGCCAAGGCGGTCGGCGAGATGCACTCCCGTGGTGTGGTTCATGGCCACCTGTCGCTCGACGTGCTCCGCCGCGAGCCGCCGTTGGCCGGAGCAGCGGAGCGAAACGGGCGCGTGCGGCTCCTGCAGTTTCCACTGGCGGGCGATCCCCATGCCGTCTCGCCCGCCCCGGCCGCGGGCGACGAGGAAGGCCTCGCGAGGCTGGGCAGGCGAGTGGCCTATCTGGCTCCGGAACTGCTGCGGCCAGACGGCCACGCGGATCCGCGGTCCGACGTCTACGCGATTGGCGGCATGCTCCACGCCCTGCTCTCGGGCCAGCCTCCGTGCTGGGATGGCGGCGTTGTCACCGCCGTGAAGGCGGCGGCGACGCTTGGCCCGGCACCTCTTCCGGAGTCGGTGCCGCAGCCGCTTCACGACGTTGTGGTCAGGATGATGGCTCGCGATCCCGCGCGGCGCTACGGGGATGCCCGCGAGGCAGCCAATGCCATCGCGGGAGCCCTCGGCCTGGCGGTGCCGGCCATCGAGCCGGTTGGGCAGGCGGCTGCGATGCCGCCCCGCGTCGGCGATCGATCACCGCCACGGGCGCGCCAGCGTGCCAAACGACTTCGCATGATCGGCGGCCTCGTGGCGGGGGTGATGCTCGCGGCGGCAGCGGCGGTGATGGTAAGCCGGCTCGATGCCGGCGCTGCCCGTCGTCGCGGAGCGAACGCAGCCCGCCGGCCGGCAACGAAGCGTGATGTCGGCACGAAGGACACAAAGCCCGGCGTCGCGGCCGAGGTGAAGACGGATCCCTCGCCGCATCAGTCGAGCCCCCCGCCGAAGCCCGCCGAATCGCATGCGGAGGCCAGTTCGACAGAGTCGCTGCCACCCACGGCGGCGACGCAGGTGATCGTGGAGAGCTCCGACCTGCCGTGGGCTTCGCCGACGAACGGTCTGCCGCCGTCGCTCGCCTACCTGCCGCCTGGATCGCAGCTCGTTCTGCTGGTGCGGCTGGCGGAGATCGAGGCCGACGACGAGGGGCGGCTGTTCCGCGCGTCGCTCGGGGCCGCGGCGGAGGCGGCCTGCGACACGATCGTGAAACTCGGCGGTGGCGATGCAGCGGCGATCGAACTCGTGCAGGCCGGCTGGCAGGCTGGCGGCCCGGACGAGGCGGTGGGCGGCTTCGCGGTGTGGTTTGCGAAGGGGCATGCCGCGCCAGCCGACGAGGCGGCACGCGCGGCGGCATGGGGGCCGACGACGGCGGTTGAGATCGAAGGAGAGATCGTCCACGAGACCGACACGCTTTCACTCTGGCTGCCAGACGCCGAAGGAGGGCGGGTGCTCGTGATCGCCCCGAGGGTCATGGTGGCCAGGAACGACGCGATTGGCGACGATGCGACACAGGAGTCGCTCATCGCGCGGATCATTCGCGAAACGAAGCCGCTCGCGGCCGACGGCTCGGCCGTGCTCAAGGCTGCGCTGCCCCGCGACCTCGAGACGCTCGTGGGCATGCTCGATGCCGATCGCCACGTCACGCTCTTCGGCTCGCCGCACTATCTAATGAGCTCGGGCCAGTCAGTGCTGGCAGGGCCGCTTGCCAAACTGGCCGAGCCGATGGATGGGCTCTTCGGCGAAGAACTCCAGGCCGCGGCCCTCTCGCTCCACTTCGGCGGCGAGTGTTATGTAGAAATGGACGCGGTGGCCACGCTCGACGTGCCGGCGAAGACGTTTGCCCCGGCGATCGGCGGACGCGTGGAGGGGCTCGCCGACACCGTGGAGGCCTACTGCACGTCTCTGAATCCCGACCCGTACGGCCGTATGCTCGTGCTTCGGCTGCCCGGCATGCTCCGCGTGCTCGCGGGCCAGTTGCGGAGCGGCGCGGAGGGGAGGGGGGTGTTGCTCAATGCCTACCTACCGCGGCATGCCCCGCACAACATCGCCTTGGCAGCGGAACTCGCCCTCGCCCAGACGCCCGGCGCGACGATCAATGCCAGTGCTGAGCCGTCTGCCGCCGAGCCGCAGAGCGCTCTGGAAAAGCTCAACCGGAAGATGACGCTCACGTTCGCGAAGGACAACCTCGAGCGGTCGATCCAGATGCTGTCGGACGAGACGGGCGTGCCGATGGAGATCCTCGGCGGCGACCTGCAACTCGAGGGGATCACGAAGAACCAGTCGTTCGGGCTCGACGAGACGGACAAGACCGCCGACGAGATCCTCCGCGTGATCCTGGCGAAGTCGAATCCTGAGGGAAAACTCGTTTACATCGTCAAGGAGAAGGACGGCGAGGAGTGGGTGTTCATCACGACCCGCGCCGCCGTCGAGAAGCGCGGCGACCCACTGCCCCCGGCCTACTCACCGTGACGGGCGCACGATGCTACGTCGCGGGGGCTCGGGCTCCCCACGGAGCACAGGTTTTCAACCTGTGTCTGTCGATCACAGCGGCTCGGGGCACGGCAGTGGGCCGCTCGGCGATCGCCGCAGTCACAGGGTTTCCGGCGCGAAGCCGCCTCCGCCCACACGGCGGCCCGGCGCCGTCTCGTCGCGACGAGCGTCGCCGCCCTGAGAAGGCGCCGCTCCACAAGGTCGTCTCCGAGAACCTTGAGAGCTGGCTCCGGTGGCGGGACCGCGCTGAGCAGCCCGTGCCGGGCTACTTCGAGGAGGAGCTCCACGGCTATCTCGACTGCCCCAACTGCGGCGGCGCCATCCGGCTGACCGCGTTCCACCAAAGCCTGGGCCGATCCGGAAGATCCTGACACACTTGGGCGAACCGCTCGAACCGCCGCCCGTTTCTCCCGCCCGCGGGCCGCCCACCGATTGGGACAAGCTCGTTCAGGCCCATGACGATCGCGACGTCTTTCAACCGTTGCCTGACGAGATGCCTGCGATCGACATCCGCAGCCTCTGAGCGCTGCAGCAAGCGAGGCACCAACGAAGCCGCCACGAGGCCGGACGAGGAGAGCCTCAGCGCCGACGCCAGAAAGCCGCCACTCAAAGGGGGGAACGCAGGTGTTCCGAGAAACGTTTTTGGGGCCAGCGAGACGGCAGCACTCGGCTCACCGGCCGCTCATCAGCTCGGCAATGCTGGCGGAAGTGCCATTGGCCGGGCGATTCTTTGATGGCCGGTAACCGTGTCGTCACTGCACTGATTCACTGCGACTTTCGATCAGTAGTCGAAGTTCCTTCTTCTGCTCCACGGGAAGAAAGCTCCGATCGAGAAGGCCCTTTGCTTTTTCCCCGGTCGCGACTAGCTCATCCAATACGCGGGCGGCTGGCTTCTCGGGAAGTTTGCAGTAGTTGGCGAATTCAAGCCAATCGGCGCGATTGAGCCGTTCGTTCTTGCCCACAACAGGCAATGCGAGTGGGTCATCGGGGATCACCAGCCGCGTGCAGATCAAGTCATAGGCCGGGGTAAGCCGGATAACGCCGTCCTCGCCAGTCAGCAGCGAGAAGTTCTTGAGGTGCATGTCGCCATTGCCTGACCACCAGATGAAGAGCATCAGCCGGTAGAGCTTGAGAATCTCGACAAGCGGCTCCGTCGCATACTTGCGAAGCAGCCGGACGCAGAACTCTGCCGAGCCATCGTACTTCTCCTTGGGCGACTTCTCCGCAAGCTGGCAGAAATCCTCCTGGCGAAGTTTCCCCCCGTTGGTCAAGCGGTCGAAACGGCGCACCACATAGGCGAGGGAGCCGCCCTTGAGGCTAACAAGTCCGCTCGGCGCGACTTCGATGCCAACGAGTCTTGCTAGTTGCGTGGTGACGTGTTCGTTCTCGGGCAGGAAGGGATATGTCTCCGTCTGCGGCTTCAAGATATAGCGGCCGCCTTCAGCCTCGACTTGGAGTGTTTCGCGATCAGCGGAAAGCCCTACGGAGATCTTCTTTTGGATGCCAGATAATGACGTGTGCCCGACCATCGCCAGCGCTGCTGTATGGAGCTTTCCTAGCTCGATATCGAGGTGCGGCACCTTGGCCGATCCAAAAAGTGCCCGCAGGCAGCGGGCATGGTAGTCGAGTTCGCCGCGCACGTTTTCAAGGCAGATTCGGCAGATGCGGCTCATGCGCCTGCCTCCGCCGGCAGGATTTCAACCGCGCCGATGCAATCGGCACAGGCGGCGACAAGAAGGCCGAATGCGTCGTCCTTGGAAATCTTCAGCTTCTTGGTCGCAAGCTCCAGCAACCATCCTTCTGGCAGCAGATTCTCGAAGTAGGGATGGAGCCCCTCAGTGACATAGGGCTCAGTCCGCAGCGGAATGGTGAGCGACACCGGAACAGCATCGCGTCGCGCTAGCCACTGCGCATCGTAAGCAAACGCGACCTGCTTGCCGCTTTCCACCAGCGTTCCGACAGGCTGACCATCGAGGCGCACAATAGCGCGGCGTTCTGTCATCGTTGTTCATCCTGCCGGGGAGCATCGACGATCCCCAGCGACTTGCCGAATACGGCGAGCACCTTGTTGACGACGCTTAGCCGGACGGACGGTTTGCCACGTTCAAGCTCGGAAATGAACCGCGTGCCGACACCGGCCAGTTCTCCCAGCTCGCGCTGCGTCATCTGGCCCGCCTTGCGGCGGTCCCGGACGAAAGTTCCGATGGTTTCCTCAAATTCCTTGGTCATACCTGCTCTTTTCGGCCTGATTTGTTCCCGAACGGGAACATTTAGGCCATCTGGAACAACTCTACCCCATTTCCGCCTTTCAAAAAAAGAAAATAATACCGATCGGGAACATAACTTGCGTTTGCATTGATTTCCACGCTCAAAAACCCTCGTAACAGGGGCGAAAAATCCCGATCGGGACTATTAGTGGGGCTGAGTTCCTTGATCGTGTGGCGGACCTTGTGCCGCCGCCGCGAAAACACCGGTATCGCTACCACGGGGTGTTTGCCCTGAATCGCCGGCTGCGGAAAGCCGTCACATCGCTGGCGATCGGGAACATTGGAAAGCGCGGCGAGGACGCGACCGGCGGGCATGCCGTCGGCGGGCGCGTCGCGGAAGGCTCCTCGGGCGGCTAGCAGTACGAGCCCGGCGGAAAAAAGGAAACGCGCATAATGACCCACCACGTCCATCGGGCCTGGGGAAGGTTTGGGAAACTTCTGGGCGAGGGCCTGGAATCTCGGTCGTGGCCACCCATGTGTCTCTCTCGGAAGGGGCCGGAAAACAGCGTTTTGCCTGACCAGGGCACGTCATCCGTACAGTTCTGTAGAGGGGCAGCAGAAGAAACCGGTCGCGGCAACGCCGTCGCGGCTCGAGGAGACTTTTTATGCGTGCCCGATCTTGCTGTCGGCCGCGACTCGAATGTGAGCAACTCGAGAGCCGCTCGTTGATGGCGGCAGACGTGTCGCTGCCGATGCTC